>CAJVYS010000112.1 GCA_913009875.1 uncultured Gammaproteobacteria bacterium | reverse complement strand
ACGTTACCCACAAATCACTGACCGGAAAGGCAAGCCCATTCCTTCGGTGATGGTGTTCTGGTTTGCGTGGCAGGCCTTTTATCCCAACACGGACTTATGGCGGCCATAGTAAGTAGCCCGGATGGAGTGAAACGGAATCCGGGGCTGACGTGGGGATATCTTCCGGATTGTGCTGGATTCCATCCAGGCCACCTTACTTTCTGTTTTATCGCTTCGTAAATGCTCGCAACTGCCGGTCGTGATAGCGGCCTAGCAGCGCCAATGCGGTGATGGCTCCCCCCAGCGCCCAGGCCATGTCTGACTGGGTGTCCCAGACATAACCCTGGGTGCCGAGAAAGGCCTCGGCGGCTTCGTCGCTGAGCAGGGCCACCCACCATTCGATGAGTTCGTAGAAGGCGCTGAATCCGAGGCAGAAGCTGACGATAAAGAAGTTACGCCAAGCGGCACCGTTGATGATCCGTCTGCGGATGAGGATTTCGCGTGCGACGATGGCAGGGATGAAGCCTTGGGCGAAGTGGCCCAGCTTGTCGTAATTGTTGCGCTCCAGGCCGGCGATTTCTTTTAGCCAGTCGCCCAGTGGAACCTCGGCATAGGTGTAGTGCCCGCCGACCATGAGGATGATGGCGTGGATGAGGACCAGGGTATAGGTCAGCGGCGTGAGCGGGAAGCGCTTGCGGCTGATGGCGAGTGCAAGCAAGGCGGCGATGGCGGGGAAGACTTCGAGGAGCCAGGTCAGGCCATCCTTGGGGTTGATGCCGGACCAGATCAGGACGCCGAAAAAGACGCCCAGCCATACGGCAGTCAATACCCTGCTTTTTCCTGTTTCAGTGTTGTGCATGCCCATGCCCATGATCCTGCCCTGTGCCGTGCTGCATGGTGGGTGTGTGTGTCGCATGATTGGCCGTCATATGGACGAGGGGTGAGGCGAGGGTCCAAATGCCAAAGCCGATCACCAGAATGGCGGCGATGCTTCTCACCAGTTTTCTTTGAATCCAGCCTTTGAGTTGATGTGCAAACACGCCGCTGGCGAGCATTACCGGCAGGGTGCCGAGGCCGAAGCTGGCCATGACCAGGGCGGCCTGATGCCAGCTGCCGGTGGAGACGGCGAGGGTCAGGGTGCTGTAGGTCAGGCCGCAGGGCAGCCAGCCCCACAGGGCGCCGAGCAGCAGAGCCTGCGAGGGCCGGGTGACGGGCATCAGGCGGTTGCCCAATGGCTGCAGGTGTTTCCATACATGGCCGCCGAGTTTTTCCAGGTGTACCAGGCCGCGCCACCAGCCGGCCAGATAGAGGCCCATGGCGACCAGCATCAGCCCGGCAAAGATACGCAGGCCGGGGCCGAGGATGCCGATGGGTCCTTGCAGCAGCATGCCCAGGCCGCCCACCAGGGCACCGGCGACGGCATAACTGAAGATGCGCCCGGTATTGTAGAGTAGTAGGGTGGGCAGGGCGCTGCGCGGTTTGCGCTGCTGTTCCGGCAGGGCGAAGCTGAGGGCGTTCATGATGCCGCCGCACATGCCGATGCAGTGGGCGCCGCCGAGCAGGCCGATGATGAAGGCGGAGGTGAGAGTGATGGCGGGGTCGTTCATGGTGGGGCAGTGGCCTTCGAGGCTTGGTTTATTTTTGGGAATCCGCGACGGCGCGCCTGACTCCCGGTAAAATACAGATCTGCATGATGTATTGATACCTGAAGCCACGGATTCAGGTTGTACTCTATTTTACTCACCTCTTGCGGTAATTGCTGAAAATGAAGAATAAAGTCTTTCTGAGCGTCCTGTTGGGCAGCCTGTTGCTGGTTCTGATCGCTATTATGTTACCCGCCCCTGATACCGATCACGGCCAGTTTCTGCCTTGGCAGATCGAGCACACGGCGGATGGGGCGACACGCGTTTTCGGCATTACCCTGGGCGAGACGACGCTGGATGAGGCGGAGCAACAGATGCACGGCGCTGCCGAGATCACTTTGTTTGCTTCTCCCGATGGCCTGCGCAGAGTGGAGGCCTATTTCGACAAGGTGGTGCTGGGTGGCTTCTCGGCCAAGATAGTGATGGTGATGCAGTTGACGCAGGATGAGGTGGAGGCGATGTTTGCCCGTGGTGTGCGCATCAGCACCATGGGCAGTGGCACCAACAAGGTGACACTCGCTTCGGAGGATGTGCGGCGGGTCTACGCGACACCCATTGTCAGTTTGGCCTATCTGACGCGCACGACGCTGGATGACGAGCTGTTGCTGAAGCGTTTTGGTGAGCCGTCTGCGCGCGTCACCGAGCTGGAAACTGACACAGTCCACTGGCTGTATCCCGATCTGGGTCTGGATATTGCGCTGAGCGGCAAGGGAAAGGCCGTGTTGCAGTATGTTTTGCTCAAGGATTTCGAGGCCCTGGTGAAGCCGCTGCGTGAGATGAGGCCGGCCAATGAGGCTGGTGAAGGCGAGTAATGATTTTTTGTGGGAGCGGCTTTAGCCGCGAATAGAGCTAGCCATTATTCGCGGCTAAAGCCGCTCCCACAGTTACAAAAATCGTATTTTTCATACCGAGACGCCTGGGATTGAGTCCTTAGCCATCAATCCGCATCCGGCCAATTCTTTCCCGGATCCTTTTTCGGCGCCTGCCCCTCTGTCGGCTTGCGGCGTCTTTTCCCGCGCTTTTTCCTGTTGCCATCCTCGTCCATCAGCAGGCGCTGGGCATCGCCTTCCAGATCATCGTACTGACCGCTCTTCACGGCCCAGATCAGTACGCCGACCATGATCAGGCCTAGGAAAATCATCCCGGGAATCAGGGCGTAGATGACGTCCACTATGTGTTGCTCCTCGTTTGTGTGAACAGGGTGCGGATGCGGGCGGCATTGCCGATCACCAGCAGCGAACTGACGGGCATGGCTATGGCCGCTACCAGCGGGGTGATTGCCGCGCTCATAGCCAAGGGTATCATGATGATATTGTAGGTGATGGAGATGCCGATGTTCTGGCGGATGGTGCGCAGGGTGCGGTGTGAGAGGGCGACGCTGAGGCCGACCTTGTCCAGTTCGTCGTTCATCAGCACGATGTCGGCACTTTCGCCGGAGATGTCGGTACCGGAACCCAGGGCGATACCGACATCGGCGCGGATCAGGGCCGGGGCGTCGTTGATGCCGTCGCCCACCATCGCGACCTTGGCGCCCTTTTTCTGTAGTCCGTGGATGATGCGATCCTTGTCTTGCGGCAATACCTCGGCGATGACTTCCATGCCACCCAGTTGTTTGGCGATGGCCTCGGCCACGGTGCGACGGTCGCCGCTGAGCAGGGTCAGGCGCATGCCGGCAGCGCGCAGATTGTCGATGAGGGTGCGGGCATCCGTACGCAGGCGGTCGGCGACGGCGATAATACCGGCCTCGCGGCCGTCGATGGCGACGTGCACACAGGTCATGGCCTGTGCTTCCCATTCCGTCACTGTGTGCTGTAGTTTGTCGCTGCAGACGACGCCGTTTTGCGACAGCCAGTGAAGGGTACCGACAATGAATTCGTGTTCGCCCACCCGGCCTCTGAGGCCATGGCCGGGCTTGTTGACCACTTCATGGGCCTGCAGGAGTGACAGGTCGCGGGCCTCGACTTCGGCCTCGATGGCGCGGGCGATACTGTGTTCGGAGAACTGCTCCAGCGCCGCGACCTGGTTGAGCAGGCTGTCTTCGTCGGCGCCGTCGCGGGTGATGACCGCCTTGACCCGCATGCGGCCCTCGGTGAGGGTGCCGGTCTTGTCGAATACGAAGTGGTCGATGTGCGATAGGGTTTCCAGCACTTCGCCATTCTTGATCAGGATGCCGTGGCGGGCGCCGAGCCCGGCGGCGGAGGCGATGGCCATGGGCGTGGCGAGGCCGAAGGCGCAGGGGCAGGTGATAATGAGCACCGAGGTGGCGGCCATCAGCGCCACTTCGAAGTGGCCGTGGTTGTACCAATAGATGAAGGTGCTGGTGGCCAGCAGCAGGGTGATGGCGACGAACCAGGGCACGATGCGGTCGGCGGTGCACTGGATGGGGGCCTTGGAGGACTGCGCCTCTTCCACCAGACGGATAATGCGCCCCAGCGAGGTATTACGCAGGGTGCCCTCGACGCGCACGGTGAGGGCACTGTCGTTGTTCAGGGTGCCGGCGGAGACCTTGTCGCCGACGCCCTTGGCCAGCGGGCGGGATTCACCGCTGAGCATGGATTCGTCGACGCTGCTGCGGCCCTCAATAATCTCACCATCCGCCGGGATGTGGTCGCCGGGGCGGATCAGCACGATATCGCCGGGTTTAACGGCACGGATCGGTAGCAGTACCTCTTCACGTTCACCGCTTTCGCTCTCACGCAGCACCGTGGCGCCGCGTGGCTGCAGATCCAGCAGGCGCTGGGTCGAGGCGATGGCCTGGCGCTTGGTGGCGGCCTCCAGATAGCGCCCGACGAGGATCACGAACAGGAAGTTGACCACCGTGTCGTAATACACCTCGCCCGTGGTGGGCTGGGAGATGGTGATGTAGAGAGAATAGGCATAGGTGACCGTGGCGCCGATGGCGATGGGCAGGTCCATGGTGAGATGCGCGCGGCGTAACCCGGTCCAGGCGCCGTGGAAAAAGGGCCAGCCGGAATACAGCAGGGTCGGTGTGGCCAGGGCGAAACCGACCCAGTGGAACAGATTGCGGAACTCGCCTTCATCGGCGCCGCTGTAGAGGGCGATGGAGACCCACATCAGGTTCATTGCACTGAAGCCGGCGAAGGCCATGCGGAACAGCATGGAGCGGTTCTGCCGTTTCAGCTGGCCTTCGGCCATCTCCGGGTCATAGGGGACGGCGGCGTAGCCGATATGGCTGAGGTGGGCGAGGATCTGTGACAACTTGACTTGCTCGTTGTCCCAGCGCACGGCGAGACGTTTGCCGGACAGGTTGACGGCCACCCTGAGCACGCCGGGCAGTTGCCCCAGGGAGCGCTCGATGAGCCACACGCAGGCGGCGCAGTGGATGCCCTCCACCAACAGGCTGATTTCGCGTTCGCGGGCCAGTTCATCGACGAACTCGGCCTGCACCTCGTCCAGGTCGTAGAGGGCGAGATCCTTGGGCGCCTCGGGTGGCGGCGCCAGGGGGGTGCCGTCGGGGGTGCGGTCGTAGAAGCCTTCCAGTCCGGCGTCGTAGATGGCGCTGCACACCATCTGGCAGGCGGGACAGCAGAAGCGCTGCGGCTCGTCTTCGATTACCTGTTCGAAGACCATGTTGTCGGGCAGCGGCAGGCCGCAGTGAAAGCAGCCGTCAGGCGGGGCTGCCGGATCGACAGTTGGGTTTGCAGAGGAATCGGCAGGCGCGCGTTCCGCAGTCTGCGGGGAAGGTGGGTTCACGGAGGGGGCGGGCAGTGAAAGCTATCGTTTGTGGTGAGCACTTATTGTTGCCTGGCGATCTCTACATGACTGACTGGCGTTAACTTTACCAATACTTTGGATTGGATATTTACAAGGGAGCTATTATTTGTCATTGCTTCTTTCGTATACTTGTTCAAGGTAAATTCTATTTTTACATGGTCGTATTGATTTTCCTGAAGCCACTGTATCCAGGATACATCACCAACCATATTTAATTTAACTCATTAATATCCAGGTCAGCCCTGACAGCACTATGGCCACATGCAGTGAGTGATATTGCCGCTAGAAAAAACAGTACCTTCATTGAAATGCCTGTTCACAGAAAAATGAATATGATCATCATGGTCAGGTGCGGCCTGGTAGGGTGGGCAGGCTTTCCATGCCCACGGGAAATGTGAATCAACCGCGTGGGCACACAAAACGTGCCCACCCTACCAGGCTTCGTTGATCTTGTTTGGTATGTTTGGCATTGAGAATTTTTTGTTTGATTAGCCTCGATTAAAGGTTAAAACCACTGGCCTCAGTTGGCGGGATGTTTGCTGTGTTATCGCATGCTTACGGTAACTGGGCAGAGACGCGATGGCTCATGGCAAAGGTGTTCTCGCCATCCTTGACGGTGATATTCAGATCCCAGATGCCGGGCAGGGGGAAGGCGATGAGCGCCTGATACTGCCCGGGGGCTGCCTGATCCAGGCGTACCTTGAAATCGGCATCGGCATCGGAGGGGCGGTAGGCGACCACGGAAACATCGGCGTCCATAATGGGAATGCCGCGTGAATCGACGGCGCTAAAGCGGTAGGTGTCGGCCTGCTGGACGAGGATCTTTCCGGGCAACGCCAGTTTGGTGTCCCAATTCAGGGCGTCCTGCGCGGCCATGATTTTCAGTACGTTTTCTTCGTAGTCGCGGCCCTGGTCGTAATAATCTTCCGTGACCAGCCCCGGACTGGTGGTAATGGCAAAGAAGATGAACACGGCATTGACGGTGAGAAATGTGGCGACAAGCCCCAGCCCGCCGAGGATCCAGGGATTGCGCATCGCCTCCGGGTTGTCTTGCGAATAGCGTTTGCGAAGATTGGAAAAGGTGTCTGAGATTGCCATGGTATTCACTCCTGTCTTGCCTAGTTCTTCGGCCCGAAGAACATGCTCTTGTATTCCACCACATGATCCGGCGTCGTGATGTCCTGCACGCGGAAGTAGATCGGCAGGGTATCTTGCGTCAGTTTAGCATTCGGGATGCGTACATACACGGTGTGCGGTGAGACCCGGCCGTTGGGCAGGCTGAAGGGCTCCTCGGCGCCGACCAGCTTGAGGTCGGGATGGCCCGTGGCGCTGACATTGACCTGCATGACGGCATCGGTTTTGTTGAGAATCTTTAAGACGTACTTGTTCTGGATGCTGCCGTCGCTCTGCAGGACAAACAATGGTTGACGCTCGTGCAGTACTTTGAGTTCCAGTGCACCCAGGGTGTTGAGGCCATAGATGATGCCGGCGATGGAGAACAGCATGATGCCGAAGTATACCAGCACCCGTGGGCGCTTGATCAGCGGCGGCTGGGGCTTGCCTTCCATCTCGTCCAGCGAGGCATAGCGGATCAGGCCGCGAGGGCGCTTGATCTTGTCCATGATGACGTCGCAGGCATCAAGGCACATACCACAGGTGATACAGCCTTCCTGCTGGCCATCGCGGATGTCGATGCCGGTGGGGCAGACGGCGACGCACTGCTTGCAGTCGATGCAGTCGCCGAGTTTCTTGCCGCTCTCATCGGCCTTCTTCTTCAGCTTGCCGCGCGGCTCGCCACGATGGTCGTCGTAAGTGGGCAGGATGGTCTCGCAGTCGTACATCATGCCTTGCAGGCGGGCATAGGGACACAGCCAGAAACAGACCTGCTCGCGCATGAAGCCGGCGAAGACGTAGGTAAAGAAGGTGAAGGTGCCGACGGTGACCCAGGCGAACAGCGGTGCCTGCAGGGTCAGGTATTCTTTCCACAGGGTCGGCGCATCGCCGAACCAGAGGGTGAAACTGATGCCGGTGAGCAGGCCAATGAGAATCCAGATGGCGTGTTTGATGACCTTGATGCGGATTTTGTTGAAGGTCCAGGGGGCCTGACCGAGTTTTCGGCGCTGCAGGGGCGAGCCTTCAAACTTTTCATCCAGCCAGGTGAAGACATCGGTCCACACGGTTTGAAAACAGAAGTAGCCGCAGAATACGCGGCCGGCAATGGAGGTGACGGCGGCCAGCAGCAAGGCAAAGAACAGCAGCACCAGGGCCAGCATCCACACATCCTGTGGCAGGATGGTGAGGTCGAAGATGTGAAACTGGCGGCCGGGAATGTCAAACATGATCGCCTGTTTGCCATCCCAGCGCATGTAGGGGCCGAGGAAGAGGAATAGCCAGATCGAGGCGGTATACCACTTGATGGTGCGGAACAGCCCCGGAGCGCGTTTGGCGTGAATGGTTTCGCCGCCAGTATTGATAGGCACCTCATGATAAAGCTCATCAATGTGGGTGTCTGGCAGGTCTTCTTTGGGAGTGCTCATGCGGGCTTTCCGGTACACCGGGTTCGGTGATTTCTGTGTGACCAGTGGATGCCGCGAAACTGTCTCGGCGAAACGGCAGAATGCGGTACGTCTTAGCCTGGATATCTCATAAATTATGCAAATTTATGAGATATCCGGGTTATTAGCTTTTTGGGTGGGTCGTCAATAAGGGCATTTCGCCTTTTTTAACGGCCTGTCAGAGGGCGCTTTTAATGATTCAGCGCAAACTGCGCTGAATCATTAGAAATGTCCTTCAGTCTTCAGAGTGCGTGCTATCCATCAGGCGTATCAGGCGGATGGCGAGGAAGACAAAGATAATGATGGTTATAACAACAGCGGCAATGGAGCCAAGGGCTACTGCGTCCATGATAGTTCCTCTTGTAACGTTTTGTGAAGAAAATGCTGCGCAGCGGTCATTTGCTGCGCAGCATTCGTGTAGCGACCGGGGCTGACCTACTGGCCACCACCCAACTGGTGCACATAGACGGCCAGTTTGGTGATGTCGGTCGCGCTCAGCTGATTCTCGAAGCTGGGCATCACGGCGTTGCGTGCCGTGTCCTCACCGGTGTTGACGCCATTGGTGATGGTGTATTTGACGCTCGCCAGCTGATCCTGCGAGCTAAAGCGCCAGATGCCATCGGTCAGGTTGGCCGAGCCCATCATGTGCATGCCCTTGCCGTCGGCGCCGTGGCAACCGCTGCAGCCGGCATCGTCGAACAGGGCCTTGCCGGCGGGCTGGCTGTCGCCGTTGCCCTGGCTCAGCGCCATCACGAAGTTGGCCAGGTCGTCAATCTCCTGGTCGGAGATCTGAGCCGCGAAGCCGGGCATCATGCCCTGACGGCCGGCGGTGATGGATTCCTGGATGGACTCCACGCTACCGCCGTACAGCCAGTCATCGTCGGCCAGCACCGGAAAGCCCGGGTTGCCGGCGCCACCGGCACCGTGGCAGGCGGCGCAGCGATCACCAAACAGCACCTTGGCGGAGCTGATGGTGTAGCTGGTCAGGTCACTGTCGGCGAGGATGGCGGCAGCGGACATGCCCTTGAGCTTGTTCTCCCAAGGCGCACGTACCTGCTCGATCTTGTCCAGGTCTTCCTTGTACTCCTTGATCTGCGTCCAGCCCATGATTCCCTTGGTGTGGCTGTCGATCAAGGGAATCGAAGGGTAGAGGATGAAGTACACAAGCACCCAGGCGATGCTGGCGTAAAAGCTGATCATCCACCAACGTGGCGGCTCGTTGAGCAGCTCCCGCAGGTTGTCATCCCAGACGTGGCCGGTATCGCCGACCTGATTGGTTTTTTTATCACTCATTTCCTGCCCTCCGTATCAAGGCGATCTTCGTCCAGTGGAATGAAACGCTGTGCTTCCAGTTTCTCCCGGTTGGACGGATGCAAGGCGTACACATAGATAGCAATCATCAAGAAGAAGACGACCACGGTCATGATCAGTCCAATCCAGTCATTTGATGTCATTGCTGCCCAGTCGGTTTGAAAATACTCTTGCAGACTAGTCACGATAGCTCACCCCGTAGTCGAGCTTGGCCATGGTGCCAAGTACCTGCAGGTAGGCGACCATGGCGTCCATCCCGGTCTTGCCTTCAACAGAGGCGGCAGCACCTGCGATGTCGGCATCGGTGTAGGGCACGCCGATGGTTTGCAGGCCCTTCATGTTGCCCGTGATGGTGGCGCCACTGACCATCTCAGTGCTCAGCCAGGGGTAGTTTGGCATCACGGACTCCGGTACCACGGAGCGAGGGGCGATCATATGCTTGATATGCCACTCGTCGGAGTACTTGCCGCCCACGCGGGCCAGGTCAGGCCCGGTACGCTTGGAGCCCCACTGGAAGGGATGGTCGTAGATGGACTCTGAGGCCAGCGAGTAGTGGCCGTAGCGCTCCTTCTCGTCACGGAACGGGCGGATCATCTGTGAATGACACAGATAACAGCCTTCGCGGATGTAGATGTCACGACCCGCCAACTCCAGTGCGGTGTAAGGACGGATGCCGTCACCCGCCTTCCAGCTCTCCAGAGTTTGGCCTTCCTTGCGATCCCACATGATCTCGGGACGCTGGTTGTGCTCCATGGTGCTCTTCAGATAGAACAAAGGCACGATTTCCACGATACCGCCGATGGAGAGGACGAACGCGGACATCAGGACCATCGCCCAGATGTTGCGCTCCAGGGTGTCCTGCAGTTTGGTTGAATAGATTTTGTCAGCCATGATTAGTCTCCCTTAAGCGCGAGCCGGTTCGGCACTGGTGGACGGATTGGTGCTCGCCTGGCGGATGGTCATCACCACGTTGTACAGCATCACGACGCCGCCCAGCATGTAGAGGAATCCACCGACTACACGCATGACGTAGTAGGGGTGCATTGCGGCAACGGACTCAGCAAAGGTGTAAGTCAGGGTGCCGAAGTCATCGTAGTCTCTCCACATCAGACCCTGCATGATGCCGGAAATCCACAGTGCAATGATGTAGATCACGGTACCGATCGTAGCCAGCCAGAAGTGGGTATTGACCAGTTTGGAGGAGTACATCTCGGTGTTCCACAGCTTCATCACCATGTGATACAGCGCACCTGCTGCCACCATGCCAACCCAGCCCAGGGCACCGGAATGCACATGACCGATGGTCCAGTCAGTGTAGTGGGACAGGGCGTTGACGGTCTTGATGGCCATGATCGGGCCTTCGAAGGTCGACATGGCGTAGAAGGCCAGCGAGGCGATGAGGAAACGCAACACATAGTCGGTGCGCAGTTTGTCCCAGATCGGAAGAGCGTCGTGTAGGGAAAGAGTGTAGATCTCGGTGGTCGCCGTATCATTAAAAAAAAAAGAAGAGAAGAAAGAAAGAGAAAAAAAGAAAAAAAAGATAAAGAAAAAAGACGTAGAACAAGCAAGAAGAGCAGATATATCGATCATAGAACAA
>CAJVYS010000111.1 GCA_913009875.1 uncultured Gammaproteobacteria bacterium | reverse complement strand
TAATCTTTTGATATTTTCTCTATTTTGTTTTTTTTTTTCAAGCAGAAGACGGCATACGAGATATATCAGTGTGACTGGAGTTCAGACGTGTGCTCTTCCGATCTCCCGCGCACAATTCCGCCGTTATCTTCAGCACCCCGGAACTGGCCATGGCCGGTCTCACCGAAGCGCAGGCCCAGGCCGCGGGTGTGGATGTCGCGGTGGCCCGTTATGATTTTTCCCAGGATGCCCGTGCGCAGATCGGTGGGCACGACAGCGGCCAGCTCAAGATAGTCTATAACAAGTTAGACAGGAAAATCGTTGGCGTGCACGCACTGGTCGATGGTGCGGCGAACCTGATGGGCGAGGCCGCGTTGCTGGTTCATGCCGGCCTGCCACTGGAAGCCATCGCCACAGCCATCCACCCCCATCCGACACTCACGGAATCCTTTGTGCAGGCCGCGCGTATGGCACTGGCCGCGCACGGTCCGGTGGGGCATTGACGCCTTTACGAAGACAGCAAGAGCAAGACAATTAAGCCAAGGAGAACATCATGCCAGAAAATCAGACATCCATCCCCTTGCTGGGCGACGACTTTCCCAGCCTGAGCGTGCAGACCACCCACGGCCCGATGAATATTCCTGAAGACATGAAAGGCCAATGGTTTGTGTTGTTCAGCCATCCCGCCGATTTTACGCCTGTCTGTACGACGGAATTCTTCGCTTTTCAGAAACGCTATGATCAGTTCGAGAAACTGGGCTGCAAGCTGATCGGCATGTCGGTGGATCAGGTCTTTTCGCATATCAAGTGGACGCAGTGGATCAAGGAAAACCTTGATATCGAAATCACTTTCCCCATCGTCGCAGCCAATGATCGCATTGCCAACACGCTGGGCATGCTACATCCGGAAAAGGGCAGCAATACGGTGCGGGCTGTTTTTATTGTCGATCCGCTGGGCAAGGTCAGGCTGGTGCTTTACTACCCGCAGGAGATTGGTAGAAATGTTGATGAGGTGCTGCGTGCTCTGCAGGCCTTGCAGGTTTCCGATGCGCAGGGCGCCATGCCCGCCGGCTGGCCAAATAATGAATTGATTGGTGATCAGGTCATCGTGCCGCCGGCCACCGATGAGGCGACCGCCGCTAAACGCATACAGGAACACGATTGTTACGACTGGTGGTTCTGCCATAAACCACTGCAGAAATAGTCTTGATTAAAGGGAGGCGTTTATCATGACAACGCAACAGCAACTTCAGGCTACCATCGAGCAGATGGTGCAGATGGGTAAGGGCATTCTCGCCGCCGACGAAAGCCTGCCCACCATTACCAAGCGCTTCGCGCCCATTGGTGTCGAGTCGACGGAGGAGAACCGTCGCGCCTACCGTGCTCTGTTGTTTACCGCGCCGGGTATCGAGGACTACATCAGCGGGGTGATCGAATTCGAGGAAACCCTGACGCAGACCGCCGACGACGGCACGCCACTGCCCGAGGTACTGGCACAACGCGGCATCGTCCCTGGCATTAAAGTAGACAAGGGCAAGGGGCCGCTGGCGCTGTCGCCGGGCGATCTCATCACCTATGGCCTCGACGGGTTGGCGGAACGGCTGCAGCAATACAAACAGCAGGGTGCGCGCTTCGCCAAGTGGCGCGAGGTTTATCCCATCTCCAGGCGCAATCCGTCGCTACTGGGCATCACGGCCAACGCCGAGATGCTGGCGCGCTATGCAGCGGTCTGCCAGGAGCAGGGCATCGTGCCCATCGTCGAACCGGAGGTGCTGATGGACGGCGATCACAGCCTGGCGCGTTGCGCCGAGGTCACCGAGGCGGTGCAGAAGGAAATATTCCACGCCCTGCACCGGCACCACGTGGTGCTCGAACACATGGTGCTGAAACCCAACATGGTAGTGCCGGGCAAGGAAAACGCCGCACAGGCCAGTGCCGAGGAGGTGGCCGCAGCCACGGTGCGGGTGCTGCGCCGCTGCGTGCCGGCGGCGGTGCCGAGCATCAATTTTCTCTCCGGCGGCCTGAGTCCGCAGCAGGCCACCACCAACCTCAACGCCATCAATGCCGGTTTCCCGCTGGAGCCCTGGCTGCTGTCGTTTTCCTATGGCCGTGCCCTGCAGCAGCCAGTGTTGCAGGCCTGGCAGGGCAAGGCAGAAAACGTGCCGTTGGCGCAGCAGGCGCTGCTCAAGCGTGCGCGCCTGAACGGTGCCGCGGTGCGGGGAGAGTATTCGCCGGAGATGGAGACGGCCGGGGAATGATGGGTGTGCTCGATGGTGACTCCTTGCCGATAGGCGTGCTGTCGCTCAACCCGGCGGTGGACATGACCTATGAAATCCCCCGCTTGCTGCAAGATCAGAAGGCCCACGCCGTTGCCACCCGATTCGATCCCGGTGGCAATGGCATCAACGTCGGTCGGGCCTTGCAACGCCTTGAAACAACGTCGCGAAACCATTGCATCACCGGCGGTGAGATCGGCCTACTGCTCAAACGCCTGCTACAGGATCAGATGGAGGACATGGATTGTGAGGAGGTGCCGGGCGAAACGCGCATCAACGGTACCTTCATCGAATTGTCGCCCCATGTGCAGTACGAGGTCAGTGGCATCGGGCCGGACATTCCGCCATTGCAGCTCGATGCCCTGTTGCGCCGTTTTGTCGCCTATAGCGCCAACGGCTTCGGCGTGCTAACCGGTTCTCTGCAGCAAAGCCTGTCGCCGTCACTGTATGCCGACCTGGTCCGGCGTCTCAACGAGGTGGGCGGGCGTGCCGTCGTTGATACTCATGATGATGCCCTCTGCGATGCCATCGATGCGCGGCCTTTTCTCATCAAGCCCAACCGCTTCGAACTGGAAACCTTGCTGGGCATCAAGCTGGACAGTCTTGAACGCGTGGCGGAAGAAGCACGCAAGTTGCAGCGGCAGGGGGTGGAATACGTTTGCGTGTCGATGGATGGCGACGGCGCGCTGCTGGTCGGCCCGGACAACAGTTATCACGCGCAGGCCCCGCAAGTAATGGTTCGATCCAGTGTCGGCGCCGGCGATTCCATGGTTGCAGCGCTGGTCGCCGCCTTCGCCCACGGTATCGAAGCCCCCAAGGCCTTGCGGCTGGGTATTGCCTGCGCCACCGGCACTGTCAGCCAGCCCGGTACTGAACTTTTTTCCGCCAGGGATGTGGGACGTTATTTCAACGATGTTTCCGTAAAGTGCCTCGATATTTGATAAGACCAGTAAGAGGGTATTGAATGTCTAACCTTAAAAAGAACGTAGATGGCAAGCCAGCCCGGGACTTCCCCAGGCTGCGGGCCTTCATCGATCAGGCCCGGCAGTACCCGCCACTGTCGCTGGCGGTGGTCAATGCCGAGGAAACGCATGTCCTGCAAGGCACTCTGGAGGCTCGCGCCGACGGCCTGGTGGAACCCGTCCTCATCGGCGATGCCGTCGCCATCCGGCAACTTTGCCGCCAGCTGGAGTTCAACCTGGACGGCATTCGTCTGCTCGATAGCCACAGTGAGGAAGAGGCCGTCCGGCTGGGCATTGAGTTGGTAAACCGGGGCGAGGTCAATGCACTGGCCAAAGGCTGGATCCATACCGATGCCCTGATGCGCCCGGTGCTGGCCGACTTGCGAACCGGCAAGCGCGTCAGTCATGTGTTCGTGGCCGAACTGCCGTCCTATCCCAAGCTGCTGTTTATTACCGATGCGGCCATCAATATTACCCCCGACCTGAGCATCAAGGCGGCAATCCTGCAAAACGCCATCGACCTGGCGCGAATACTTGGTATTGCGCAACCGAAAGTTGCTGTTCTTTCCGCCGTTGAGGTTGTCAAACCGGCCATTGCTTCCACCATCGATGCCGCCTGTCTGAGCAAGATGGCTGATCGTGGCCAGATCAGGCATGCCATCGTCGACGGGCCTCTGGCCTTTGATAATGCCATCTCCGCCGAGGCTGCACGCATCAAGCGGATTCACAGCCCGGTGGCCGGCGACGTCGACATCCTGCTGGCCCCCGATCTCAATGCCGCCAACATCCTCTCCAAGGATCTGGAGTATCTGGCCGGCGCCACACTGGCCGGTATCGTCATCGGTGCAAAAGTGCCCATCCTGCTGCCGTCGCGTTCCGATCCCCCCATGGCGCGGCTGGTCGCTGCGGCGCTGGCCGTGATCATGCATAACCGGAAGAAGGCGGCAGTGGGTGGGCCGGATTGAAATCATGGCTTGATCCGATGAGCCACTTGCCAATACCCACTGCGAAAGACTGTCCATGAAAAAAACACCCCGTCAGAAGATTCCCGCGCCGCCACACCCCCTGCATCGCCAGCGAAAATTGCCCTGGCAGACGCCCAAGCCATCCGAGGAAGACGAAGCGGCGCCGGTGCGGATCGAGGCCCTGCTGCACAGCGAAAGTTACCGCCAGGCTGACGAGGATATCGCTTTTCTGGTTTGCCGAAAGTGCGCAGGAAATCTGGGAAGGAATTCTCTGCTGGCATAAAAACAACGGCACGCCGCTGTTTGGCTGAATCCGCACCTTCAGGGCGGATGCAGAGTGCAAGATCATCCCGAAGACAAAATAGGAGTAAACGATGAAAATTTCCTTTCACGGCGCAGACCAGGAGGTCACCGGCTCCTGTCATCTGATCGAATGTGCCGGCAAACGCATCCTCATCGACTGTGGCCTGTATCAGGGCGGACGCGAACTGGCCGAAGAAAACGCCCGCCCCTTCGGCTTCGAGCCGAGCGAGATTGATTATCTGCTGTTGACCCACGCCCACCTGGATCACTGCGGACGCATCCCGTTGCTGACGAAGCGAGGCTTTCAGGGTGAGATCATCACCACTGCCGCCAGCCGGGAATTGGCGAGACTGGTGATGCTCGACGCGGCTCATCTGCAGGAGGAGGAGGCCGCCTGGCAGACACGCAAGGCCGCTCGCCGCCAGCACGGAAAGATCATCGAGCCGCTCTACACTGTACTCGATGCCCTCAACAGCCTCGACGGCTTTGGCCGCGTCGCCGGTTACCGGCAGCGTCTGAAATCTGCCCCGGTGTGCACGCCACCTTCATCGACGCCGGTCACATCCTCGGCTCGGCCAGCATCCATCTGGAACTGGAGGAGGGCGGGAAGAAACGTTCGGTACTGTTCTCCGGTGACCTGGGTTATAACGGTCGGGTGATTTTGCGTAACCCGGCCACCCCGCCAGCAGTGGACGTCGTGGTCATGGAGACCACCTACGGCGACCGTTTGCACAAGCAGTTACAGCCTTCCATCGAGGAACTGTATGAGGCTATCGACGACACCTTTCGTCGTGGTGGCAACGTGGTCATCCCCACCTTTGCCCTGGAACGCGCCCAGGAAATTCTCTATTTCCTGCATGAGGCAGTGAGCAGTGGGCGTCTGCCTGGCAGCACCCAGGTCTTCCTCGATTCTCCCATGGCCATTTCCGCCACAGAGATTTTTCTCCACCATCCTGAATGCTACGATGCCGAAACCGCAGCCCTGTTCAACAAGCATCAGGACCCGTTCTCGATGCCCGGCCTGCACTTTACCCGAGAGACCGCTGAGTCCATGGCCCTGAACAATATACGAGGCGGGGCGATAATCATGGCCGGTTCGGGCATGTGCACCGGTGGTCGGGTACGTCACCATCTCAAGCACAACCTGTGGCGCAGTAACTCCAGCGTGATCTTCGTCGGCTATGCGGCACAGGGCACCCTGGCGCGGCACATTGTTGATGGCGCCACCTCGGTACGCATCTATCGTGAAGACATTCAGGTGCGGGCAAAAATTTTTACCATTGGCGGCTTTTCCGCCCATGCAGATCAGGCCGAGCTGCTGGCCTGGCATGAAAAAACCGGCAACCCGCCGCGTACCTTCCTTATTCACGGTGACAAAAAAGCGATGAAACACTTTGCCGGACTGCTCAACAACACCGAGGTGGAAATGCCGGCCAACGGTGACAGTTTTGAGCTCTGACCGATAAACGGCCAATGCCCTCAGACAGTCAAATATCAGGCCGAACGTCACTGACCCTGCTGGCCGGTTTTTTCACCGGCTTTGGTGGCGGACTGGCCAGCCTCGGTGGTGGCACTTTGCTGATTCCCATGCTCACCGGCTGGCTCGGCCTGACCCAGCACGAGGCACGCGGCACGGCCATGGTCATTGCCGGATTTACCGCCATCAGTGGCGCGCTGGGCTACGGCCTGCACGGCAGTGTGCAGTGGAACACGCTGCTGTGGACCGGTATTCCGGCCCTGATCTGTGCACCCGTGGCGGCACGCCTGTCTGTTCACTGGCCGGAGCAAACCCTGCGGCGCCTGTTTGCGGTTGTCCTGTTGCTGGGTGCCGTTGCATTGATATTGCGTGGCAGTGAACCGTCTGGCGGGTTTGCCAGCGGCTGGCCAGACCTCTGGCTGATGCTGGTAGGCGTGATTGCCGGTGTGGTCGCGGGCGTGGTCGGCGTCAGTGGCGGGCCGGTCCTTGCACCCCTGTTTGTGCTCGGCTTGGGCATGCCGCAGCAACTGGCGCAGGGCTCCTCGCTTACCTCGCGTCTGCCGGCCATTGCCAGCAGCATCTGGGAAAATCAGCACGAAGGCCTGATCCGATGGCGTAGTGTGCCCTTGCTAGGACTGGGCGATGTGGTTGGTACCGTACTGGGCACCCATTTGGCCCTGTGGATGCCCGAACATCTGTTGCGCTATGCCTTTGCCCTGTTGCTGGTGCTGCTGGCCCTGCACGAAGTGGCCGGTCGGCCGATCCAGCCTGATGTCAGTCATCGGCCTCACGGAACCTACCCATGAGTATGCCACTGCCTGTCATTCTGATCCTCAATGCTGGCTCTTCGAGTCTGAAATTTGCAATCTATGCCCAGAAGCAATCTCCGCATAATCTGCCTCGCCTGTTTCACGGTGCCATCGATGGCCTGGACAGTTCCCCTCGATTCCGTGTGTTCGCAGACAAGACCGGCCCGCTGGAAGATCGGCCTCTCGATGCGAATGACCACCAGCAGGCCATGGCTTGCCTGCTCGACTGGCTCGACAAGCCCAGACAGAATGTGGAGATCATCGCGGCCGGGCATAGGGTTGTGCACGGTGGTGAGCACTTTATCCAACCGCTGCGTCTCGATGCACAAAGCCTGGCCCAGTTGCGGGGCTATATACCGTTAGCGCCCCTGCACATGCCTCATAACCTCGCGGCCATCGAGGCCCTGTGGCGGCAACGACCAAGCCTGCCGCAGGTGGCCTGTTTCGACACGGCCTTTCATCACAGCATGCCGGTAGTGGAACAGCTTTTTGCTCTGCCGCGGCAATACCGTGAACAGGGCATTCGCCGTTATGGCTTTCACGGTCTGTCCTATGAATACATTGCCAGTGTATTACCTGACTACCTGGGTGAAGACGCCGGGGGCAGGGTGATCGTTGCCCACCTCGGACATGGTGCCAGCCTCTGCGCCTTGCAGGGAGGTAAAAGCATGGCTACCACCATGGGTTTCACGCCGCTGGATGGCATACCCATGGCGACCCGCCCCGGTGCTCTAGACCCGGGTGTACTGCTCTATTTGTTGCAGGAAAGCAGCCTGTCAGCGGCAGCATTGGATGAACTGCTCAATCATCAGTCGGGACTGTTGGGCCTGTCGGGGTTCAGCGGTGATATGCGCCAACTGTTGGCCGATGATCGGCCGGAGGCGCAACAGGCCATCGAGTATTTCGTTCACCATACCCGTCGTGCCATTGGCTCGCTGGTTGCTGTGCTGGGTGGACTCGATGCCCTGGTATTTACCGCCGGGATTGGCGAACACGCCCCGACGGTTCGGGCATCAATTTGTGACACACTGGGCTGGCTGGGTATCGAACTGGATGCTGCGAAAAATCAGTCCAACGCGTGTTTTATCAGCTCCACCGATGCCCGCGTACCGGTTTGTGTGATTGCTACCGATGAAGAACTGATCATTGCCCAGCACACCTGCTCGCTGCTGCGCATGGATGAGCACGGAAACTATGATTGAGAACGTTCCCAGGCAGGAACTGATCTGTAAGCGATGAAAAACGACAAACGACACCTGGCGACCTTGCAAATAGAAGGCTCACTGCTGCGCTGCAGTGGGAGCTGGACGGTTAGCCAGATGTCGAGGCTTGAGTTATGGCTCAAGCAGATGCTCTTGCCTGAGGGGCGGCTTCGAATCGACCTGAGCGAGGTGCGGCAGATGGACACCGGTGGCGCCTGGGTACTGCAGCGACTCCTGTTGACGCTGGAGCGGCGGCAACAAGCGGTGGATATCCGTGGTCTGTCGGCAGAGGCCAGCGATTTGTTGGAATTGGTGCGCAGTACGGCGATAACCCCCGAAAGCGTGCCCCGTTTACGCCATTCCGGCGTGATTGAAGATTTGGGGCGTGGCAGTCTGGAGAGTGCTCGCTACAGTCTGGGGCTGCTGGCGTTTGTCGGCGAGATAGCAGGCATCTGGCTGGGCCAGCTGTTTCACCCAGCGCGGATACGCTGGCGCGAGATGGTTCATGAGCTGGGGGAGGCCGGTTACAAGGCGCTGGGCATCGTCGGTCTGCTGTCTTTTCTGCTCGGTGTCGTGATTGCCTATCAGGGGGGCATGCAGCTGCGTCAGTATGCCGCCAGTCTGTTCGTCGCCGATCTGGTGGGATTGTCTATGGTGCGTGAACTGGCGCCGTTGATAACGGCAATTATCGTCGCGGGCCGCAGCGGTTCGGCCTATACCGCGCAAATAGGCACCATGCAGGTCACTGAAGAAGTGGATGCCCTGCGTAGTATGGGGATTGCCCCGATGGAACTCTTGGTTCTGCCCAAGCTGCTGGCTCTGATTATCGCACTGCCGCTGCTGACGGTGTTTGCCGATATCATGGGAGTATTGGGTGGTATGGTGATGGCCAGTGTTCAGCTGGACGTGGGATTTTCCGCCTACATTGACCGGCTGAGTACGGCGGTGAATGTTAATTCCTATCTGGTGGGTATCGGCAAGGCGCCGGTGTTCGCCGCCATCATTGCCCTGCTGGGTTGCTATCAGGGGTTTCAGGTGGTGGGTAGTGCCGAGAGTGTCGGGCGGCGCACCACCTTGAGCGTGGTGCAATCCATCATGGCGGTGATTGTGATTGATGCCGCCTTTTCCGTCGCCTTCAGCTATTTCGGAATATGAAGTCATCAGAGACAACCCCAGCACGGCGAGAGCCTGTCATCGATGTGCGTGAGATGACCCTGAGATTCGGCAGCAAGGTGGTTCATGAGAACCTCAATCTCTCGATATTTCGTGGCGAGACTGTCGCCATCGTTGGCGCCAGTGGCAGTGGCAAGTCGACCTTGTTGCGTGTGATGGCCAAGCTGCAGCTGCCATCCACCGGGATCGTGCGGGTGCTGGGAGAGGATGTCACGAAGATGGGCAGGGCGCAGCTACAGAAAATGCGTCGCCGGCTGGGCGTACTGTTTCAAAATGGTGCATTATTTGGCGGCATGAGTGCCATGGAAAATATCGCTGTGCCCTTGCACGAGCATACAGGCTTGAGCACCCGACTGATTAACGAAATCGCCTGCGTGAAACTGGCACTGGTCGGGCTCAGTCCCACTGATGGCTTGCTCTATCCGAACCAACTCAGTGGCGGCATGAACAAGCGGGTCGCCCTGGCGCGCGCCATTGCGCTTGATCCTGAACTGTTGTTCCTCGATGAGCCCACCTCAGGGCTGGATCCCATGAACGCCGCCGCGTTTGATGAACTGATACTGAAACTGAAATCCGCACTGCGTCCGACGATTGTCATAGTGACTCATGACATGGATTCCCTGTGGCGGGTCGCTGACCGCGTCGTGTTGCTGGGCGACACACACTTGCTGGCGGATGGCACCATGGAAGAACTGGTGCGTTCTCAAGACCCCGCCGTTGTACAGTTCTTTCAGAATTCACGCATGCATGCTAAGGCACAACCATCGCTATGAACGCCAAGACCCGCTACATCTTTGTTGGTCTCTTCGTTCTGTCACTCAGCCTGACCTTTATCGGCGGTGTGTTGTGGCTGGGTTCAGGCGGAACCGGCGCTGCCTATGACGAGTATGTGGTGCGGATGCAGGAATCGGTAGCCGGCCTAAGCCGCGATAGCGCGGTCAAATACTATGGTGTGGACGTGGGGCGGGTAGGCAAACTGGCGCTGGATCAGACGGGTAGTGGGCGTGTACGCCTGTTACTGCAGGTCGATAAGAACACCCCGATCCACGAGGATACCGTGGCGACGCTGGCGATCCAGGGCCTGACAGGCTTGGCCTACATCAACCTCACCGGTGGCAGTCCTAACTCACCCCTGCTGAAGGCCGGCCCCGGCCAGGCCTATCCGGAAATAAGAAGCCAGCCCTCCGTGTGGGGACGCCTGAGCGACAGCCTGGGCGAACTGCTGCTCAGCCTCACGGACACCTCCAGAAAACTCAACCGTTTGCTCAATGACGGTAACCAGCAACACCTTGCCGACACGCTGGCCGACCTGCATACCCTGAGCACGACGTTTGCCGGCCGCGCGGCAAGCATGACGGCCTCGCTCGATGACCTGGCCGGTGCAAGCCACAACGCCCGCAAGGCGAGCGAAAAACTCCCTGAACTGGTGCAGCACCTTGAACGCATGGCAGACGAGATTGCCGCAGCGGGAGCCACCGTGCGTCAAACAGTGGAAAGCCGTGACAGGGATCTTCAGCAATTCAGCGACGCAACACTGCCCAAGGCGACGGCAGTGGTCGATGAACTGTATCTGGCAGCAGGTAGTTTGCGCCGTCTTAGTCAAGCCTTGGAGCGCAATCCGGGGATCCTGTTGCAAACGGAATCTCCGCCACCCCCAGGGCCTGGAGAGTAACGATGGCATTGATGCTTGTTGGCAATTCGCACGGACTTCTACGCCAATGCCACCGGTGCGGTTTTATTCTCATCGCACTGTTGCTGTTGAGCGCATGCAGTTCCTCTTTATTGACCCGGCAAACGCCACCGGCCAGCACCTACTTGCTGGAGTGGAATAATGCGCCGGCGGCGCACATCAATGCGAAGGCACCAGGTATACGGCTCAGTTCGAGATCGGAAGAGCACACGTCTGAACTCCAGTCACACTGATATATCTCGTATGCCGTCTTCTGCTTGAAAAAAAAAAAACACTTTCTTTTTTATTAATTCTCATATTCTAATTCCTATACCTACTATCCAGATCTCCCACGACGCCTCACCACTCCACATACACTAATTTTTT
>CAJVYS010000110.1 GCA_913009875.1 uncultured Gammaproteobacteria bacterium | reverse complement strand
TTACAAAAAAAATATAACACGTAAAGATGTAAGTAGAGATCACTAGTTAGGATGGCGGCCCATGTCGTGTAACTCATGATAAGGATGTTTTATTTTGTTTTTTTTTTATCTATATGTTTGTTTTTTTTTTTAATGATACGGCGACCACCGAGATCTACACTCTTTCCCTACACGACGCTCTTCCGATCTATTTTTGTGGTCATTTCACAGCTGAAGATCAATGTGACCAATGCCTATGCCGGATCCATCGCCTGGGGTAATTTCTTCTCACGGTTGACGCATAGTCATCCGGGGCGTGTGGTATGGCTGGTTTTCAATGTGACGATTGCACTGATGCTGATGGAGCTTGGGCTTTATCAGGCCTTTGAAAGCATTTTGATTACCTACGCCTGTCTGGTGGTTGCCTGGGTAGCTTGCGTGGTGGCGGATCTGGTGATCAACAAGCCGCTGGGCCTGAGTCCGGCGCATATCGAGTTCAGACGCAGTCACCTGTACGACATCAATCCCGTGGGTGTGGTATCGATGCTTATCGCCTCTTGCGTCGGTATTCTCGCCAATTTGGGTCTTTTTGGCGAGGTTGCGGAGGCTCTGGCTGCCTTCATATCCCTGCTGATTCCCTTTGTTACGGTACCACTGATCGCCTGGCTTACCCGGGGACGGTATTATCTTTGTCGTCAAGCGGAGGAAGACTCCATGACTGAGTCGCCACATGAGGCAACACAACAATGTTGCCAGGTTTGTGAAAACAGTTTTGATCACGAAGATATGAGTCAGTGTCCGAGTTATGAGGGCGCAATTTGCTCATTGTGCTGTGCGTTGGATTCCCGTTGTGGTAATCAGTGCCGCCCGCATGCCCACCTATCAGTACAATCATCGTCACTGTTCAGTCGCATACTGCCGGCGTTCATTCACCAGCGACTGCATTCTGTGACGGGACATTTTTTGGGCATGTTCTTCATAACCACCGGCATTATCGCCGGTTTGCTCGCCGTGGTTTTTTATGCTCAGCAAAACAAGACAGAAGCTGATTTGATCTTGATCAGCGGTGCATTATGGCAAGTATTTTTCCTCTTGATGCTGATCACCGGTGTGTTGGTCTGGCTTTATGTGCTGGCCCAGCAAAGTGCCCGCTTCGCCCTCAATGAGACACGCCTTCAAGCGGAACTGCTGGCCCATGAAGCCGAGGCACACGAGCAAACCGCGATAGAATTGGCGCAGGCGCGTGATACGGCCAACGCGGCCAATCAGGCCAAATCGCGGTATTTGTCTGGCGTCAGTCATGAGCTAAGGACGCCACTAAACACCATTTTTGGTTATGCACAACTGATGGAGTCCGATGCCCGGCTGGATGCAAAAAGCCAAAAAATATCATCGGTGATACGGCGTAGCAGTGAACACCTCTCAGATGTTATTGAGGGTCTTCTGGAAATTTCAAAAATTGAAGCGCACAAGTTTGATTTGCATCGGGATACGGTGGATCTGCGCTTATTGATTCAGCAGCTTGAAGATATGTTTCGGCCACTGGCCAAGGATAAGGGTATTGATTTTGTTGTTATTTGTCAGGCGGAACTGCCCCGGTTTGTTTCCACCGATGAGAAGCGGCTGCGACAAATCTTGTTGAATTTGCTGTCCAACGCCATAAAATTTACTCTTGAGGGTAAAGTCGAGTTACAGATCACCTACCGAAATCAGGTTTCCCGTATGATCGTCAGAGATACCGGCATAGGAATTGCCGAAGACGACCAGTCAAGGATTTTCGAGCCCTTTGAACGCGTACATAATAAACAGACTCAACTGATTAGTGGCACTGGGCTGGGTTTATCTATTAGCCGCCTGTTAGTGGAAATGATGGGTGGCAATCTTGAACTGAAAAGTCAGCTTGCACAGGGTACTGAATTCTGTCTGAGTCTTTTTTTGCCGAGTGTGTCTGAGCGGCTTACGGTCAGTCAGAGTCATGCCAACATCTGTGGTTATGAAGGGAAACCCCGCCATATCATGGTTGTGGATGATGAAATCAGTCATCGACACTTGATTCGTGATTTATTGCAACCACTGGGTTTTGTCGTACATCAGGCAGAATCAGCCGAACAGGCATTTGCTCTGTTGGAAGGGCGGCTTCAGTCCATCGATCTGTTCTTGTTGGACATCAATATGCCGGAAATGAATGGCTGGCAACTGTTGGAGGAACTCCGCCAGCATGGCTTCAATAAATCCATCATCCTGCTTTCGGCCGATCCGTATGAAAATGCTACCTTACAGCAAAAAGAGACGAATTTTGATGCCTATATCAATAAGCCGGTAAGAATTGAAAAATTGCTTGAGCAATTGCAGCGTTGTCTTGATTTGCAGTGGCGTAATGTTCAATCGATTGCGGAAACAGATTCAATCAACAGTGGCGATGATGTGGTATTCCATCCAGGCCAGGATATAATCGATTCATTGAGAAATTTTGCCAGCATGGGCTATTTGAAAGGAGTGATCGAGTGCACTGAGTCCCTTGAATCACAGTATCCACGATCACCCTGGGTTGTAAAAGTAAGAGCACTGACGGATGAATGTGATCTTGATAGTATTGCTCGAATGATTGACGATCTGACTAAAGTCAATGGCAAGGTACCCTGATGCAGCGATTTAAGGATAAGACAACCGTGCTGGTTGTGGATGATTCACCGGATTCATTGAGCATGGTTAACCTTGCCCTGGACGAAGCGGGCATCGCGGTGCTGATCGCGCTGAATGGTCAACAGGCCATGAATGTACTCGATAAAATTACGCCCGATATTATTTTGATGGATGCCATCATGCCGGTGATGGATGGTTTTGAATGTGCCAGTGAGATTCGAAAACGATTACCACTGATCCCGATTATTTTCATGACCGGCCTCAGTGAGGTTGAACACATCGTCAGGGCCTTTGACGCAGGGGGAAATGATTACATTATCAAGCCAATCCATCCCGAGGAATTACTGGTGCGTATCCGCCAGCATATCAACAGCACCCGTATGTTGATAGAGGCGCAAAAGGCGCTGGATTCACTGCGTCAATATGTATTTTGTATCGACAATCGGGGACATATTTTATGGGCGACGCCAGAAGCCCAAACCTTGTTGGATCAAGCACAAACAGAAACGGACTCAATACGGCTGGAGGAACGATTCAGTCGCTGGTTACCCAATGGTCAGGTTGGACATGATTTGGCCTTGCCGTTGAGCAAACAGGCTACCGTGCTGACAGTGTACTATTTCAAACAGACCGAGGAAGATGAATATCTGCTGAAAATTCAATCACCCACTGTTGAAATTGACCCGGCAATTCTGGAGCAGAAGCTGGCCATAACCTACCGTGAAGCAGAAGTTTTGCTCTGGTTGGCTCATGGCAAAACCAACCGGGAAATTGCCGGGATTCTTGAAATGAGCCCGAGAACCGTGAATAAACATCTGGAGCAGATGTTCCCCAAGATTGGCGCGGATAATCGCACCGTTGCCGCCTCCGTTGCCATACAAATTATCCTCGGTGGGCGTATTGGGCGTCCGCCAAATCAGGAAGGCTCTGTTTAGCCACCACGACATCGCTTTGATCGCTGCGTTGAAGGCGGGTGCGTCGGATCACATCCATGTGCTTCACGACGACCTGGTCGAAATGGGTGGAGTCCGTTTCTTGGGCAGCGTGTTTTGGACAGATTTCGCACTGTTTGGGGAGTTGGCTTGAGAGCCGCCTGGCAGAGCCCTTTGCCGGCAAGACAGTGATCGTGACCCATAACGTCCCCTCATCGCGCTCGGTACCTTAACGGTTTGCCCGGGATTTGCTGACGCCGGTCTTCGCCAGCAATCTTGAGGCGTTGATGGGTGGCGAACGTCTGGCATTCTGGGTTCATGGGCATACACACGATCAGTTTGACTATGACCTGAACCCGAGGGTTCATGACGGCACATAGCACAAGCTCTTGATGCCACAGCGGTTCAAAAAATACCCGCTTAACCTATAGGTGAAGCTAAGATTTTTTGATTCCACCGTGAGATCAATATCTCGCCTAAGAGCGCCTACTTTTGGTGCACTCTGTATCCGCCCTGAACCCTCGGATTCAGGTATGAGGTCTTCGGCACCCGGGTGGTCTGCAATCCGTGCGGTTATACCCCGAACGCACTCAGTCCTGATTTCAGACCAGGCTGGGTCGTGGAGATCGGGCCGCGATATGGCGCATATGGCACTAAATATGGTGTTTTCCGGCATTGAGTCACTCGGGGTTGAATTCCCCACAGCCTGCTGTGAATACCGTCATTCCGGCATGTTTTTAGCCGGAATCCAGCGGTTGCAATCTCTGGGCTCCGGCTTTACCCGGTCAGCTTTCAGCGATGCAGCAATGTGTTTTTTAGCAAGCTGCCAGTTGATGCGGAACGGGGTTATCAGCAAAAAGTTTTAGTCTCCGGTTGTTTTTAACGCATAAGACTTTAAGCAGACTCCCAGCCCTGCAAACAGAAAGGATTCAGCAGAGCCCGACCCCATAACCGGTCGCGTTCGACTGTTGCGAGACCGGCTTCTTTGCAAACCCTCTCCCAATTGTCTTCCACGGCAGCAATGAGTTGTTTGATCACCGCCCTGGCATCGGTTTCGCGTAACTGAAACTTGCCGCAGACGGAAAGGACATTGGCCAGTGTTGCGGCATTTCCTGCGATACCACCGATGTCCATGGCCTGTGTGGCTTCCTGTCCGGTGCGCAGTTGTGGGCAGATATCATAGGCTGGTGTCAGGCTGAGTTGTCGCCCATCCCAGAATGCCGAATGGTTGCGCGCATGATCATCGGTATTGCCAACCAGCACGTTGAAAACTAGCCGCTTATACAATTCTGCGAGTGTTGCTTGCGGTTCGGTAAATCGTTGACGAATCCGGTCAGCCAAGTCGATGTAACTGGCATAGCGGGCTTCCATCTCATTCAGTCCCAGCAGGCTCAGGCCACTCAACATCAAACGGCGTGCTTTGCCCGTGGCGGTGTCTACACGGTCGAAGCGCTCGATCATCAGCACATCTTTACCCAGGGAAAATGTCAGCGACACCGGCGCGACTGTCAGTCCGGCAAGTGTCGCCAGACGCATGGCGATGTATTCCGCTTTGACGACCGGGTAGACATCGGTGGTTGAACTGAATTTGGCAATGAAGTGTTTGCCCTCATCATCGATCAGTGCCTTGGGTCGGGCGCCACCGATGCTGGTACCCCGGAGCAAGGCATGCTCAAGTTCCGGAGGCAGGGGGCGATTGGCTTCCAGCAGTTCAGCGGCTGCGAGCAGATCATCGAGCGTCGGATGATCAGCCTCCCTCGGCACGTACTCGGAAGCGCTGGCCTGAAAATCCAGTGCACCGATACGGTTGCTGCCGGACAGTAGCAGGTAGTCCAACTCATCGGCAGCCAGGTCGGTATATTTGTAGCCCACGACGCGGCGTCCCCAGGCATCGGGTGCGGCATCGCGCAGGCAGGAATGGATGGTATTCATGCCCAGCGGTTCGAAGGTGCCGGGTTGTAGCGGCAGCTCAAATGGCGACAGGGCAATGGCATCGTCGCGCTCGCGATAGGACCGACCGTAGGTGAAGTGATGCAATGAACCATGTTTCTCAATGCGACCCGCGACAACAGGTACCGTGCTACCAGGCAGCCAGATCCAGACGAAGGCTTCAGTAATGTTAGAAGTCATCTTTCAGTGCTACCTTCTTGCGCCGCCCACGCTCGGGAAGAATGCTGGTGAGATTGGCTACCGTTGTAGCCAGCTTGTTAAGTTCACCTTGATCTCTTGCCAGCAGGGGGATGCCGACGATGGTTGCTGCTTCAAACACCGTGCCCACGCCTACCTTCGGCTCGCCTTTCTCAAGAGCGATCACGGTGTAGCGGCTAACCCCCAGACGCTCACTCAGTTCCGCCTGGCTCATGCCGTGCTCCAGCCGGGCAGCCTTGATCATGGCGCCCAGAGTCTTCAGCACATTGAGCGTGCTGCTGGACAGAGAAAGGGGCTGCTTCGTCATAATATGTTTTTTGAAATCAACATAAATACAGATATTGTATAATATAGGCAACATATAGACCGATGTCCAGACAGGATATTATCCTGCACCACGAGCTCGGGCACACCGCTGAAGTACTCAAAGGCCTTCACGTGCGCGTTAAGCCAGTCGGCTTGTTTCTGACTCCAGCTGGCGCAGGCAAACGTGTAGTTCGACGCACCCAGCACGGCGACAAAGATCTGTGCCTGGCGGTACGCGCCCGTGTCCGGGTTGACGATCGCCATCGTCGGACCGCAGTAATCCACAAACTGGGTTCGAAGCAGCTTAGTCAGACTTATGAACGAAGTGAGTTAGTTTGACTTATGCGGGACAAGGCCTCAACGGTTCGAGGCTCTGAAGAAGTCTAAATGATAAATTGGTGGGCGATACTGGTTCGAAGCAGCTTAGTCAGACTTATGAACGAAGTGAGTTAGTTTGACTTATGCGGGACAAGGCCTCAACGGTTCGAGGCTCTGAAGAAGTCTAAATGATAAATTGGTGGGCGCTGCTGGTTCGAAGCAGCTTAGTCAGACTTATGAACGAAGTGAGTTAGTTTGACTTATGCGGGATAAGGCCTCAACGGTTCGAGGCTCTGAAGAAGTCTAAATGATAAATTGGTGGGCGATACTGGGTTCGAACCAGTGACCCCTGCCGTGTGAAGGCAGTGCTCTCCCACTGAGCTAATCGCCCGAATCTTTCGAGGGATGGGATTCTACGAATTGGCGGGGGCTGCGTCAAACCTGAATAAACAATCCCACTGCAAGCTGACAGGATATTTTTGGCATCCCGTCACGCTGGCGAACGCCTACATGGATAATGGTATGGATGCCAAAACCGAGGCCGGTGCCGACAAACGACCCACCGGATTCCGGCATGCGCCGGAATGACGGTAGTCGTGGCCAGTGGCGGAGAACCAAACCTATGGAGGTTGAGGTGGTCGCTCTGGTGGCGGCCTGTTGTTGGTCAATCCCTCCTTTTTCACTGATGGCTTGCTACAATGGCGCCCCTTTTCCGTCTGAATGAGTGAATGCCAATCATGCGTACGCGTTTTGCGCCCAGTCCCACGGGTTATCTGCACATCGGTGGTGCCCGCACCGCCCTCTATTCCTGGCTGCATGCCCGCAAGCATGGGGGCCGTTTCGTGCTGCGTATCGAGGATACGGATCGGGAACGCTCCACGGCGGAGTCGGTGAACGCCATTCTTGAGGGCATGACCTGGCTGGGGCTGGAGTACGATGAGGGGCCGTTTTACCAGACGGATCGCTTCGCGCGTTACAACGAGGTGATCCAGCAGCTGATGGACAAGGGTTTGGCCTATCACTGTTATTGCACCCGCGAAGAGTTGGATGCGATGCGCGAGGAGGCCATGAAGCGCAAGGAAAAGCCACGCTACGATGCACGCTGCCGTATGCGTAGCGAGGCACGCGAAGGCGTCGATCCGGTGATCCGCTTCAAGAATCCGGCCGATGGCGTGGTGGTGGTGGAAGACCTCATCAAGGGCAAGGTGGCGTTTCAGAATACCGAGCTGGATGATTTGATCATCGCCCGCAGCGACGGTACGCCGACGTATAACCTGACCGTGGTGGTGGACGATTGGGACATGGGTATCACCCACGTGATCCGTGGCGACGATCACCTCAATAATACGCCACGCCAGATCAATCTGCTCAAGGCGCTGGGTGCCGAGCTGCCTATCTACGCCCACGTGCCCATGATCCTCGGTGAGGACGGCAAGCGCCTGTCCAAGCGCCACGGCGCGGTGAGCGTGATGCAGTACCGCGAGGAGGGCTATCTGCCCGAGGCGCTGCTCAATTATCTGGTGCGTCTGGGCTGGTCCAGCGGCGATCAGGAGATCTTTTCCCTCGACGAGATGATCGAGCTGTTCGATGTCGGCGACGTCAATGGCGCCGCTTCCACCTTCAATCCGGAAAAGCTGCTGTGGCTGAACCAGCAGTACATCATGGCCGCCGAGCCGGAAAAGATCGCCCATCACCTGGGCATTCATCTCGGCAAGCTGGGCATCGACCCCTGTGACGGCCCGGACATCATGGGCGTGGTGATGGCGCAGAAAGAGCGCGCGCAGACGTTGGTGGAAATGGCGCAGATCAGCGAGTTCATCTACCGCGATTTTGACACATTCGATGAAACGGCGGCAAAGAAGCACCTGCGCCCGGTGGCGCAAGAGCCGCTGGAAAAGATGCGTGAGGCGCTGGCGGCGGTGGATGACTGGCAGCCCGAGGTTTTGCACCAGGTGGTAAAGGATGTCTCCGAGGCGCTGGACGTGAAAATGGGCAAGGTGGCTCAGCCGCTACGCGTGGCCGTGGTGGGGCGTGCGGCCTCGCCGGGCATCGACGTCACCCTGCATCTGGTCGGCAGGGAGGCGTGTCTGCGGCGCATCGACAAGGCGCTGGCATTCATCCGTCAGCGCGCAGCGAACTGAGGTTTGTCAATGGATCAGAACGAGACTTCAAACAAGCCTAGCAATTTCATTCGTCAGATCATCGACGCGGACATTGCCGCGGGCAAAAACGACGGCCGCGTGGCGACCCGATTTCCGCCCGAACCCAATGGCTATCTGCACATCGGCCACGCCAAGTCCATCTGCCTGAATTTCGGTATCGCCGAAGACTATAACGGCACCTGCAACCTGCGTTTCGATGACACCAATCCGCACAAGGAAAACGCCGAGTTCGTCGAGGCCATCCAGCGTGATGTGCACTGGCTGGGCTACGACTGGGGCGACAAGGTATTTTTCGCCTCGGACTATTTCGAGCAGTTGCACGACTATGCGGTGCAGTTGATCGAGCAGGGCAAGGCCTACGTCTGTGACCTGAGCGCGGAGGAGACACGCGAGTATCGCGGTACCCTCACCGAGCCGGGCAAGGACAGTCCCTATCGCAACCGTAGCGTGGCTGAGAATCTCGACCTGTTTACGCGTATGCGCACTGGCGAATTCGCCGACGGCGAGCGCGTGTTGCGCGCCAGGATCGACATGGCTTCACCGAACATCAACTTGCGTGATCCGACCATCTACCGGATCCGCCACGGCGTGATCCATCACCAGACGGGGGCGGAGTGGTGCATCTATCCCATGTACGACTTCACCCACTGCCTGTCGGACGCCATCGAGGGCATCACGCATTCCCTGTGTACGCTGGAATTCGAGGATCACCGGCCGCTGTACGATTGGTATCTCGACCAACTGGCGGTGCCCTGTCATCCGCAGCAGATTGAGTTTTCGCGCCTCAATCTGCAATACACCATCACCAGCAAGCGCAAACTGACGATGTTGGTGGACGAAGGCTTCGTCGAAGGCTGGGACGATCCGCGCATGCCCACCATCGCCGGCCTGCGGCGGCGCGGCTACACGCCGGCCTCGATCCGCGAGTTCTGCCAGCGCATCGGCGTCACCAAGTCCGAGAACAGCGTCGAGATGGGCGTGCTGGAGAGCTGCATCCGCGAAGACCTCAATGCCAGCGCGCCGCGCCGCATGGCCGTGCTGCGGCCGCTCAAGGTGGTGATCGAGAACTACCCCGAGGGGCAGGTGAGAATCCTCGAAGCGGCCAATCACCCGCAAGACGAGCGCTTCGGTATGCGCGAAATCCCCTTCGGCCGCGAGGTCTATATCGACCGTGATGACTTCATGGAAGTGGCGCCCAACAAGAAGTTCAAGCGTCTGGTGGCCGGCGGCGAAGTACGGCTGCGCAATGCCTACGTGATCCGTTGCGATGAGGTCATTAAGGACGAGCAGGGCGACATTATCGAACTGCGTTGCAGCTACGATGCCGATACCTTGGGCGCCAACCCCGAAGGGCGTAAGATCAAGGGTGTGATTCACTGGGTGTCGGCAAAGCACGCCATCGAGGCCGAGGTTCGCCTCTATGACCGCCTGTTTTCCCACCCGACGCCGGACGCCACGAAAGACGGCAGCGAGTGCAAGGCGCACCTCAACCCGGACTCCCTGCGTAGCCTTATCCAGTGCTATCTGGAATCCAATCTGGGCAGTGCACAGCCCGGTGATCAGTTCCAATTCGAGCGTGAAGGCTACTTCTGCATGGATCCCGTGCACACTGCCGACGGCATGCCCATTTTCAACCGAACGGTCACTCTGCGTGACTCCTGGGCAAAGATCGAAAAGCAGCAAAATAGTGGGAAATAAGTCGTTTTAATCCTTGACAGAAAGCGCCATTTCTCTAAAATGGCGCCTTCGCTTTTCGGGGCTATAGCTCAGCTGGGAGAGCGCCTGCATGGCATGCAGGAGGTCGGCGGTTCGATCCCGCCTAGCTCCACCAAATTCACTCGAAAGCGAGTGTCAAAGTCGATGTCCCCATCGTCTAGTCGGCCTAGGACACCGCCCTTTCACGGCGGTAACAGGGGTTCGAATCCCCTTGGGGACGCCATTAAAAACAAGGGCTTACATCAATCTGGTGTGAGCCTTTTGTTTTTCTACGGACTTATTACGGAATTTTTCACCCGCCCACAAAAAAGCCCCACCAGGGCGGGGCTGCGTTCTCCGTCGCCCGGTGGCGCTATGCTGCCACATGCTCGATCTTCTGATACTCGGGGCCGCGCTCGTTCTCCAGCTCCCACAGATCCACCGCCTGTTGCATTGCCAGCCAGCTCTCGGGGGTGGTGTCCAGCAGACGGGCAAGGCGCATGGCCATATCCGCGGAAAGGGCGCGCTTCTCGTGGATCAGGTCTGACACGGTGAGACGCGAGACGCCCAGGCGCCGGGCCAGCTCGGTCTGACTCATGCCCAACTCGGGCAGGATGTCCTCGCGCAGGATGGCGCCGGGGTGGGTAGGTTTGCGGGTTCTGGTAGCCATTAGTGGTAATCCTCCAAATTCACGTCGTAGGCGTTGCCTTGCCGGAAGGCGAAGGTGATCCGCCAGTTGCCGGAGACCGTCACGCTGTAGGTGCCTTTGCGCTTCCCGGTGAGTTCGTGGAAGCGGTACCCGGGCAAGTTCATATCGGCAGCTTCCGCCGATGCCTCCAGGCGATCCAGAAGGCGGGCAATTCGTGCAGCGTGCTGCGCGGTGATGCCCCGCTTGCTCCCGGTCAGGAAAAAGCGCTCAAGGCCCTTGTGGGCGAACGTCTTTATCATTGCATAAGTGTAATGCAGGACATTACACCTTTCAAGGCTGGCTGTGCTGGGCGTGTCCGTGAGGCAAAAAAACCACCACACCCCAGGCCGGGTCGGTGGCGTGTGACGTTTCGTGAAATTTCGGGCGTCAAGTACCCAGCAAGATCGGGACGGGCCGTAACCGCCCCACAGGGATTGCCAACTGTGGCGCGTTTCGGGTGGAGGAGCCCGCAGGTGCGCCGTGCCTGTCACGCAGTACCGTTACGCCGTGCCCTCCTGTGCAGACGGGCCGTGGTACTCGCTGCCGATGATGGTTGCGCTATCGTGCGTCACCGGCTCCCTTCCGGCC
>CAJVYS010000109.1 GCA_913009875.1 uncultured Gammaproteobacteria bacterium | reverse complement strand
CCTCAACCAATAGCTATACCGATGGCGACACCCAAGCCGACAATCCCGCCGCCTATAGCGGCAAGGTGGATTACACAATGCAGCCAGCCGGGGAGCGCGACTGCTCACCCAGTACCTCACGCCCAATCAGGTCTTGCGGTTCCAATATCGTACCCAACACCTGCCGAACCGAGCGCGCAACTGGCACCATATCGGCGCGGGCGGGCTCCTGCAACATCCAGGAAAACACCCCCATCTGCGACGCCACGGGGCTTGAGTGCTATGACAACTGGAAAACCATCAGCACTGTCTCGTACGATGGCAGCAATCGCCCTGTAGATCCCGACGGCAGTGGCAACCGCTACCGCGTACGGTGTACCAATCCACGAACAGCAAGTAGCTACGATTACGACTACGAACGATGCAGGGAAACTTACAACAAAAAGGTCTGGGACCCCACCCCCATCTACAAGACCCCCATCATCCACCAGTGCCAGAGCAATTACGTGGTCCTCCTCTCTGACCGCGAACCGATGCGCCGGGATACCCTTCATCACATTGCCTCGCGGGCCAGCCCTGTCATTGGCAGCAACAAAGCTAAGGATTGTGCCGACCTCAGTAGCCTCGGCAGCAATATCCACGCCTATGGCCGCTGTATGCCCGAACTCGTCCAGTACATGGCCGAGTACGACCAGTCCCCCGGTCTGCCGGGTGACCAGACCATCTCCACCTATACCATCGGCTTCATGCTCGGCAATAATACAGGGGCACAGGACTTCCTTACCCTATTGGCCGAAAAGAGCAAGCAGTACGGTAAAAAGGAAGGCCAGTATTTCAATGCCAGCAAGTCCAGCGACTTGGTAGCCATATTTAAAAAGATCATCAAAGAGGTCACCGGCAGCGGCGTCAGCTTTTCTGCGCCCTCCGTTAACGTCGACCCCAACAACCGTCTGGCCACCAGTAAATTCCTCTATCGCCCGGAGTTTACACCCAGCGACAAACCCGCCTGGAGCGGCGACATCATCAAGACCGAGCTGAGTTATGACAGCAAGGGCAAGCCCGTATTTACCGATGGCCCCTCTCTGGCCAACAGCCTGGACTCCAGCCAAAGAAATATCTATACCTACATGGGTACGGAATTCGACCTCATGCACGGGGACAATGCCTTCACCACCGGCAACGGCAAACTGACTGCCGCCGAGCTGCAGCTTTCCGCCAACATCGACCGCGACAAGCTCATCCAGTGGGCCCGTGGCCTGGAAGAAGTCACAAACACGAATGGCATAACCACCACAAAAGAACGCCAGCACATGGGGGACTCCCTGCACACGACGCCCGGCCTGGTGAACTACGCCACGGGCTCGTATCCGCAGGTGCTCTATGTCCCGACCAATGACGGCCTGCTACATGCCTTCGACATCTCCGGCAATCAGCCGAAAGAACTCTTCGCCTTCATCCCCCGGGAGCTGCTGCCCAATCTCGACACCCTCTACCGCAACAGCAACACGGACAAGAAGGTCTACGGGCTGGACGGCAACCTGGTCGTCTGGCAGACCGATACCCACACCTATCTTTACTTCGGCATGCGCCGTGGCGGACGCAACTACTACGCGCTGGACGTTACCGATCCGACCAAGCCAAAATTTCTGTGGCACATCCGGGGCGGCATCGAGGCTGGATTCGACGAGTTGGGACAGACCTGGTCCACGCCGCAGCTGACCCAGGTTATGAGCGGCGGCCAAAAAACCATGGCGCTCATCTTCGGCGGTGGCTACGACATCGATCAAGATACCCAGGATAGCGACCCCAGCAAGAATGTGCGCAAAGCCGATGACCAGGGACGTGCCATCTATGCCGTCGACGCCACGTTTGGAACGAAAATCTGGAGTGCCGGCCCCACAGGTGGCAATCATGACCTGGAGCTGCCATTCACCAACAGCATCCCCTCGGCCCCCCGCATCATCGACCTTGACGGCAATGGCCTTGCCGACCGTTTGTATGTGGGCGACACCGGTGGCCGCGTCTGGCGTATCGACCTCAACCGGAACAGCCTCAACCTCAACTATGGCAACGCCAGCCCGAGCAATATCAACCAGAGCAGCGGCTACCTGCTGGCCGACTTTAACGATGGCACGGCGGCCGGTAACCGGCGTTTCTACTACCCCCCCAGCGTCGCCTTTGACCGCCAGCAACGCCTGAAGATCGCCATCGGCTCAGGCTATCGCGCCCATCCGACAGAGACGACAACAAAGGATCGTTTCTACGTCTTCGAGGATAAGGATGCCCTCAGCCTGCCGACAGGCACTCCCACGGTCATAACCGAGACCGCCCTGGGTGACATCACCGGTCAGCAGGCCCTCACCAGCAACCAGCCCGGCTGGTTCATAGACCTGAGCCCGAATCTGGGTGAAAAGGTGCTGGCCGAGTCGATCATCTTCAATAACAGTGTGATCTTCACCAGCTATCAGCCCGATTTCCAGGCCGGCAATAACGTCTGCAATCTCTCCGGCAACACCCCCCGCGCCTACATGATGGCGTTGGAAGACGGTCGATCGATGACCGACCTGAATGAAGACGGCCAGAGCACATTCACCCTGGAAGATCGCCTGATGACCCTCGACACCGTACAGTTCATTCCCAGTGCACCTTATGTCACCTTCGACACAGACGGTGGCAGCAATGGCAATAATGGAGGTAGTGGCGGAGGTGGCGGAGGTGGTGGTGGTGGAGGCGGAGGTGGTGGCGGAAATAATCCACCGCCAACACCACTTTGTGCCAGCGTATTTGTTAATCAGAATGGACTAGGTACCACCTGCCGCATGGGCAACCGCGTCTCCTGGCAGAACTAGCCCTGTAAACACTGGGGTGGGCGAGCATCGAGCCGCCCACCCCTTCCGTCTGGAAAAAGATACCCACACATGAAGACAAACACCCAGCGACCCCACCGCAACCGGGGCTTCAGCCTCATCGAGCTGCTCATCGCAATGGGCATCATTGGCATCCTCGCCAGCATTGCCTATCCCAGCTATCAAAATCATATACAGAAAACCAACCGCACCGAAGGTCAAAACGCACTGCTGGAGATTCTCGCCAGGCAGCAGAATTTTTTCAGTCGCAACATGGCTTACACCACAGACCTGACGCAACTGGGTTATGTCAACGACCCGGTGATCACTGATGACGGGCTCTACAGTATTGCAGCCGCCACCTGCAACGCTCCCTTTGCCGTCAACAACCTCGCTGGCTGTGTCAGACTCACCGCCACGGCACAGGGCCGGCAGCTCGCAGATGGCAACCTCACTATCAACTCGGCCGGCGCCAAAGCGCCTGCCAACAGGTGGTAGCCCATCACTCATAACGAAAAAAGGCGCCCCCGGGGCGCCTTTTTTTATTTCACTGAATATCCACAGCATCCGGAACCGAACACGTTTTCCCGTCCGCAAAAATACATGGCAACTTGTAGGAACCGCTCCTACACAGTTTGCTTAATCAGCGGATTCATCATTCACCCGGAGTTCCCGGGGCAGTGAAAACGTCACCGTTTCCTCCCGGCCCTCGGCATCCACCGCCTCGTCACAGCCCAATGCCTGCAAGCGCTCGATCACCTCATTGACCAACACCTCCGGCGCCGAGGCCCCCGCCGTCACACCGACGGCGGAACATCCCACCAACCACGCCGGCTGGATCTGGCTGGCATCGTCGATGAGATAGGCATCGCTGCCCAGGCGTTCAGCCAGCTCACGCAGGCGGTTGGAATTGGAACTGTTGGCCGAACCCACCACCAGCACCAGATCGCAGCTGCGCGCCAGGGCCTTCACCGCATCCTGACGATTCTGCGTGGCGTAACAGATGTCATTTTTTTTCGGCCCGACAATGGCGGGAAAACGCGTACGCAGGACATCAATCACCTGCTCGGTATCATCCAGAGACAGGGTGGTCTGGGTAACAAAGGCCAACTGATCCGGACTGTTGACCTTCAGCTTCAGCACATCGTCCGGCGTCTCCACCAGATACATGCCCTTGCCTTCATACTGACCCAGGGTGCCCTCCACCTCGGGATGCCCCGCGTGACCGATGAGTATCACTTCATGGCCTGTCTGCTGATGACGTACCACCTCCATGTGCACCTTGGTCACCAGTGGACAGGTGGCATCGAACACCTTCAGTCCGCGTGCTTCGGCCTCTTCACGCACCGCCCTGGGCACGCCATGGGCGCTAAAGATGACCGTCGCACCCGCCGGCACCTCATCCAGCTCATTGACAAACAATGCCCCCCGCTCACTCAACCCCTCCACCACAAAGCGGTTATGCACCACCTCATGGCGCACATAGATGGGTGCACCGAATAACTCAAGGGCACGCTCGACAATCTCGATGGCGCGATTGACGCCGGCGCAAAAACCACGCGGATTGGCTAGTTGAATCTGCATAGTGACTATTTCTCGTTACTCTTCGGCAATTTCCGGGCTATTGGAGACAGCCAGTATCTCCACCGCAAAATGTATCGTGTGGCCACAAAGTGGGTGATTGAAGTCCACCAACACCTGCTCGTCATCAACCTCCACCACCGTACCCGGAATCTCGTCGCCAGTGGGCGTAGTGAAATTAATGATCACACCGGGCTCAAGCGGCATGTCATGGGAAAAATCATGGATCGACAGGCTGTGCACATTGGCCGGATCGGGGAAACCAAAGGCATCCTGCGGTTCGATTTCAACCGTTTGCACGCTACCGCTGTACAGACCGAACAAGGCCCGCTCAAGTCCGGCAACCAGCGAGCCGTCCCCCATACGGAATTCCAGCGGTTCGTCCTCACGACTGGTTTCGGCTACCGTGCCGTCCCTCAGCGTCAGGGTGAAATGCATCATCACTGCACTGTCGGGGCCGATGACCGAGGCATCACTCATGGCTTTTTTTCCGTCTCATCGTGGCGGCCGAACAGGCTGTCCAGCACCAACATCACCGCACCCACAAAAATCGCCGAATCGGCAATATTAAAGGCCGGCCAGTACCATTCACGGTAATACACCTGAATAAAGTCCACCACATAACCCAGCGTCAGGCGATCCCAGAGATTGCCCAGCGCACCGCCGAGAACCAGCGCCAGGGCCAACGCCAGCCAGTGCTGGCGGGGTTTCAGACGCGCCAGCCAGACGACGATGACCACGCTCACCACGGCGGCAATGATGGTAAAAAACCAGCGCTGCCAACCACCCGCCGAACTGAGAAAGCTGAAAGCCGCGCCCTTGTTGTGCATCAGGGTCAGATTGAAGCCGGGGAACACCGGCAGCGGCTGGTGCATCGCCAGGTGCTCGCTGGCCAGGGCCTTGGTCCACAGATCCAGCGCGATTACAACGGCGGACAGGAGCAGCCATTTCAAGTTATGCATGGTAGGGTCGATTCCTGAGGATGTGGGCAGGCCGCGAATTCAACGCAAAGATCGCGAAGACGCAAAGGTCGCAAAGAAAAGACGTTTGAAAAAAGATGCTTGTCGCCAGCACTGGCGAATTCCGAGTCGGGTCCAGAATAACGAAAAAGCTTGTGCAGGTTCATGTTTCAGGCCCCGCCGGTCACAAGCATGTCGCACTGGCCAGCAAGCCTTTCGCGTTCATTGGCATTCATTTGCGGACCAAACAGACATGGCACCCTAAGTGGGTTCTGACACACGGCCATTTCCCACTCTTTGCGACCTTTGCGTCTCTGCGATCTTTGCGTTCCCATCCGGCATTCAGCCCGTCACGCAAAGCGCCGCTCTTCCCCCGCGCCCTCGACATTCTCCACACAGCGACCGCACAGCTCCGGGTGTTTGGTATGACTGCCGACGTCTTCACGGTGATGCCAGCAGCGCGAGCACTTGGCGTATGCCGAGGGCATCACGGCCACCCACAGCTCGTCGTTGCTGGTCAGGGTATAGTGCACCGCATCATCGGTCTTTGCTGTGTCGCGGACAAGGCGCGCGTCCGAGGTGATCAGCACAAAGCGCAGTTCGTCATCCAGCCGTTCGAGACGCTGGAAGATCTCTTCGCCACAGTACAGGTCCACTTCCGCATCCAGCGAGGAACCGATGCCGCCGGCGACGCGCAACTGTTCCAGCTCCTTACCCACCGCTTCGCGTACTTCCTGTACTTGTTGCCAGAAGGCCAGGTCCAGCTGCGGGTCTTCGGCATTTTCCGGCAGTGCATACCACTGTTCAAAAAACACCGACTCGCCGCGCTCACCCGGCAGGCAGCCCCAGATCTCCTCGGCGGTAAAGCTGAGGATGGGCGCCATCCAGCGCACCATGGCCTCAATGATGTGGTGCATGGCGGTCTGACAGGAACGCCGCGTACGGCTATCGGCACGGGTGGTGTACTGGCGATCCTTGATGATATCGAGATAGAAACCGCCCAGCTCGACATTGCAGAAATGGTGCAGTTTCTGATGGATGTGGTGAAAATCATAGTTATCGAAGGCCGCGACAATCTCCACTTGCAGTTGGGCTGTGCGCGCCACCGCCCAGCGATCCAGCGCCAGCATCTCCTCCACGGGCAGCGCGTGCTGCGCCGGATCGAAACCATTGAGGTTGGCAAGCAGGAAACGCGCGGTGTTGCGGATGCGACGATAGGTATCGGCGGTGCGTTTGAAATTTTCGTCTGAGACGGTCATCTCATTGCGATAATCCACACCCGCTATCCACAGACGCAGGATGTCCGCGCCGAGGTTGTTCACTACTTTCTGCGGTGCAATCGCATTGCCCATGGACTTGGACATTTTCAGCCCCTTGGTGTCGATGGTAAAACCATGGGTGAGCGCAGCACGATACGGCGCCTTGCCGGTAACCGCCACCGAGGTCAGCAACGAGGACTGGAACCAGCCGCGATGCTGGTCCGAGCCCTCCAGATACAAGTCCGCCGGCCGGCGCAGCTCCTCGCGCCGATCCAGCACGCAGGCATGGCTGACGCCAGAGTCGAACCACACGTCCAGGGTATCCGTAACCTTGTCGTACTCGCCCGCCTCGTCACCCAGCAGCTCAACCGGGTCTAACTGGAACCAGGCATCGATGCCTTTTTCTTCGACGCGCTGCGCTACCTGTTCGATCAGCTCGGCCGTACGCGGGTGCAGCTTGCCCGTCTGCTGGTGCACGAACAGGGCGATGGGCACGCCCCAGGTGCGCTGGCGCGAGATGCACCAGTCGGGACGGTTTTCGATCATGCCCTCGATGCGCGCCTGGCCCCAGTCCGGCATCCAGTGGGTGTTGCGGATCTCGGCCAGCGCCGCCTCGCGCAGTCCTGCCTGGTCCATGCTGATGTCCTGGCCCTTGTTCCCGACAAGGCCAGGATACACGCCGTCCATGGCGATACCCTGACCCTTGTTCCCGACAGGGCCAGGATACACGCCATCCATGGCGATAAACCACTGCGGCGTGGCGCGGAAGATAATCGGCGTCTTGTGCCGCCAGCAGTGCGGATAGCTGTGGCGCAATGCCTCTTCGTGCACCAGCGCACCCTTGGCGCGCAGCACCTCCACCACATGCGGGTTGGCCTTGAGCACGTGCTCGCCGGCGAACAGCTCGGTGTCCGGCAGGAACACGCCGTTGCCACCCACCGGGTTGTATACCGGCAGGTGGTATTTCTGCCCGACCACGAAGTCTTCCTGACCGTGGCCCGGCGCGGTGTGTACGCAGCCGGTGCCGGATTCGGTGGTGACGTGGTCACCGAGGATCACCGGCACCTCGCGCGCGTAGAAGGGATGGCCCAGCTTCAGGCCCTCGAGATCGGCGCCGCGGCAGTAGGCCACCACCCGGCTGTTTTCAAACAGACCGCTGCGCTCGTAGCGCACCATGGCGTCCTTGAACAGGGCCTCGGCGAGGATCAGCCGCTCCGGGCCGAGTTCACCCTCGCTCTGCACCACCACATAGTCCAGCTCGGGATGCACCGCCACCGCCTGATTGGCGGGCAGGGTCCACGGCGTAGTGGTCCAGATCACCACCGAGATGGGGCCTTCGCCTTTGTGCTCTCCGCCAAAGCGCTCTTCGACATGATGGCAGCGCGCCCACAGGGCCAACTCGTCCAGCACCGGGAAGCGCACGTCGATGGCGGTGGAGGTCTTGTCCTCGTATTCCACCTCGGCCTCGGCCAGCGCCGAGCCGCAGTCGAAGCACCAGTTGACCGGCTTCAGGCCACGGAAGACGTAGCCCTTCTCCAGGATCTTGCCCAGTGCACGGACTTCATCCGCCTCGTTGCGGAAGTTCATGGTCAGGTACGGGTCGGCCCAATCACCGAGCACGCCCAGGCGCTCGAAGTCCACCTTCTGGCGGGCGATCTGGCCGGTGGCGTAGGCGCGCGCCTTCTCCTGCACTTCCTGAACCGGCAGGCCCTTGCCGAACTGCTTCTCGATCTGGATCTCGATCGGCATGCCGTGGCAGTCCCAGCCGGGCACGTAGACGGCGTCCAGGCCGGTCAGGCCGCGCGACTTGACCACCATGTCCTTGGGGAGCTTGTTGACCGCGTGGCCGATGTGCAGGTGGCCGTTGGCGTAGGGCGGGCCGTCGTGCAGGATATATTTCCTGGCGCCCCTGGCCTTGGCGCGCAACTGGCCATAGAGGTCGCTCTCGTGCCAGCGCGTCAGAATCTCCGGCTCGCGCCTGGGCAAGCCGGCGCGCATGGGGAAATCGGTGTTGGGCAAAAACAGCGTGTCGCGATAGTCGCGCTGTCTGCCGGGCGCCGCGCCATCGCTGACGGTATCGGTAACCGTATCGTCGGACATGAGTTTCAAACCGTTTTCAAGATGATTTCCCAGGGGCGTTCTATCAACCCGGGCCCGGTCAATCCAGCCAAACGTTTAGCGGCGCGATGCGGGCCATGTGGAATCGCAACAATTCAGCCGCCAAAGATGAACAGTTTGTGAAGAGGGGGTTCAGGTTGGGTTCCGCCTGCTTACATCATGATCGAAACAATAAGGGAGTGACGCCAAGCAAAAAGGAAAGATCATGTTCACGGCATGGATCACGGGAATCGGAAGCATTTTGGTCGCCGGCCTGCTCGGCACCGTGCTCATGCTGGCCAATGCCGGGGTTGAAACCCGGGCTTCGGAAAATTGCGGATTTAAATCCGGGTATGGAACCGACGTCGCCTGCGCTCCGCAATCGTCGCCGCAGATTAAAAAAGGGCCGTTCCTCGCCGGCCCCCGATCTTCGCGCGTCGTGATGACGTTCGTGTCCGACCCATTGGCCGTTGGCCGCGAATAGCGGCGCCTCTCTTTATCCTCTCCCCAAGAGAGCAGCACGGCCAGCGACGCCGCCCGGTATTCCCCCTCGCCGGGCGGCGTTTACTTTTCGCCCCTTCCGGCAATCCTTGTTCGCGCCCGCCAAATGCGATAGAGCTTTGCCGCCCGAACAAGCGATGTGCCCGGCACAGGCTGATCGCCTTGAAAAGGCCTCATAAAAAAATTCTAACAAGATGTTGGAATTCCGGAGACACCTTACTTAATCATTAATTTATATTCAGAAAAGCGCTTTCGTTTCCTTCATGCAGTGGGGGAGTGTGCCTGCTACATCCTTCCAAATATATGACTCTTCCATACAAAAATATACAGACACTTTTGGGTAAGATTTCTTAAGTCTTGTGTATATCTTTTTGAAAATTTCTTCTCTCAGAGGCCTGATATATCTGTATTTCTTGTCTTCACAAAGGGTTTGTTCACCGTAGATTATTTTCGAGTCAGGAAACCGTTCCTTCATTATCCATTTCATTGGCTCTGAAAATCTTAAGGCGCCAATGCTAATCCACGCAATTGATTCGGGCGAGATCGATGATCTTATTTTATCAATTACTCCGCAGTAGTCATTCTCGCATCCCTCATAAATAATTAGGGGGTCAAAATGAAATGCTATTTTATAGTCATTTTTTTCACATTTCCTTGCAGCATCTATGCGTGCGTCAAGAGATGCGGAACCTTTTTCATCACTGTCTATGATGTTTTGTGGATTTACAGACCACCCGATTACAATGTTTTCAGCGCCTTCTATGGAAAGAATATTATCGATATTTGAAGTTTTGGTTTTAAGCTCAAAGATTACATTTTCCTTGTTTTTGAAATATTCGACTAAATCAACTGAAAACCCCGTTAAATCATCAAGTGCAAGACTGTCGCTTAATTCTCCGGTGCCTATTCTTAGAGGATACTGTTTTCCCCAAGAGTTAAGGGCAGAGTCAACTTCGCTGAAAAGATTTTCAATATTGCTGAATATTTTTATCACCGGGTTGTTGTGAAGGTATTGCTGAAGAATACAGTATGTGCAGTCAAGGGGACAGTTTGTTATGAGATTGAGGATGTAATAATTACAGCAGATTGCTTTTCTGGTGCCGGGACATTTCTTCAGGAAATCTCCTTCATTTCTTGTGATATAGATTACTTTTTTTCCATAACCGACAGGGTCAATTTCTTCTGCCTTGATTTCATTTAAAAATTCGTCATTTTCAGTTTCTATGATTGGAATATGAGGAAGGGCAGAGCAGATTTTTTCTGAAACTGAGGATTTTATGGAGTTTCGATTTATAAATATTTTTTGGATTTCAAAGTTCATTTATTCTACTCATTAAAAAGCTGTCTGATTTCCTCCTGAAACTTCTCTGATTCCAAAAGTTTCTTTGCTTCTTCAAATGAACCTCTATTTTTGTTGTCTATTTCAATGCTGATTTTATTGCCTTCAAGAAGGTAAGGAAGTTTTAGCTTTATTTTCCCTGCAACAGAAAATTCTTTTTCAATTCTATTGAGTTTGTCTTCAAGCGCGCTTTTTTTTGGAAATCTTTTCTTTTCAAGATATTTGATTATTTTGACTGTTTTACGGTTTGCCGGTAAATCTTTATCAGAGAGGATTTTTTCGATAAATCCGTCATTAACTATTTCCTGAGGCGAGGTTTTTTCCATTCCTGCAATTTCATCAATCAAGGTGATTAACTTTGAAAAGTCACCGTGAGTTAAATGAATATTCTCAATGACAGTGGCAATTCCCTTCTGAGACTTATCTGCCCATTTCGATAGGCAATATGAGGTTTTAAGAGGAATTCTCTTTTTTACAATAAATTCCTTTAACTGCGGATTAATATTTGAAAGCATCCTGTACTTTTCGTGAATGCCTAATTCTTTGCTTATTTCAAGAAGTGAAGAAAATTTAGCTACTATTTCTTTTTTTGAATATCTAAAATGGGAGGTGAGAATGTTCAGTATGGAAGAAATTTCAAAATCATTAAGACTTCTGCCTTTTCTGTTTTCTTCAATGGAAGATATAAAAGCATCTTCTTCGCTTAAGTCACTTTCATTATAAAGAAAAGCAGGTGCTTCTGAGGTTTCAATCTCTCTCAGAGAGCGCAATCTTCTGAACCCTGAAAAAAGGCGATATTTGCCATTTTTGTCACGAATTAATCTTAGAGGCGAAAGAAGTCCCTGTTTTTTAATCGATTCACTAAAACCGGCAAGAGTTTTTGGATAGGAAATGTCGAAATAATCTATTGTTTTAATTTCATTTATATTGATTGTTTTTAAAATCATA
>CAJVYS010000108.1 GCA_913009875.1 uncultured Gammaproteobacteria bacterium | reverse complement strand
TGCGGCCGAGCCAGGTCGATCATTCCAGCGGGTGGAAGTCCCGCTCCGGCAAGGTAGGTCAGCCACCGGGTAGCAAACATCGGGCAGGCGGAGGTAACTCCAAATGTTAAGCACGATGGGCGCAAGGAAAAAAAATAAGGGGACACAATACTTAATTCTGTGCAAAAGGGGCCAGGCTCGAATTCTCGCGCGCTTATGCCGGTCAATGGGGTTGAGCGAAACAGAAAAATCGTACGCTAAGCGCTAGCGAGCACCCTGGCGATTCTCTCTTGTATGCCACAGCCGCAGTACGTAAATGATGGATTCCTGAATTTCGTAGCGTATCTCATAGTGACCTACGAGCAATCTGCGTACTTCTCGCAGTTCAAATTCATCAAGTCGTTCGCCGATACGTGGTTGGTTCATGATTCGCGTAGGCGCTACGGTTAAAGATTGCACTGTCTTGGCTGCGGCCTGTCGGTTCACTGGAACCAGAAATTCAAAGAGGCGGCTCAAATCGGAAAGTGCCTTGCTTGTCCACTTAACTTCCATTAACGCGGTAGCGAAAGCGGAGTGTCAGCGTTAAGGCTTTCCGCCCATGCCTGGACAGATTGGTGATCGATAACATTTCCTTTATCTACATCAGTTAGTGCTTCCAGGGTTAATCGGCGTCGTTCTTCTTCCTGATCGACCCATGCGGCTAATGCCTGCTTCACTATCCAGGCCTTAGATCGCTCAAGGCGCTGCGCCAAGTCATCGATTTTATCTGCCAACGGTATAGGGACGTGTGCTGTAATAACTTTTGTTTCCATGGTAAATACTCTGTCATTATCAATAATAATTAATCATAGTTAATCAAATAAATTCGCGCAAGGTTGGCTGATGGAGGCGAATTGACCAGCGCTTGGTAAATCCTGACCAAATGGCTCTAGTTAAACCCATGATTTCAAACTGCACCCAACGCTGCATGTTTGCTGTCCCTGCCGGACAGGCCGCCGTGCGTCCGGGTGCTGCGTTTTATCCCTCGCTTTCTCTGCTGTTCCTGCTGCCCTGGCGGCATCTAATTCTACTCTCACAATCCCGTGTTACGAACCCTCAGGGTCGGGCCTATGTAATCTATTGAAATAATAGATTTTTTATCCAGGATCAGGGGTCAGGTAAGGCTTATAAGGCCCTTTTTATGGGAAAAATGGATACTTTAAGACGAATGTAGACTACCAGAAGAAAAGTAACCCCTAAATTAGCTTACATGGCTCATTTCTTGGCCAAAATGGCCGGTCTAAAGGGTTATAAGGCGGGTATTTTTGATAAAACTGAAATAGAAATTTGAGCCTTATACAGGTCCGACCCTGAGGTACCACCGCTCTACCCTTTTACGCCTTTACTCAAGAAATCGAGTGCTGAAAAGGGATAAAGGTGCTATTGTTAAACAACGTTAAACAAATGAGGTGACGACCATGTTAGGCGTCCGATTAGACCCTGAGCTGGAGAAACGTCTGGCGATGTTGGCGAAAAAAACCAAACGCTCAAAAAGCTACCTGGCCAAAGAAGCCTTACGGGATTATATCGACCGACTAGAAACCCAGGAGCGGCGGCGTCAGGAAACTTTGGAGCGCTGGGAAGCCTATGAACAGACCGGGGAAGCCATCGGGCATGACGCCATGGTGGACTGGCTGGAGTCCTGGGGCGAAGATGAGGAGAAAGCGTGCCCGACTATCAAATAGAGTGGTTGCCGGGTGCCACCTGGGATGTGGCCCGATTAAGAGAATTCATCAAAAAAGATAATCCCCTGGCCGCTAAAAAAGCAGGCCAGCGCATTTTAAGTGCAGTGAAGATCCTGATAAAAAATCCTGAAGCTGGAATCCCCAGTCCTGATGAAGACTGTGACATGTTTAGAGACCTATGCGCCCCCTTTGGCCAAGGGGGCTACGCCATTCGCTACCGTGTTGACCAATACACAATCCTTATTGTCCGGGTCTGGCATAGTCGGGAAGAACGTAGCTGACAATTTGCAGAGTTAAAGGGGCCGGGTGCGAATTCGTTGGTGTATTTATCGGTTGTGGGGTTAAACCAGGTTTCATCGGTGTCCCAAATCGATGGGGTCCGTTAGGGGGTACAGGGGTCAGGCTTATAAGCCCTTTTTATGGGAAAAATGGATACTTTAAGACGAATGCAGGCTGCCAGAAGAAAAATAACCCCTAAATTAGCTTACAAGGCTCATTTCTTGTCCAAAATGGCCAGTCTAAAGGGTTATAGGGCGGGTACTTTTGATAAAACTGAATAGAAATTAGAGCCTTATACAGATCCGACCCTGAGGTATGAGGTGAATGCTTTTTGAAAAATTTGTACAAAAAAACGGAAACCAGTCAGGATAGGGTTCAATAGCTTCGCGTATTGCGCCGAATAGATTTAAATCACCTCCCAAGGCTTCACCTCTTCCTCTGCCAGATTGCGACTGCCATGGATAATGGTCACGACAAAGGCGCGCTCGGGTCGGATCAGATAGATGATCCGGTAGCTCGGCCTTGACCTGCTCGTGCGGTACCGTGCGGCCGGCCTCGATATCGGCCAGACCCTCCTCGATCTTCTGTTTCACGTACAGTTCGTACATGATGTCATCCCAGGTAGCTTGATCCGGCAGGTGGTCAATGATCTGCCGGGCGGCGTTTTTCGCGTTTTGCATCGTCGATTCTCCGTCGTTATCTTGTTTTAGCCGCTAGCGGTACTGCTCCAGCGCTTGGCCTGGTGCTGGATGATCAGGCCCTGCAAGACCTTTTTGGCGATGGCCTTCTCTTCGGGGTCGAACTGGCTCAAGGCCTCGAACTCCAGTTTTAAATCCGCATCAGGGCCGCGTTCATCCTTGTCGAAAACCAGCAAATCCGCACTGACCGAAAGGGCTACGGCCAGCCGGCGTAGCACATCCAGCGTGGGCTGGATTGAACCAGCCTCGTAGCGTTGGATCTGCGTAATATGCACGCCGACCTGTTCCGCCAGGGTCTTTTGGATCAGGCCGCGCTCCTTGCGCAGGGAGGCCAGGCGTTTTGAAAACTTCATGATGAGCTACTCGGTAGTTTGTAATGCGAACACTATACGACCCTTCTTCGCTTATACGGGTTACAATATAGCAGAAACGCAGTTATACATACAGCATAAATACGGTTTTACAGGATTTTGGAGGAACCGTCCATGGCCCGAATCCCCGATGACCAGCTCGTACGATTAAAACAGGACATCGCCGTTCAACGCCTGACCGAAATGCGGGGTATCACCCTGAAGCGCCCGCGATGGAACTGTTGCAGGCGCTTGATCTGGCGCACACTCAGCCTCAGCCGCACCACGCCCCCCCTGATTCCAAAAGGGGACATTTTAAAATTGGATAGTAAGGGGACATTACTGCTTTGGGCTAGCATTCCTAACAGCCGAGCTTGGCAAATCCCGAGCAGATGGCTATAGTTAAGCCCATGACCTCAAACCGCACCCATCACAGCGTTGTCGCCGTCCCTGCCGGGCAGGCGGTCGTGCGTCCGGGCGCTGCGTTCTACCCCTCGCTTTCCCTGCTGTTCCTACTGCCCTAGCGGCAGACAACTCTACTCCCCCAGTTTCCGAATATCTCTGTGCTGCGCGACTGTCGCCGGCACCGACCGTGTTTATGCTGTCTGGCAGAGGCTTTTTCCCAGACCCGCTGTTAAGATAGCGCGATACCGATGGAGTCCATCATGACCGACAAATTGATTATTTTTGATACCACTTTGCGCGACGGCGAGCAGAGCCCGGGCGCATCCATGACCCGCGACGAAAAGGTGCGCATCGCCCGTGCCCTGGAGCGCATGCGGGTGGATGTGATCGAGGCCGGCTTCCCCATTGCCAGCCCCGGCGATTTCGAATCGGTGAAGGCGGTGGCCGATGCCGTCAAGGACAGCACCGTCTGCGGCCTCGCGCGCGCCCTCGACCGCGATATCGACCGCGCCGGCGAGGCGCTGAAGGGCGCTGCCTCTGCGCGCATCCACACCTTCATCGCCACCTCGCCCATCCACATGAAGATGAAGTTGCGCATGCAGCCGGATGCGGTACTGGAGCAGGCCGTGGCGGCGGTGAAGCGGGCATGCAAGTACACGGACAACGTGGAGTTCTCGCCCGAGGACGCCGGTCGCTCCGAGCTGGATTTCCTTTGCCGCGTGCTGGAGGCGGTGATCGATGCCGGCGCCACCACGGTGAATATCCCTGATACGGTGGGCTATAACCTCCCGCACCAGTTCGGCGCCTTGATCGGCAACCTCATCGAGCGGGTGCCCAATGCCGACAAGGCGGTGTTTTCCGTGCACTGTCATAACGACCTCGGCCTCGCCGTGGCCAACTCGCTGGCTGCGGTGGATAGTGGTGCGCGGCAGGTGGAGTGCACCATCAACGGCCTCGGCGAACGTGCCGGTAACGCCGCGCTGGAGGAGGTGGTGATGGCCGTGAGTACGCGTCACGATGTCTTCGGCTGCAATGTCGATCACATCGACCGCAGTCAGATTGTGTCTTGCTCACGCCTGGTTTCCAGCATCACCGGTTTCACCGTGCAGCCCAACAAGGCCATCGTCGGCGCCAACGCCTTCGCCCACGAGTCCGGCATCCATCAGGATGGCGTGCTCAAGTCGCGTGAGACTTACGAAATCATGCGCGCCGAGGACGTGGGCTGGAGCACCAACCGCATGGTGTTGGGCAAGCACTCGGGCCGCAACGCCTTCCGCTCGCGCCTCGCTGAGTTGGGCGTGAGCTTCGGCTCCGAAGAGGAATTGAACGCCGCCTTCGTGCGCTTTAAGGAGTTGGCCGACAAGAAGCACGAAATCTTCGACGATGACTTGCAGGCCCTGGTCACCGAGGCCAATCTCGAGGCGGAGAATGAGCGCGTCAAGCTGGTGTCGCTCAGGGTCTGTTCCGAGACCGGCGAAACGCCCGAGGCTACCGTTACGCTCAATATCGATGGCGAGGAAAAGCACGTCAGCGCCAGCGGCAGTGGGCCGGTGGATGCTGCCTTCAAGGCCATCGAATCGGTGGTGTGCAGTGGTACCGAGCTGCAGCTTTATTCGGTCAATAACATCACCAGCGGCACCGATTCGCAGGGCGAGGTGACGGTGCGCCTGGAGCGGGGCGGCCGCATCGTCAATGGCCAGGGTGCGGACACGGACATCGTCATCGCCTCCGCCAAGGCCTACGTCAATGCCCTCAACAAGATCTTCACTCCCGAGGATCGCGAGCATCCACAGGTCTAGGCAGGGAGCGGGGCGATGAGCGGTGCGGCACAACGGCGCGCGTATTTGCAGGCCATGGGCATCCAGGCCTGGGTGCGGCGCGATGGAGATTCTCCACTGGTGGCGGGCGAGGCGAAGCAGGATGCCGCCCCGCCCGTCGCTGGCGGGGAGGTGCTGGAGGCCGGCGAAGCGGTCGTGGCAAGTATCGCGAAGCCACAGGCTACGGCTTCGCACGAAACTGCCGCGCCGGAAGCCCACGTCGATGAGCGGCCGCTGCCTGTCGAACCGTCTGTGCCGGATGTGCGTAGCGAGCTACCCGCCAGCCCGAGCGAAGAGATGCCCGTTGCTCCGGCTGCCATACCGCCGGGCGTCGATGTAAATGCACTGGGCTGGGATGCCCTGCAGGCCGTCGTGGCCCGCTGCACGGCCTGCGATCTGCATGCCACCCGCACCCAGACCGTGTTCGGCACCGGCAACCGCACGGCCGACTGGATGATCGTCGGCGAAGCCCCTGGGGCCGACGAGGATCAACAAGGCGAGCCCTTCGTCGGCCGCGCCGGGCAGCTGCTCAACAACATGCTGCGCGCCATCGGCCTGCAGCGCGAGCAGGTCTACATCGCCAATGTCATCAAGTGCCGTCCGCCCAACAACCGCAATCCACATGTCGATGAAATCAGCCAGTGTCTCGGCTATCTGCAGCGTCAGATAGCGTTGGTCAAGCCGCGCCTGATTCTGGTGGTGGGGCGCGTCGCCGCCCACGGCCTGCTCAAGGTGGACACCCCGCTGGGTAAGCTACGCGGCCAGGTGTATCGCTTCTGCGACACCCCGGTGGTGGTCACCTATCACCCCGCCTACCTGCTGCGCACGCCCCGCGACAAGGCCAAGAGCTGGGATGATCTGCGTTTCGCGCACCGCGTGGCGGAAGGGCATGATGGTGAGGATGGGCAGGCATGAGTGCCGTGGTACAGCCGGGCGAAGCGCAGATCCGCGCCATGCTGCCGATGGATGTGCGTGCGGTGATGGCCATCGAACTGGCCGAATATCCTTTTCCCTGGACCGCGCGCATCTTCAGCGATTGCCTGCGCGTGGACTACTGCTGCCGCATCGCCGAGATCGACGGGCAGCTGGTGGGCTACGGCATCATGTCCAGCGGCGCCGGTGAGGCGCACATCCTCAATGTCTGCGTGGCCGGTGCCTTCCGGCGTCGCAGCCTGGGCCGTACGCTGATGCTGCACCTGCTGGATGAGGCGGAAATCCTCAGTGTGGAGACGGTGTTTCTCGAGGTGCGCGAATCCAACCCCGTGGCGATACGATTGTACGAAGGCCTGGGCTTCAACCAGGTGGGTACGCGCCGGGACTATTATCCGGCGGAAGGCGGCCGTGAGGACGCCATCATTATGGCTCTGCCGCTGTCCTTTCCCGTAATCTGAGAGCCGCTGAGCCGATGTCTGCCGACAGCGCCGACAAGCCCGCGGCGATCTTCCTCATGGGGCCGACGGCCTCGGGCAAGACCGATCTGGCCGTCGAGCTGGTGCGCCGCCTGCCCTGCGACATCATCAGCGTCGATTCGGCGATGGTGTATCGCGGCATGGACATCGGCACCGCCAAGCCGGATGCCGCGACCCTGGCCGAGGCGCCGCACCGGCTGATCGACATCTGCGACCCGGCCGAGGTCTTCTCCGCCGCCCGTTTTCGTGAGCGGGCGCTGGCGGAGATCGACGACATCCTCGGCCACGGGCGCATTCCCCTGCTGGTGGGCGGCACCATGCTCTACTTTCGCGCCCTGGAACAGGGCTTGTCGCCGCTGCCCTCGGCGGACGCCGGGGTGCGCGCGATACTGGAGGCCGAGGCCACCGCGCAGGGCTGGCCAGCCATGCACGCGCGTCTGGCGACGGTCGATCCGCAGGCCGCCACGCGCATCGAGCCGACCGATCCGCAGCGTATCCTGCGCGCGCTGGAGGTCTTCGAATTAACGGGCGAGCCGCTGTCGGACTGGTTTGAGCGGCCGCGGGATAATGTGCTGCCGTTTTGTCCCGTGAAGTTGATTCTCGCCCCCGCGGACCGCGCCCTGCTGCATGAGCGTATTGCCCGGCGTTTCCGGCAGATGCTCGATGCCGGCCTGCTGGACGAGGTGCGGCAGTTGCGCGAGCGTGACGATCTGCACGCGGATCTGCCGGCCATGCGCGCCGTGGGTTATCGCCAGGCCTGGTCGCATCTGGCGGGTAATATGGATGGCGACGAGTTGCTGGAACGTGGCATCATCGCCACCCGCCAGTTGGCCAAGCGCCAGTTCACCTGGCTGCGCAAGGAACAGGCTGCGGCCTGGTTTGAGCCACTGGAGGAGGAATTGCTGGGCAAGGTCTTGAAATATCTGGGGCCCGACACCACATCTCGTGCGTAAGCAGCCATTTGCGCTGTGTTATGATGTAGACGCTGTATTTTTTAGTACCTTAGAAGTAATTTTCCGCGCATTTTGCAGAAAATTATTTCGTGAAGGTACTTATCCAGTTCATCTGGGTTAGGGGCAATGACCCGCAGCGGACGTAATAGCCGCCATAATTTGGTCGATAATCCGGCCGATAGCGACAACAATGACAAATTCCAAGGAGAACATCATGTCAAAAGGGCAATCGCTACAAGACCCTTTTCTCAATGCCCTGCGCAAAGAACGCGTACCCGTGGCGATTTACCTGGTGAATGGCATCAAGCTCCAGGGCCAGATCGATTCCTTCGATCAATTTGTGGTGCTACTGAAAAACAGCGTCAGCCAGATGGTTTACAAGCATGCCATCTCAACCGTAGTGCCGGCGCGCAATGTTAAATTACCAACCAATGAAGGTGGTTCCGATTCCCCACCCGCATAACGTCCATACCGCTGGAGGCGTCGTTGTTCGAGCGCCCGAGTAAAGGGGACGGCGAGCGCGCCGTCCTCGTCCATCTGGATTTTTCCGACCAGGAAGACCGCGAAGATCTCGAGGAATTTCGTGAGCTGGCCATGTCCGCCGGGGCCGAGCCCGTGGCGGTGGTGACCGGTTCGCGACGCCGCCCCGATCCGCGCTATTTTCTCGGCAGTGGCAAGGCCGAAGAGGTGCGCGAGACCGTCAAGGCCGTGAATGCCGACGTGGTGCTGGTGGACCACGCCCTGGCGCCGTCGCAGGAACGTAATCTGGAGCGCCTGTTGCAGTGCCGGGTGCTGGATCGCACCGGGTTGATTCTCGATATCTTTGCCCAGCGCGCGTCCACCCATGAGGGCCGTGTACAGGTGGAGCTGGCCCAGTTGCGGCATATCTCCACCCGGCTGGTGCGCGGTTGGACCCATCTGGAACGGCAGAAGGGTGGTATCGGCCTGCGTGGTCCGGGTGAGACGCAGCTGGAAACGGATCGCCGTCTGCTCGGGGATCGCATCAAGCAGCTCAACAAGCGCCTGGATCGGGTCAGCAACCAGCGTGGCCAGGGCCGTCGTGCGCGTGCGCGCGCGGAGATTTCCACCGTGTCACTGGTGGGTTATACCAACGCCGGCAAGTCGACGCTGTTCAATCGCCTCACCGAGTCAAAGGTGTACGCGGCGGATCAGCTGTTCGCCACCCTCGATCCGACCCTGCGCCGGCTGGAGCTGCCGGACGCCGGGCCGGTGATTCTCGCCGACACGGTGGGTTTCATTCGCCACCTGCCGCACGACCTGGTGGCGGCCTTCCGCTCCACCCTGGAAGAGACCCGCGAGGCCGGCCTGTTGCTGCACATCATCGACGCGGCCAATGAGAATTATCGTGCCAATATCGAGCAGGTCAATGCCGTGCTGAAGGAGATCAGCGCCGAAAAGGTGCCGCAGATCGAGGTCTTCAACAAGGTCGATCTGATGCCGGGACAGGGGCCGCGTGTGGAGCGCGACGAGCATGGCCAGGTGGTGCGGGTATGGTTGTCGGCGGCCAGCGGGGAGGGTGTCGACCTGTTGCTGGCGGCGCTGGCCGAGTATCAACGGACGGATGTGGTGACGGAATGTCTGCGTATTCCGGCCGGTGACGGTCGCCTGCGGGCACGGTTGTTTGCACTCGGCAAGGTGCTCCATGAGCGTCTCGACGAGAGCGGCGATCTACTGCTGGAGGTGCAACTGGAGCGCAAGGATCTGGAAAATCTGCGTAGGAGCGGAGGGCTTACCGCCTGAGCCCGAAGCGTGTTTCATAAATGCAGATATAAACGAAACGAGAAAGAACAACTGCACCAACAGCAGGTGATTCAGGCAAGATGCTCCTTAGCCGTTAAACCACAATTTTGGCGAGGGTCATACTCACTCGCGACGGACTTCAAATTTCGTCACAGAGAACACGGAAAGGTCAGCGAAACGGACTTTCTCCGTGACTCTGTGGCAGGCATATTTCATCGCGGGCATGGCCTGCTCCTACGGATCAGTGGGTCATTTTGCAGAAACAGAATCAACATCTGGGACGATAACGGTTGCGGGAGAGCCCTCAGCCCCCTAAAATTCAGCTCTTGCGCCAGCGGTTCGCTGGCATTCAACTTTTTCAACGACTGACGGAGTTACATTAGATGGCCTGGAATGAACCGGGTGGTTCCGGCAATAAAGATCCCTGGGGCGGCGGTAACCGCGGCGGCAATAATCAGGGTCCCCCTGATCTTGACGAAGTGGTGAAACAGCTACAGCAGAAATTCAGCGCCATCTTCGGTGGCGGCAAAAAAGGCGGTGGCAGCCCGGCTTCGGGCGGTGGCAATGCCGGCTCCATTGGCCTCGGTGTGATCGCCGTGGTACTGGTGGTGGTGTGGGCCATCTCCGGCATTTACATTGTTGACGAAGGTCGCCGTGGTGTGGTGCTGCAGTTCGGCGCTTATGCCAAGACCACCATGCCCGGTCCGCACTGGCATCCGCGCTTTATCCAGAGCGTTGAAGTTGTGAACGTCGAGGAGAGCCGCGCGCTGACCGTGGGCTTCCGTCAGACGGGCGGTAGCCGTCCCACCAGCAGCACCGTGGGCCGTGAGTCGCTGATGCTGACCCAGGATGAGAATATCGTCGATGTGAAACTGGCTGTGCAGTACAAGGTCAAGAGCGCCAGCGACTATCTGTTCCGTGTGCGTGATCCCGAGGTGGTGCTGCGTCAGGCCACCGAGAGTGCGATTCGCGAAGTCATCGGCAAGAGCGACATGGACTTCATTCTCAAGGAGGGCCGTGCCGATATCACTGCCCAGGCCAGGATTCTGATTCAGAAAACGCTTGATTATTACCAGGCCGGCCTGATTATCACCACCGTGAATCTGCAGGACGCCCAGCCGCCGGAACAGGTGCAGGATGCCTTTGCGGATGCGGTCAAGGCACAGGGTGATTCGGAGCGGGTGAAGAATGAGGCCGAGGCCTATTCTAACGACATCATTCCACGGGCACGAGGTAAGGCTGCCCGGCAGATTGCCGAGGCGAATGCCTATAAAGAGCGGGTTATTGCCGAGGCGATGGGTGAGGCGTCTCGCTTCGATCAGGTGCTGACCGAGTACCTGAAGGCGCCGGAGGTGACGCGCAAGCGTCTCTATCTCGAATCCATGGAATCCGTGCTGAGTAACAGTAGCAAGGTCCTGGTGGATGTGAAGAGTGGAAATAACATCCTGTTTTTGCCGTTGGATCAGATGATGAGTGGGCGCTCTGCTGCGGCGAGTGATAGTCGTCGTATCGTGGAAACACTTGGCGCGTCGCAGTCATCCTCACTGGATCGACGTGCGCGTGAAAATGTTCGCCGCAGGGGAGAACGCTAATGGGCCAGCTTAAAATTATTATTGGCGCCGTTCTGGTGGTCGCTGTCTTTATCGGCTCGGCCGCCATCTTTACCGTGGACGAGCGCGAAAAGGTGATCCTGTTCCGCCTGGGTGAGATCGTGCGCACCGATTATGATCCGGGTCTCCATTTAAAGACCCCCTTCGTCAATAATGTGCGGAAATTCGATGCCCGCATCCAGACCCTGGACGCAGAGCCTGAGCGTTTCCTCACCGGCGAGAAGAAAAATCTCATCGTGGATTCTTTTGTCGAGTGGAAGATCAACGATGTGGCCAGCTTCTACACGGCAACCGGTGGCGATAGCCTGATTGCCAACGTGCGTCTGTCGCAGATCATCAAGGACGGGCTGCGTGGTGAGTTCGCCAAGCGCACCATCAAGGAAGCTATTTCCGGTGAGCGTGCCGAAATCATGAAGTTCATTACGGCGCAGGCCAATAAAGAGGCCCAGGCCTTTGGTATCGATATTGTCGATGTGCGCATCAAGCGTATCGACTTCCCGGCGGATATCAGCGATTCGGTTTAGATCGGAAGAGCGTCGTGTAGGGAAAGAGTGTAGATCTCGGTGGTCGCCGTATCATTAAAAAAAAAAAAAAATAATAATAAGTAAAAAATAAAAAAAAAAACAAAATAATATCACATAAGCACAATTAACTCATTCGTCTCACCACATGCCACGTCGTCAA
>CAJVYS010000107.1 GCA_913009875.1 uncultured Gammaproteobacteria bacterium | reverse complement strand
ACCTCTCCACACTTGCACGGTAGCTGTTCTATTTTTTTTTTCATGATACGGCGACCACCGAGATCTACACTCTTTCCCTACACGACGCTCTTCCGATCTCTAACGCCGTAATCATAGATGTGTTTCAGGTCATGCTTTGCCAGCGGTGCGATGACCAGGGTATAGGAACTCATTCGGGTTGCTTATCCCTTGATGTCTTCAAACAGCTTGTCCAAAGCCCCTTTAGATTTGATGATAATACCTTCTCCTTGATCCAGTTGGTCGACACCGGCTTTAAGCTGCTCGCGAAGCTGTGCTAGTTTGATTTCGTGGATCCAGTCTTCATGGGTATCCATAAAGCGCAATGCTTCGCGGATAACTTCACTGGCATTATTGTATAGACCGCTTTCAACCCTGGATTTAATGCGAGTTTCCAATTCTGGGGTAAGAGAGATATGCATGGTTTTCTCCAGAGTAAATGAGCCTGTAGATGAATATGGTATCAAATACAAAGATTGTCAATGTTTGTATTTTCCTTCGGAATTCTGAATTCTTAACGGGTTCTTTAATGGGTCAATTCTTAACGGGCCAAGTATCATATTCACGCTTTAGCAGGGTGGAGTCTCAGGTGTCGGAGTCAATACCGAAAAATGTTTGATGTTTGTCATTATAATCTGGTGCTGATATAGCATAGAAGCATTAGAATTTACTGGGTGGCCAGAAATAAGAAAGGCCAACGCAGAACGTTGGCCCAACTCCTTCCGCCGTTGGTGGATGAGATGTCTGTAGCGTCGGCTCGACAAGGTAATAACTCAAGGTTTATTTCGATTACGAGAGCACAATGCGAGGAAATTGGATAGAAATTTTCCTTAGTCCATGGCTTTCTGCAGGTACCCACGGGAATACAAACCTTCCATAACGAAAAAGGCCAACCCGGACGGGTTGGCCTGATGGAATTGGTGGAGGCGGCGGGAATCGAACCCGCGTCCGTAAATCCTCCGCCTTCGGATCTACATGCTTAGTCTGTCTTTGAGTTTAACGGCACGCTACCCGACAGACAGGGAAGACGTACCGCGAGTCCGGTAAGTTTTAGCGAATCCACCCCGAACAAGCTTCATCGCGATTCTGTGAGAGTCGACCCCTGGGAATCGGACGCACAGACACGGCTCCGGCCAGAGGGCACCCTACCGGTGTTTAGGCGGCGAGTGCGTAGTTGTCGTCGTTGGCAACTATAGGTTTTGCAGATGGATTTACGAGGTAATCTGCACCTCGGCATGCACCTCAGGTTTTGTGACCCACGTCGAAGCCAGGTCGCCCCCAAAGTAAAACAGTAGACAGTGTACTGGAACGCAAAGTTCCCGACTAGCCGCGTTTCAGCAGGCGCTGTTTGTCGCGGTTCCATTCGCGGTCACGCTCGGTGGCGCGTTTGTCCTGTTTTTGCTTGCCCTTGGCCAGACCGATCTCCAGCTTGGCCAGGCCGTGCTTCCAGTACATGGCCAGCGGCACCAGGGTGTAGCCCTTGCGCTCTACGGCGCCGATGAGCTTGCTCAGCTCGGCGCGGTGCAGTAATAGCTTGCGCGTGCGGGTGGGATCCGGGTGGATGTGGGTGGAGGCGGAGAGCAGGGGCGTAATGAGGGCGCCGAGCAGGAAGGCCTCGCCATTCTTGACGATGACGTGGCTGTCGGCGATCTGCACGCGCCCCTCACGCAGGCTCTTGACCTCCCAGCCTTCCAGCATCAGCCCGGCCTCGAAGCGGTCTTCGACGAAGAAGTCGTGGCGCGCCTTTTTGTTCAGGGCGATGGTGCTGCCGGTGGTGGTTTTCTTTTTTGGTTTCTTGGCCATCCGGGCATTATAACCAATTCTGCCTTTAAACAATTTTCAGCTTTCTGGCGGGGTGGGTGATTGTTGAGGTGTGACCTGCTGGAGCGGCCATGCCCGCGATCATTGGTGGAAAAACCATAAAATCTGTGGGAGCGGCTTTAGCCGCGAATGAAACCAGCCTCCTTCGCGGCTGAAGCCGCTCCCACAATCTTCTCGGCAATAGCTCCTGCAGCAAAGGACAAAACCATCGCGGGCATGGCCCGCTCCTACAGCTGGAGGCTTATAGAGCATAACGCCAACACAACAGCCACCCCTCACGAGGAGCTGTTGGCTGATAAATAATAGCCTGATTTCTTTGCAGGACTTGAATTTGTCCTGGGTAACTTATATATTCTTAACAAGAATCATTCTCATTTGCTATTTGCGGTAGTTATCCATGCCCCAATTCTATTTATCACCTCCTGATGCTTCGCTGCAGACCGCCTCCGGTTTGCACCTGCTCTGTGACTGCAGACCGGGCCAGACCTGCCGCCTGGTGGGGATCGACGGCAACCGTGCGCTGATCAATCGCCTGATGGGCCTGGGTGTGCGTATTGGCTCGGAGATCCGCGTGCTGCAACAGCGCGGGCAGGATGTGGTCATCACCAGTACCGGCAACCGCATCGCCCTGGGCGGGGCCATTGCGCGGCACTTGCAGGTCGAGAGCCTGACATAAAATGGGCTGTTGTGAATCTTCGCGGGAGTCGCCGGCCGTTAGCGCTGAAGACTCCGCCGCCGCGTTGACCCTGGCCCTGGCGGGCAATCCCAACTGCGGCAAGTCGGCGTTGTTCAACACCCTGACCGGCATCCGCCAGAAGACCGGCAACTGGCCCGGGGTGACGGTGGACCGCAAGGAAGGCCGTTTTGCACTGGGTGGTCAGACCGCTACCCTCATCGACCTGCCCGGCACCTATTCCCTCGACAGTTCCTCGCCCGACGAGGAGGTCACGCGCCAGTATCTGCTGTCCGGCGATGCCGACCTTATCGTCAACGTCGTCGATGCCTCCAACCTTGAGCGCAATCTCTATTTCACCGTACAACTGCTGGAGATGGGCGTGCCCATGGTGCTGGCGCTGAACATGATGGACGTGGCGCGTAAGCAGGGCATGGAGATCGATATTGCACGCCTCAGCGAGGAGCTGGGTTGCCCGGTGGTGGCCGTGGTGGCGCCGAGTGGCGAGGGGCTGGATGCGCTGAAGGCAGCCATCCTGTCGGTGCGTGCGGGCGCGGCCACTGGTGGCTTCCGCCTGGCCCACGATGAGGTGGTAGAGGACGCTGTCAGCAAGCTGCTGCCTGCCGTCGAGGCCCTGCCAGCCGGGCAGGGCGATAGCCGCCATCCACACAACGCCCACTGGCTGGCCCTGAAAATGCTGGAGGGTGATCCGCAGGCCCTGACGCTGGCCGATGATGCACTGTGTGTGCGCATCGACGAACTGCGCCACGGTATCGAGCAGCGGGTCGACGAAGACATGGACATCTATCTGCCGGACAGCCGCTTCGGCCACGCCCATGCGCTGGCCCAGACCGTGCTGCGCCAGCGCGGCAAGCTGGGCAAGACCGTCTCCGACCGCATCGATGCCGTGGTGCTGCACCGCTGGTTCGGCGTGCCGGTGTTCCTGCTGGTGATGTATCTGATGTTCATGTTCACCATTAACCTCGGTGGCGCCTTTGTCGATTTCTTCGACGGCCTGGGCAACGCCATTTTTGTCGATGGCTTCAAGTCGCTGATTGAGGGCTGGATGCCGCCCTTCCTCACCGTGCTGCTGGCCGACGGCATCGGTGGTGGGCTGACCATCGTCGCCACCTTTATCCCCATCATCGCCGCCCTGTACCTGTTCATGTCGGCGCTGGAGGACAGCGGTTACATGGCCCGCGCCGCCTTCGTCATGGACCGCTTCATGCGCGCCATCGGCCTGCCGGGCAAGGCCTTCGTGCCGCTCATCGTCGGCTTCGGCTGCAACGTGCCGGCGGTGATGGCCACGCGCACCCTGGAGAGCGAGCGTGAGCGCAAGCTGACCATCCTCATGAACCCGTTTATGTCTTGCGGCGCGCGCCTGCCGGTGTATGCCCTGTTCGTCGCCGCCTTCTTTCCGACCAACGGGCAGAACATCGTCTTCCTGCTGTACCTGATCGGCATTGCCGCCGCCGTTCTCACCGGGCTGGTGATGAAACGCACCCTGCTGCACGGCGAGTCCGACGGCTTCATGATGGAGCTGCCGACCTATCACCGGCCGACGCTGAAGGGCGTGCTGCTGCGTACCTGGGACCGGGTGCGGCTATTCCTCAAGGAGGCGGGGCAGGTGATCATCGTCATGGTGGCGATCATCAACGTGCTCAATTCCATCGGTACCGACGGCTCCTTCGGTAACGAGGACACCGAGCACTCGGTGCTCAGTGTCATCAGCCAGGAGCTGACCCCGGCCTTCGCCCCCATGGGCCTGCATGAGGACAATTGGCCCGCCACGCTCGGCATTTTCACCGGCGTTCTGGCCAAGGAGGTCGTGGTGGGTACGCTGGATACTCTCTACTCACGGCTGGCCAATGAAGATGCCGGTATCACGGAGACAGCGCACACCTTCGATTTCTGGGCAGCGATCCGTGCGAGCGCGGCCACGATACCGGAGAATCTTACCGGCCTGGCTGATGCCTTCACCGATCCCATCGGCTTGGACGTGGGGGATATCGGCGACACAACAGCCGCCGCCGAAGTGCAGGCGGTGGACGTCAGCACCTTCGGCGCCATGGCCACGCGCTTCGACGGCCAGGCTGGGGCCTTCGCCTATATGCTGTTCATTTTGCTTTATTCACCCTGCGTGGCCACCATCGCCGCCATTGCCCGCGAGGCCGGCAAGCCCTGGGCGGCCTTCGTGGTGGCCTGGACCACGGTGCTGGCCTATGTGGTGGCCAGTGTGTTCTATCAGGTGGCGACGTTCCTGCAGCACCCGGGCTCGTCGGCGTTGCTCATCGGCCTGTTATTGGCCCTGGTAGCGGGCGTATTGCTCGGCTTGATGCGCTGGAGCCGCGCCGGGCGGACTGCTGTAGCCGCCGGGGCGGACGCATGATTCTGTCCGAGGTGCGGGACTATCTGCGCCAGCACGGCCAGGCCACGCTGGGCGACATTGCGCTGCATTTTGACAGTGATCCCGAGGCCGTGCGCGGCATGCTGGAGGTGTGGGTGCGCAAGGGCAAGGTCGAACATTCGACCCTGATGCCCGCCTGCGGCAGCAGTTGCAACAAATGCGACATGGCGAGCACGGAGATCTATCGCTGGTTGTAAATCCCAGTACCTCGGCTTCAGCGACGCCCCCTTGGACTGCAAATTCCGTGGTGGCTGGTTCTTCGCGGCCTGGGGAGCCGCTCCTACCCAAAATTCCACCATTTGTAGGAGTGGACCCCTTGGGCCGCGAAGGCCATGGTTCGTTGACGTAGGTGAGGGTGGTGATTTCCGCGAGGTATCGGACACAGGATGTAGGGTGGGCATTGCCCACCAATTACGCTCTATCACAGCGGTGATGGTGGGCAGTGCCCACCCTACAGATAAGAAGATCGTGTAGTCTGTGACGGCAATAAAGCCAGCTGAGCTTAGTTTTGGGCTGGTTTTTTTAACGTTTCCTTGGCCCCCGCGGCGGAATGCCCAATAATAGCCCGCTGAATCGCCATTCCCGCCATGGAGCATAGATGCCACGACCTAAAACGGCCGTCCTCACGGTCCTGCTTTTCATCTGTCTGAGCCTGTTCAGTGCTGCCGTCTTCGCCGATGGCGAGACCACACGCACCCTCAATGACTGGTTCGGCGTGCTGAACGGCTATCTCGCCACGGTGTTCTTTTTCAATATCCTGTTCTTCATGGATGACGTGGACTTCCCCTTCATTGTCGCCTGGCTGATTGTCGGCGCGGTCTACCTGACCCTGCGCATGGGCTTCATCAATGTGCGCGTGTTCCACCATTCCATCGCCATCCTGCGGGGTCGCTACAGCCGTCCGGATGACGAGGGCGAGGTGAGCCCGTTTCAGGCTTTGACCACCGCGCTGTCCGCTACCGTCGGCCTCGGCAACATCGCCGGCGTGGCCATCGCCGTCAGCATCGGCGGGGCGGGGGCGACCCTGTGGATGATTATCGCCGGCCTGCTGGGCATGACGGTGAAGTTCACCGAGGCCACCCTGGCGCAGATGTATCGTGAGGTGCGTCCCGACGGTCACATCATGGGCGGGGCGATGGAGTACCTGTCGCGCGGGCTGGCGGAAAAGGGCTGGGCGAAGACCGGCAAGATGTTGGCGATGCTGTTCTGCGTGCTGGCTATCGGCGCCTCACTGGGTGGCGGCAATGCCTTTCAGGTCAGTCAGTCGCTGAATGCGGTCAAACAAACGGTGCCGTTTTTCGAGGCCCAGCCATGGGTGTTCGGGCTGATTATGGCCTCGGCAGTGGGTGTGGTCATCATCGGCGGCATCCGCCGTATTGCCCACACCGCCGAGGCCATCGTGCCCACCATGGTGATCATCTATCTGCTGGCCTGCCTGTGGGTGATCGGCTCCCATGCCAGCGAGGTACCGGCGGCGCTGGGGCTGATCGTGCATGAGGCCTTCACCCTCGATGCCGGCATCGGCGGCCTCATCGGCGTGCTGGTGCAGGGCTTCAAGCGCGCTGCCTTTTCCAGCGAGGCCGGCATCGGTTCGGCGGCCATCGTCCACTCCACGGCACGCACGCCGTACCCGGTCCGTCAGGGCATGGTGGCGCTGCTGGAACCCTTCATCGACACGGTGGTGATCTGCACCATGACCGCGCTGGTGATCGTCATCACCGGCGTCTATCTGCAGCCGGAATATGCCCCGCTGGTAGAGGCCAACCACGGCGCGGCGCTGACCTCCGTGGCCTTCGGCTCGGTGATCTCCTGGTTCCCGCTGATCCTGTCCCTGTCGGTGGTACTGTTCGCCTACAGCACGATGATCTCCTGGTCCTACTACGGCGAACGCTGCTGGACCTATATGTTCGGTGAGCGCGCCTCCATGGCCTTTCGGATCATATTCGTTATCTTCGTGGTAATCGGCTCCATGACCAGCGCGTCGAACATTCTCGATTTCAGTGACCTGATGCTGCTGTCCATGGCCTTCCCCAATCTGATCGGCCTGTACCTGCTCAGTGGCCGTGTACGAGAGGCGCTGGATGAGTACATGGCGCGCCTGAAGAGCGGCGAGCTGGATCGTGAAGTCGGGCGGGGCTGAGCCACCGCTTTCTTTTCTCTATCAACAGCAAAGAGTTATTACATTGCCAACCATCAGTAAAACCGCCCTTGTTCCCTACAGCGCCGCCGACATGTACCGGCTGGTGGATGATGTCCGCGCCTATCCCGAATTTCTCCCCTGGTGTGGCGGCAGCCAGGAGCTGTCACGCACGGACGATGAGGTGCGCGCCCGCGTGGAGATCGCCTTCGGTGCAGTGCACAAATCCTTCACCACCCTCAATCGTTTGCAGAAATACAAGATGATCGAGATATCGCTGGTGGATGGGCCGTTCAAGCATCTGCACGGTTTCTGGCGCTTCGAGGCGCTGGATGAGAAGGCCTGCAAGGTGTCCCTGGATATGGAATACGAGTTTTCCAGTTTGCTGGTCAGCATGGCCCTGGGCCCGGCCTTCAGCCAGATCGCCAACAGCATGATGGATGCCTTTTGCAAGCGGGCCGAGGTAGTCTATGGAAAAGGTTGAACAGCAGGGAGATAGCATGAATACCACCGTGGACGAGCCCGTGACGGATGCGCCCGGACGAGATGAAGCAACAGGGGCGGCATCGGCGAGCGACAACACTGAGCCGGCGGCGCCGAAAAAGATTCTCGTCGAAGTCGCCTATGCGCTCCCTGACAAGCAGGTGATCATTCCCCTGCAGGTCGAGCCCGGCACCACCCTGGAGCAGGCCGTGGCGCTTTCCGGTATCGTCGAGCAATTTCCTGAGATCGATCTCGGTGTCAACAAGGTGGGGATTTTCAGCAAACTCAGCAAGCGTGATGCGGTGTTGCGCGAGCATGACCGGGTAGAGATCTATCGCAAGCTGATCGCCGATCCGAAGAAGGTACGCAAGGAGCGTGCGGCGCAGGGTAAGAATATGAAGAAGGGCGGTGGAGAGTCCTCGGCTTAGCGACTGCGCTACCGATGAGGGAGGGTATTGCTCACCCTACGGACTGCCGGGTGGGTCGTCGTCTGTGTAGGATGCCGGTGAGCGGTAGCGAACCGCATCGTTCGCGTGTGGTCACATAGCGTTGGTCATTGAGGGACATTGCTCTCGACCGATGCGGTTCGCAGGCTCACCGGCATCCTACAAGCGTAGAATGGATGCGGCCCACCTTTGTGTGGTTTCCATTGCCGGGTTAATAACCCTGCCCGCGCAGAGTCGGCTTCAGCACGTCTTTCTCACTGGGTGGCGCCTTGACCACATCGACTTTCGTCAAGGTATCGCCGTCAAAATAAAGGATAATGTGCGCCGACTGTTCCTCGTCGCGCATACCGGCCTTGAACGAATAGACATAGTCCCAGCGGTTGGGGTGAAACGGATCCTGAATCATCGGCGAGCCGATGGCCAGTTGCACGCGGCGCTTATCCATTCCCGGCGTCAGTGTTTCCACCATCTCCCGGGTGATAACATTGCCCTGCTGGATGTCGATTTTGTGCACCGAGCAGGCAGCCAGTGAGAGGCTTGAAAGGGCCACGAAAAGAAGGATGAATCGGCGCATATTACCCATTGAAAAAGAAACCGGACAGGCGCCGAATCTTACCTGATTAGCGGCTATGTTGGTACTGGGTACTCTTTCAAGTTAACCCTTGAAAGAGTACCAAAGACAGGAGAAGAGCAGGTGACGAGCAAAGATCTCAGAGCCGCAGGGCTGAAGGCGACCTTGCCGCGGAAGAAGATACTGGAAGTACTGGAGTCAAAAGCCGGCCAGCACCTCACGGCGGAAGACGTCTATCGGCACCTGATGGAGATCGGTGAAGACGTGGGTCTGGCGACGGTTTACCGTGTCCTGACCCAGTTCGAGGGCGCCGGGCTGGTGGAGCGTCACCATTTCGAGGGCGGGCAGTCGGTGTTCGAGCTTGACCAGGGCGAACATCACGACCACATCCTGTGCGTCAAGTGCGGCAGGGTTGAAGAATTCGTCGATGACGTCATCGAGGAACGCCAGCGGGACATCGCCAAAAGGGCCGGTTATGCCATGACCGACCACAGTCTCTACATCTACGGTATCTGTGCAGACTGCCAGAAATCCGAAGGTATCTGACGCGATATCCACTGCTGCGCATGGTGGTATTTGCCCGGCCTGATAAGGATTCACCTGCGCCGGCATCCGGCATGGTTTGAGGTCAAGCCCGGCTTCGAATTTCAGTTATTCTTTTGATGTATTCAAAACCCCAGTCGTGGAGTGCATTAAGAACTGGTGTCAGGGTCATACCAAAATCAGTCAGGGAGTATTCCACTTTTGGCGGTATTTCCTGAAATATCTTTCTATGCACGATTTGGTCGGCCTCCAACTCCCTCAGCTGTTTTGTCAGCATTCTCTGGCTGATGTCTGGAATCAGGCGCCTCAATTCATTGAATCGCCGGGTTTCGGGTCGCAAATGAAAAAGGATCAGCCCCTTCCACTTGCCGCCCAGTATTTCCAAGGCCGCCTCGACGGGGCATCTGAAATTGCATTTTTGTTCGGTTGCTTTCATTTTTAACGGCCTGTTTCAACGGTATACATTTTGTGCCTATGGTACAACAATGTGCGTTCTTACATGATCTGCATGCATCGCATAGTATCAGGCTTTGTCACTGCACACCCACACAGGAGATCGACATGAAGACAAGAGAGGCCATCATCAGTCGCCGGGCCATCAAGGCGTTTGACCCGGAGCATGTTATGACGGATAGCGAAGAAAAAGAGCTGTTGTCCCTGGCCATGTTGTCACCCACCGCCTTCAATATTCAAAATTGGCGATTTGTAGTGATAAAGGATAATGAGTTACGCAAGCAAATCAGGGAGGCCGCCTGGGGGCAGGCGCAGGTAACCGACTGCTCTCTATTCGTCGTTATTTGCGCGGACTTGAAATCGTGGGAGAAAGAACCTGGCCGGTACTGGCGTAACGCGGCGAAGGAAGTTCAGGATTTTATGCTTCCCGTCATCGACGGCTATTATCGAGATAAAGATGAAGTGCAAAGGGATGAGGCATTCAGGTCGTGTGGTATCGCAGCGCAAACCTTGATGCTGGCCGCCAAGGACATGGGTTATGATTCCTGTCCAATGGATGGGTTTGATTTTGAGAAAGTTGCCAAACTTATCCGGCTTCCGGATGATCATGTGATTGCCATGTTTGTCACCATTGGAAAGGGCACGAAGCCGGCTTGGCCAAGGGCTGGCCAGCTTGATATGGAAGAAGTCGTCATACAAGACAGATTTTAGGGCATCTCCAATAACACGATACGTCGTCAGAAGCTCATCGTGCGCATGGCGCACGCTACGGATAGGTGTAGTGTGCGCTGTGCGCACATATGGATGGGCACCCCCCGGTGAATTCCATCACTCTGTAGCGAGTTGAATCGTTATGTTTCATGAACTCTCACCCCAGCCCCGTTATGCTGGACGCCAATATCAGTGATAACCCAATTTAGCACACTGCACGCTATTTCTGCCGGCGTGTTTGGCTGCGTAAAGCGCCCGGTCGGCGCTGGCGACGATAGCATCCGCCGCTACTTTCACTCCGGGGGCGACAACCGCCGTGCCAATGCTGATGGTTATTGACAGTGGGTCGTTGCCGGACTGCGTCTCGATGGGGCTGGCCGATATACTGGCACGCATGCGTTCGGCGATGCTACGGATTTCGTCCTGGCCGGCGTGGGGACAGATCAGCAGGAACTCTTCACCGCCCCAACGAACCACGGCGTCGTAACGCCGTGCCACCGCCTGCAATCGCTGTGCAATCACTTTCAATACTCTGTCGCCAGCCTCGTGTCCCAGGGTATCGTTGACGTTCTTGAAGTGATCGATATCAGCCATGGCAACGGCCATGCTTTGCGTGCCGCGCATACTGCGATCCAGTTCCGTGCCGAGGATTTCCAGGGCCCGGCGTCGGTTCAGCAGACCGGTGAGGGGGTCGGTGATGGCCTGCTTCGCCAGATGCATATTGGCCGCCTGCAGGTCATTTTCGAGATGACAGGTGCGTATTCCCACGCGGATGCGGGCCACCAGTTCCCGCGTATCGAACGGTTTGGCGATGAAGTCATCGGCGCCGCTGTCGAGGGCTTCCTCGATGTTTTCGATGCCCTGCCTGCCGGTCATGAGTATTACGTAGTAATGGGGTATGTCTGATTGTTTGTCATGGCTGGCGGTAGTGAACCGCTTGCACAAGGTCAGGCCATCGGTGCCTGGCATCATCCAGTCCGTGACCAGAATGGCGCCTTTGCTGCCGGTATTTTTGAGCTCAGCCATGGCATCCCGGGCGTTGTCGTGGAAGTGCATGTCCCAGCCGGTTCGCATGCGCAGCAGGCGGTCCCGCAGGGAATCGAGAAGCTGCCGGTCATCGTCTACAAAGATGACGCTTGGTGTGGCACTTGCCAACATTTTTCAACGGTCCTAGGAACCCGCCTCCATCTCCCGTATGAGGGTCTCCATGTCCTCCTTCGTGTCGGAGAAGATCACCCTGCCATCGGCATCGCGTTCAATATGGGTGATGCCCGGGTACTTGGCTTCCAGATCCTTGAGGATGGCTTGCCGCCCTCGTGCCGAACCCAGAGTGGGGGAACCATCCTCGGTCATTCTCTTGAGTGAGAGAGCCTCATGCAGGGTTTGGGCGAGCTCAGTCGCCGCCACGGGCTTGGTGAGGAAACGGTAGATCTCACCCTCATTGATGGCCTGGATGGCGGCGGTCATGTCGGCCTGGCCGGTGAGGATGATGCGGATAGTGTCCGGGTAAGCCCGACACACGCGGGTAAGGAGTCCGGCCCCGCCGC
>CAJVYS010000106.1 GCA_913009875.1 uncultured Gammaproteobacteria bacterium | reverse complement strand
TTCCGATCTCATTGATCGTCGATCCGGTGCTGGCGACGGACGCCGGCGGCGCATTGAACGATGGCTCCGGGGCGACGGACATCTACGGGACATTGCTTGCCCATGCGAGCGTGGTGACGCCCAACACCCTCGAGTTACGCGCGTTGGCGCCGCGGGCTTCAACGCCCGAACAGGCCGCAGCCGAATTGTGCGCGCGCGGCGCCGCCTGGGTGCTGCTCACCGGCACCCACGATGACACCGAAGAGGTCCATCACACGCTGTACGACGGCAACGGACCGGTCGCCCGGTATCGCTACGCGAGGCTGCCGGGCCGTTATCATGGATCGGGGTGCACGCTCGCCTCGGCGTTGGCCGCACAGCTCGCGCGCGGTCAGCGGGCGCCACAGGCCGCCGAGGCCGCCCTGCAATACACCTTTGAGACGCTGAGCCATGGCTACCGCCCCGGCGACGGACAATGGCTGCCGGATCGTTTTCGCGGCCGGCGAGGATCATGAACCCCGCCGACCTGCGCGGACTGTACGCCATCGCCGATACCTCGGTGCTGCCCGATCATCGCCTGCTCGATGCGGTGGCCGCCGCCCTGCGGGGGGGGGCGCACATCATTCAGTACCGGGACAAGATCCATTCTCCACAACATCGGGCCGGGCAGGCGGCGGCGCTGTGCACACTCTGCCGTCGTGCACGGGTGCCCTTTATCGTCAACGACGATGTGGCCCTGGCCGCCGGGAGCGGGGCCGACGGCGTCCACCTGGGCCGCGGCGACGCGACCCTGGAGGAGGCCCGCGCCGAACTACACGAAAACGCCCTGATCGGTATTTCCTGCTACGACGAACTGGAACGGGCGATCGACTCCGCCCGGCGAGGCGCGAGCTATATCGCCTTCGGAAGCTTTTTCCCGTCCGTGGTCAAACCCGGTGCGGTCGCTGCGCCTACCGCACTGTTGCGCGAGGCGCGCAGCCAATTAGACCTGCCGCTGGTTGCCATCGGCGGCATCACCCCGGAAAATACGCCCGACCTGATCGAGGCGGGCGCCGATGCGGTGGCGGTGATCTCCGGGCTCTTTGCCCGCACGGATGTGGCCACCGCGGCGCGGGCCTATGCCAGACATTTCGACGGTAAATCGCCATGACACAATCCACAACGCTGTTCGCCGACGCGCGCCGGGTCATCCCCGGCGGCGTCAATTCGCCGGTGCGCGCCTTCCGCGGCGTGGGCGGCGATCCGGTGTTTTTCAAGAGCAGCGAGGGCGCCTACATTACCGATGAAGACAACCAGCGCTACGTGGACTATGTCGGCTCGTGGGGACCGATGATCGTCGGCCATTCGCACCCGGAGGTGATCGCCGCGGTACAGGAGGTGATCAAGAACGGCCTCGGTTTTGGCGCACCCACGCGTATCGAGACCGAGATGGCGGACAAGGTCTGCGAACTGGTGCCCTCGGTGGAACTGGTGCGCATGGTCAACTCCGGCACCGAGGCCACCATGAGCGCCATCCGTCTGGCGCGTGGCTTCACCGGGCGCGACAAGATCGTCAAGTTCGAGGGCTGCTACCACGGCCACTCCGACTCCCTGCTGGTGAAGGCCGGCTCCGGCGCCTTGACCCTGGGCGTACCCACCTCACCGGGCGTGCCGGCGGCACTGGCCGAGCACACCATCACCCTCACCTACAACGACATCGACTCGGTCAAAGAGGCCTTCGCCGAGGTGGGCGGACAGATCGCCTGCATCATCGTCGAGCCGGTGGCCGGCAATATGAACTGCATCCCGCCCGTGCCCGGCTTCCTTGAGGGCCTACGCGAGATCTGCGACGAACACGGCAGCGTGCTGATCTTCGACGAGGTGATGACCGGCTTCCGCGTCGCCCTCGGCGGCGCACAACAGCATTATGGCGTCACCCCGGATCTCACCACCCTGGGCAAGGTCATCGGTGGTGGTCTGCCGGTGGGTGCCTTCGGCGGCAGGCGCGAAATCATGGAACAGATCGCACCGCTGGGCCCGGTCTATCAGGCCGGCACCCTGTCCGGTAATCCCGTCTCCATGGCCGCTGGCCTGAAGACGCTGGAACTGGTGTCAGAGCCGGGCTTTCACGATAGCCTGTCCGCCACCGCCGCCAAGCTCTGCAATGGTCTGAAAGAACGCGCCAAGGCCGCTGGCATCCCGCTGACCACCAACCAGGTCGGCGGCATGTTCGGTGTCTTTTTCACCGAGGCCGACAGCGTGACGGACTTCTACCAGGCCACCCAGTGCAACGCCGACCGCTTCAAGTTATTCTTCCACGGCATGCTGGGCCAGGGTGTGTACCTGGCACCTTCGGCCTATGAGACCGGTTTCGTCTCCGCGGCCCATGGCAATGCCGAGATCGACGCCACCCTGGCGGCGGCGGAAAAGGTCTTCGCCAGCCTGTAACGGGCAGCGAACCGCAGCCATCACCAACAGCCATCGCAAGGGAATGCACATGCAGCGGCTCGATACATCCCTCCACACTAGCACCCTCCGCGCCCTGTTGGCCGGATTGCTGGTGCTCGCCGCATTGCCGTCATTTGCTGCAGAGGGCGCTACAGAGACCATCCCGGTGAAGGCCCGGCCGCTGGCCGAGCTGGCCGTCTATCCACAATACCGTGCCCCGGCCTCGGTGGTCAGCGACAACGACAGCCGCATCAGCGCCGAGGTCGGCGCACGCATCATCGCAATCCCGGTGCGGGTCGGCGAGGTGGTGAAAAAGGGTGCGCTACTGGTACAACTGGAGCGCACCGATTTTGAACTGGCGCTGGCCCGTGAGGAGACGGTGTTGCAAGCCTTGCTGGCACGCATCGAGCTGGCCGATTATCAACTCAGCCGGGCACGTGCCCTGTCGCAGAAAAAGGTGGTTTCCGAGGAACTACTGAAACAACGTGAATCGGAACTGAGCAGCCTGCGCGCCCAGCTGGCCGGACAGGAAGTCGCACTGACGCAGGCCAAACGCCAGCTGGAAAAATGCGCCGTACGCGCCCCTTTCGAGGCCATTATCAGCGAACGTCTGGCCAATGTCGGTGAGCTGGCCAGCCCCGGCAGCGCACTGGTGCAGATCGTCGATAACCGCCACCTCGAGGTCTCCGCCCAGCTGCAGGCATCACTGGCGCGATCCCTGCCGCAAGTCAAGCGGCCCGAACTGGTCACGCCGCAGCACCGTTACCCGCTCACCCTGCGCCACATTGTCCCGGTCTTCGATCCCCGTGCCCGTACCCGTGAGGCACGCCTGCGCTTTAACGCCGACGCCGCCCTGCCCGGCAGTGCCGGTGAACTGGTGTGGCGTAGCGAGCGCCCCCATCTGCCGGCGGAACTGCTGAGCCGCCGCGATGGCCGGCTGGGTGTGTTCGTCGTCGACGGCGAACGCGCGAAGTTCATTCCCCTGCCCCACGCGGAAGAAGGCCGGCCGGCAGAGGTATCACTACCCACTCAGACGCCCGTCATCACCCTTGGCCGCTTCCGCCTGCAAGATGGCGACGCGATAAAGGTGGAACCGTGAACGGCTCAGGCCACCGCGCAGCAGGCGCTGGAGAGCTCCTGCATGCCCTCATATTCCACCGGCGGCTCCTGATCCTGCAAGGTATACAACCGGTAGTCCACCTCCTCACCCTGCACCCGGTACCATTCATCGCACACCTTGCGTGCCTCTTCCACACTGCAAAACGTCCACAGCACAGCACCGTTGTCGGCCATCAGTGTGGCCGTGCGGTTGGGCCATTCCTTGATAAAAAAGATCATGGTCGTTTTCCTCTTTCATGTTTAGCGGATTGCGACGCCAGCTTAGTGCCAGCGCATGACGGCTTTATTGCTGCATCATGAACATTTGATGACAGCCATCCGCACCCCCTAGTCACCATGAAATTTCTGCGCCGTTTCCTGGAAAATCACGTCCTCGCCAATGCCACCTTTGTGGTCATTCTGCTGGTCGGTACGCTCAACTATTTCCAGTTACCCCGCGCCCAGGATCCTGAAATCAATTTCAACTGGGTGGCCGTGTTCACGGCCCTGCCGGGAGCGTCCACGGAAGATGTCGAAAAGCTGATCACGCAGCCGCTGGAAGATGCCCTGCAGGGGCTGTCCGATGTCAAATTCGTCATCAGCAACACCCGCGAGGGCATGTCCGACATCAGCGTGCGCTTCGACGACATCGACGAACGCCTGTTTGACAAGCGCCTCACCGACCTGCGCCGCGAGGTGCAGAACAAGGCCAACACCGATCTGCCCGACGAGGCCAGCGAGCCCTTCGTGATGGAATTCACCACCGCCAACCAGTTCCCCACGGCGATGGTGGTGCTGCACGGCATGGCCAACGACGAGACCCTGCGCCGCGCGGCGCGCAACATCCGCGACGACATCGATCGCCTGCGCGGTGTCGACACCGTGGATCCCGCCGGCCTGCAGGACCCGGAGATCCAGATCGAGTTCGACCCCGAGCTGTTGCGCAGCTACGGCGTTACACCCACCCAGCTGGCCGACACGGTGCGCGCCCACTTCCGCGATGTCTCCGCCGGAGAACTGCGCATCGGCGAGCAATCCTGGCTGGTACGGCTGATCGGCACCAGCAGCGATCCCGGCGATATCGCCCGTCTGCCGATCAGCACCGCCAGCGGCAATACCCCCATCGGCGAACTGGCCAGCGTCCAGCGCGTGCGCGAAAAGAGCACCAAGCTGGCCATGCACGAGGGCAAGCCCGCCGTCCTCCTCGCGGTGACCAAGAAGCCCAACGCCAACACCCTGGAGCTGGTGCAGCGCGTCGAAGACTACATCCGCGAAAAGAACGAAATCCTCGCCCCTCTGGGGCTGGATCTGAAACTACTCGACGACCAGACCAGCGCCACCCGCGACGCCCTGCGCATCATGCAGAACAACGCCGCGCTGGGCCTGTTGCTGGTGGTGCTGGTGGCGTGGATCTTTCTCGGCGGGCACATCGCCGCCTTCATCGGTATCGGCATCCCCTTCACCCTCGCCGCCACCTTCTGGCTGCTCAACAGCATTGGCGAGACCCTCAACCAGTCGGTGCTGCTGGGCATCGTCATCGTCCTCGGCATGCTGGTGGATGACGCAGTGGTGGTGGTCGAGGCCATCTATTACCGCTTACAGCGCGGCGCCCAGGCGCTGGATGCGGCGGTGGATTCCCTGCGCGAGGTGTTCAAGCCCGTTACGTCCTCGGTGCTGACCACCATGGCCGCCTTCCTGCCACTGATGCTGCTGCCGGGGCTGGTCGGCGACTTCATGTTCATCATCCCCTTCGTGGTCTCAGTGGCGCTGGCCATCAGCCTCATCGAGGCCTTCTGGATGCTGCCGGTGCACATTAGCGCGGCGCGGCTCAACTTCGACAAGACCTCACGCACGCAGGCCCTGCGCAAGCGCTTCACCCACTGGGTGCGGATGACCTACTGCCGCCTGTTAATTCGCGTGCTGCGCTACCCCAAGCGCTCGCTGGGCGTCATCGGCCTGCTGTTGGTGGCGGCGCTGGGCCTGCTCGCCAGCGGCCAGGTGAGGGTGCAGTTCTTCGCCTTCGATCCCTCGCGGTTGTTCTACATCAATGTGCAGATGCCGCCCGGCACACCGCTGCAAACCACCATGGACACCCTGCTCAAGATCGAGGGCAAGGCGCGCGAACACCTCGAAGACAACGACGCACGCGGCATCATTTCCGTGGCCGGACAGATGTTCACGGAGATGGCGCCCTACTTCGGTGACCAGTACGGGCAGATCGCCTTCAGCCTCAACCCGGACCACAACCAGACCCGCCCCATCGACGAGATCGTCGACGCCATGCGCGCCGATGTACTGGCCGTGCCCGGGCCAAATCGTGTCAACTTCTTCGTCATCAAACCCGGCCCACCCACCTCCAGTCCCATCAACATCAAGGTGCGCGGCGACAACTTCCAGCAACTGCGCACCGCCACCGACGCCCTGTGGCGCGAGCTGGAGGCCATGCCTGCGGTGCGCGACATCCGCGACGACGACAGCGAAGGCAAGCCCGAGCTGCGCCTGCACCTCAACACCGACGCCCTGCAACGCACCGGCCTGCGCACCAGCGACGTGATGCGCGATATCCGCCTGCTATTCGACGGCGAGCTGGTGGCCAGCATGCAGGACCAGGGCGAAAAGGTGGAGGTGCGGGTGCGCGCACGGCCGCTCACCACCGACGACATCGACGCGGCCCTGCGCCAGCCCATCGCCCTGCCCGCCGGCGCCGGGCAGCAGGCCCACGAAATCCCGTTAGGCGAACTGGTGCATGTCAGTACCGGCGCCGGCAAAGCCTACATCCGCCACTATAACTTCCGCCGCACCATCACCCTGCAGGCGGAACTGGATCAGGCGCAAATGGACACCGTCACCGCCAACCGCCTGATCCAGGAAAAGTGGCAGACCCTGCGTGTGCAATTCCCCGGCGTGGACCTGGACTTCACCGGCGAGCTGGACGACATCCAGGAAAGCCTCGACGCCATGGCCTCGCTGTTCCTGTTCGGCATCGGCCTCATCTACCTGATTCTCGGCAGCCAGTTCCGCAGCTACTTCCAGCCCTTCATGATCCTCGCCACCGTGCCACTGGCCTTTATCGGCGTAGTATTCGGTCTCGCCGTCACCCACAACCCACTAAGCCTGTACACCCTGTACGGCGTAGTGGCCCTGGCCGGCATCGCCGTCAACGCCGCTATCGTCATGATCGACGCCGCCAACACCCGTCTGGCCGCCGGCATGAGCGTGTTACACGCCACCATCTACGCCGCCCGACGGCGCGTGATCCCCATCATCATCACCTCGCTGACCACCATTGCCGGGCTGTTCTCGCTGGCCACCGGCTTGGCCGGCGAATCGCTGGTATGGGGACCGGTGGCCTCCGCCATTGTCTGGGGGCTGGCCTTCTCCACCGTGCTGACACTTTTTGTTATTCCCCTGCTCTACCGCACCTTCATGCGCGTGCGCGAGCGGTAGGGTGGGCACCGCCCACCGGAAGATCCGAACAAAAAGCGGTGGGCAATGCCCACCCTACAGACCTGCACGATCCAATATCTAACAACAATTATTGATACCCATGAAACAATTCCTTACCACCCTATTCCTGCTTAGCATTTTGAGCATGCCCCCCCTGCAGGCCGCACTGACGCATGACCCGGCCCTGCACTGGCGCACACTCACCACCGAGCATTTCGAGATCCATTTCCACGATGGTGAAGAGACCCTTGCCCACGAGGTCGCCGGCATCGCCGAGCAGACCCACAAACGGCTGATCCACGAACTGAACTGGCGCCCGGCGAAACGCACCCAGCTCATCCTCACCGACCGCTTCGATTTTTCCAACGGCTCGGCGACACCCTTTCCGCGCAACACGATGAGCATCATCGTCACACCGCCGCGTAGTGACAGCGCTATCAATGATTACAATAACTGGCTGGACACCCTGATCACCCACGAATACACCCACACCCTTCACCTCGACAAGCGTGAAGGCCTGCCGGTCGGCCTACAAAAGATATTTGGCCGGATGCTTCTGCTGTTTCCCAATATACTGCAACCACCCTGGTTCATTGAAGGGCTCGCCACCTACCATGAAACCGATAACGCCAACCACATCGGCCGTGGTCAGAGTACGCAATTCCGCATGCTGATGCGCATGGAGAGCGAATATGGCATCAAGCCGGTAAAGCAGATAAACCAGCCGCTGGAAAGCTGGCCCATGAATACGGTGCGTTATCTCTATGGCGTCTATTTCTATCAGTTCATCGCCGAGCGTTACGGCAAAGAGAAGGTGCAGGAGCTGGTCGAACAATACAGCGACAATCTCATCCCCTTCATGATCAACAGCAACACCCGCAAGGTGCTCGATGCCAACCTCAAGCAACTGTGGGTGGAATTCAAAAGATATCTGCGCGATGACTTCCGCACCGAGATCGCAGGTATTCGCCAGCGCGGTGAAACCCCGGCGCAGCAGCTCACACGCTACGGCTATTTCACCGGCATGTCCCGGGTGGCCGACAATGGCGATATCTATTTTCTACGCGACGACAAACAGAGCGAACCCCGCCTGATGCGCCTGCGCCGTGGCGAACAGGCGCAGGCCATCGGCGATATGCGCGGCCGCCACTTCGACCTGCACCTCGAGGCAGGCATCGTGGTCGCCGAGATCGACGCCACCCGCAGCACCAACCTGTTCGCCGATCTGTATCATATAGACCCGCACAACGGTACAAAGACCCAGCTCACCCACGCTGGACGCTACCTTTATGCCGCCTGGAGCCCGGATGGCCAACAGATCGCCGCTGTGCACAACAGCGGCGGACAAAGCGCTCTGCACCTGCTCGACGCCAAAGGCGAATTACTGGAGGTTCTGTGGCAGGGGACGGAGCACACCGTACTCGGCGCGCTGGACTGGTCACCGGACGGACAACAGCTCGCCCTGCCGGTATGGCGCCGGGACAGCCTGTGGAACCTTGAAGGCTTTTCACTGGCGGAGCGGCGGTGGCAGATGCTCACTCATGCCGCCGGCATCGAGACCACGCCGCGCTATTCGCGCGATGGCCGCTCACTGCTGTTCAGCGCCGACTACGATGGCGTCTACAACATTCACCGACTGGACCTGCGCAGCGGCAAGATCGATACCCTGAGCAATCTCCTCGGCGGCGCCTTCGCCCCGGCAGAAGCGCCCGACGGCAGTGGCCTGTATTTCACCGGTATCGGTGCGCGCGGCTTCGACCTCTATTTTCTGCCCACACCGCAAGTGCGCCCGACCCTGCACACGGTGCCCGCTGGCAAGCCGCGCCCACCGGCCGCCACCCATACCGCCAGCGGCAAGATCACTGACTACAGCCCGCTGCCACGCATCGCCCCCACCTGGTGGCTACCCTGGCTCGCGTTCAGCGATGATCGCAGCGAAATCGGCTTCACTACCTCCGGCAACGACCCGCTGAACCGGCATAACTATAATTTGTCACTTGCCCGTGACGTAAAAAATGACTGGTTCGTCGGCCGCATCGGTTATCTCTACGACCGCTGGAACCCCACCCTCAAGCTCAGCGCCGAACGGCAGGTCATCAGCCTGCGAGACAACAACGATAAGCCGGTGCACTTTCGTGACAGCGACAGCCTCACCCTTGAGGCCCTGTGGCCCTTTTTTCGCTATGACCGACGCTGGACCCTGCACGCGGGGCTGGTCTCCGAGGTCGAATCGGACAAACATATCCTGCCCGGCTTCGCCCCCCAACCGACCATCCGCGACCAACTGCTGGGCCTCGCCGTCAGCTATGACTCCAGCCGCCGCTATGCCCGCGCCATCAGCCCCAGCAACGGCCGCCAGCTACGGCTGGTCGCCGAGGACAATGACCTGTTACGCAGCGATTCCAGCGGCCAGGTCTACACCCTGGACTGGCGCGAATTCATCGACCTGCGGGGCGAACACGTCCTTGCCGCACGCCTGGTGGCCGGTTGGAGCAGTGACAAACCGCGACCCTTCCGCCTTGGCGGCAGCCTGTCGAATACCATCCCCAGCGACCCACGCGCCGCCGCCCTCGGTCCCACGGATGCCATCTTCAACCACCGCCGCTACGCCCTGCGCGGCTATTCCGAAGGCCTGCGTGACCTCACCGGCCGGCGCATGGGGCTGCTCGAAGTGGAATGGCGCTTCCCCATCGCCCTCATCGAACGCGGTCTGATGTCGCCCCCCATCGGCGTGCACCGCCTGCACGGTACGCTGTTCTTCAATGCTGGCGACGCCTGGAATGACCGCTTCGCCGTGGCCGATCTGAAATCCGGCATCGGCGCAGAATTCACCACCACCCTGGTGCTGGGCTACTGGTTGCCCGTGAACCTGCGTCTGGGCTACGCCCTGGGCCTCGACGACGACGGCACGGAACAAATCTATCTGAACCTCGGCGGTTCATTTTAGAAGGCGCCCCAAAAATCTGGCACAATCGCGACATGTCCAACGACAAATCCACTCCCCCGGAACGATACTGGCTCCTTACCTGGCTACTGGTGCTGGCCACAATCCCGGCCCTGTCCATCTATGGCCGACGCCTGCAAACCCTGGCCCGCGAAAACCTCGACACGGGCCTCCTTGCCTGGCTCATCGCCATCCCAACCCTGCTGCTGGTGTTTGCCGTCCTGCTCCACCAAGTGCGGCGCGGCAACTACCGCCGTCTCTGGCATCTGAGCTGGGCGCTGGCCCTGTTCGGTCTGCTGCCGCTGACCCTGCCGGCGGTGGAGGAGCGCCTGCACTTCCTCGTCTTCGGCGCCTTCGGCCTGGCCTCGGGCCGCGCCTTTCCCATCTGGCTGGCCGTGTTACTGGGCACGGCGGCCGCCGGTCTCGACGAGCTGTTGCAGTGGGCACTGCCGGACCGGGTGGGCGACTGGCGCGACGTGGGCTTCAATCTGCTGGCGGTGGGCGGTGGCCTGCTGCTGGCATGGCTGGGCAGGCGCTGATGCGGCGCTGGCTGGCACCCTTCGTGGCCGGTGTCGTCATGGCCTGCCTCGGCACCCATGCCGGCGCAGAGGAACTGCGACTGCGGGTACTGGACGTCGGCGAGGGGCAGGCCGTCCTGCTCCAGCACGGCGAGCGCGGCATCCTGGTCGACACCGGCCACGCCGGGCAGGCACCGCGGGTGCTCCGTACCATCGATGACAGCGGCATACGCCGGCTGGATATGCTCATCCTCAGCCACCTGCACCCCGACCACGCCAGCGGCTATTTCCGTCTGCGCGAGGCTTGGCCGGACACCCCGGTACTCGACGCCCAACACCCGCTGCCAGCCGACATCTCGCCGGACATGGTGCGCTGGGTGAACGAGGCCCTGTCCGCCGATCCCCTGCGTCGGCGGCTCACCGCAGGCGACACACTGCCCTGGGGCGACGCCCGCATCGAGATACTGTGGCCCGCCGGCTTCACCAGCGACAACCTCAACCGGCACTCGCTGGTGCTTCACATCCGCCATGGCGAACGCAGCGCGCTGCTGATGGGCGATGCCGGCAAGGAAGTGGAACGCGCGCTGCTGCAGCAGGGAAAGGGACTCAACGCGGACGTGCTCGTGGTCGGTCACCATGGCGCCAGTGATGCCGGCGACGCGGCCTTTCTCGCCGCCGTGCAACCGGCCTGGAGTGTCATTTCCGTCAACCACAACAACCTGCGCGGCTACCCGGACGCCGGCACCCTGCAACGCCTGCGCGCGGCCGGCGGCCGGGTATTGCGCACCGACGAAGACGGCGACATCTGCCTGTATCTGCCGCGCACGGGGACCGTCGTGCCCTGCACAGAAAAACCATAAACCTATTCCCCGGAACCTTCCCGGCGATCACAAAGCCTGACTTCAAGAAATTCCCCGCAGCTCGCCTCAAGCGCCTACTTTCGCCTCAGGGCGCCTATTTTTGGTGGTGGTACTGCTCAATATTCATCCCATCATGCTTTACCGTTGGAAGAAGGAATATCGAGAGGGCGTCATCATGAAGAAATCAGACAAGCCTAGTAGGGTGGGCAGGTTTTCCATGCCCACGAGAAATGTGAATCAACCTACCAGACTAATACCCCGCAGCTTGCTGCAGGGTAGTTTATTGATACTGGCATAACATACAGTATTTTTCGAACCGAGCATTGCAAGCGGAATATTCCCCCACTTTGGGGTATTACCACACCGAATATTCCGCGCACGCCCAAATATTCCAAGAAGAAAAATTTTACAAGGCTATTATAAGCTGTTGAATACAGTATATTTTCAATGACAACGGCGAAAATGGTGCACGCTAATTTAGCAGGTGTTTAGCGGAAGCTACCGTGCATGATATCCCCCAGAATGTCTTATTTCTCCGTTCAATATTCGGTGAGGGGTGTGGGGTGTACGCCCGAGGCG
>CAJVYS010000105.1 GCA_913009875.1 uncultured Gammaproteobacteria bacterium | reverse complement strand
TAATGCGCAGTTTGTAGTCGGGCGTGAACTGGCGCCGCGTACGCCTCTCAAGGCCCGGTTCCGGTGTCACTTGGCTTCCGGGTAGTTCTGAGGCAGGTTTTGGCATCTCAATCGATCCTGTATCCATCACCCTGAAATCTATGTTATCTCAGCCAGTGAGTGTATGGCATCAGGTTGACACACAGGGGGTTCGGGTAGGGTGCAATCAGCAGCCGTTTTATTGTTTTTCCAGAATGGGCGGTGAATATATTTTCAACTTCATTGCTTTATACATCAGGGCATTCGCACGCTTCTCGAACGGATAAGTTAATCCATATCCAGTCATCCGCCAGGAGGATACGCCGTTTTCAAGTTGATTGTATCGTTGCATCAAATGCGGATAATTTACCAAGTCGCTGTATATACAAAATGGTATAGCAAGCAAACATGCAAAAAACAAAATCATCTTTCGTGAATCTAGATATGTGGTCACCATGAATATGTATGTAGTAACCAATAAAACGTCGGAATAGATTCTATACCGAGAAGACAAGCTTTCCGAAATACCAAGTTTTGACCGTATCATAGATACAACCAGGGCAGAAATAATGACAAATAAGACCGTATAGAATAGAGCAGGGTTCGTTTTATAAACACCCATAAAAATCATAGCAAGAAAAACAACCAAGAACCCACCTCCAAGAATGCTGGCAATATGGTAATTATTATTACTTGCTGCCGATCCAAGAAATGACAAGGCATATATGACATCAAAGTGCTTTAGATACCCATCTAGCGATAGCTCACGCCCTGTTCCAAAACTATAGTTATAAAAGTACATAGAAATTAAAATAATTGATAAAATCGTCCACGGAGCCATCCTGTGGAACTGTTTTGTCTGGAAAAGCATTAGAAGTCCCAAAGGGATAACGAACAATCCATTTCCAGAAGAAAAAACCGCAAGGATTAGAAACACACAAGAAATGTAAAAATCTCTCGTATTTTTTTTGCTAAGATAATATAGCGACAAAATAACGAATGGTATTACTGTAATATTTTGCAATGCCGAACTCGCCCAATCCAATGTATTCCAATATTGCAATTGGAAAATAAAAAATGGAACAGGAACAAAGTAAATAAGTCTGTTGTACTTCTTTTGCATCTGATATGAAAATATCTTATATATTGAAAATAATAATAGAAGGACGAACAAGTTACCGATAATTTGCAAATAAATGAAATTGATAGATCCAGTAACTAGATACTCTAATACAAATAATATATTCCCAAAAATTATTTTATACTCATTATGCTGTGTAAAAAGAAGTAAGAAAATTTTCTCAGAAAATCCTTTCAGCCCAACAAAATGGATCATGAATGCCAATATTGAGTCATAATCATCCCAATAGGGAATGTTTACAAGGTGAAGTTGCAATAATAGATAAAATAATACTATTGGAGATGCTATTAATAGAAATAAACCTATTGTTAAAGCCAAGCCATGCTCTGCTGGTGGTTGAAACTTATCAATTATCTCAAACTCCTCAGAGCGCACCTCTCTTGAAGAAGCGCCCTGTGCTGGGTTCCACTGTGTCATGCAGTATCCTGTTGAGATGTCATGTTGCATTCTAGATATTGGTTTTTTTAAACACCCCTTCCGGAAGCAACCGTATGACAAGCATAATCCATCTCCAAAACCAAGGCAGATATACCTCGTCTCTTTTCCTTTGGATACTCCTGTAGATTCCATTTCCTACTTTCTCAGAAGAGGCCCATAGAAACCCCTTACAAAAATCTGCAGTCATTGGCGTATCGACAAAACCCGCCTTGATGGTGATGACATTTACACCAGAACGATAGAGGCGGTTTCGTAGTCCTTGTAGGAATACCGATACAGCAGCCTTTGCAGTTCCATATACATAGTTACTTTTCCGACCACGATCTCCAGCGACAGAGGAAATGACGGCAATGGTGCCACGTTTCTTCGTCTCGAAACAATTGGCAACATGGGTAAGTAAGGAGATGACGCTCAGACAATTGGTTTGAAGTTCCCGCAAGGTCTCTTTAAAAGATGCCTCACAAGCCTGTTGATTTGAGAGCGTACCATGAGCAATGAGGACAGTATCCAGCCCGCCCATAACTGTTTCGGCCTGGGCGATCATTTCAACATGCCTATCGGTGCCGTTGACGTCCATCACCATCGTCTCCACCTGGGTGGCACCACAGAGCCTGAGATCGCTTGCCACCGACTCCAAACGCTCTGGATTGCGGGCAACCAAGTAAAGACGATCCCCGTCCCGAGCGAAACGCCTTGCAGTAACCTCAGCAATGGCTGATGTGGCTCCGATAATGAGGATGTGGCGCATACTATATCCTTGTCGTGATTCGTCGCCAAAACGAAGAGGAGAATCGCGGATCTATGTGGCGCTGGAACTCTTTCCAGCGAGGAAAATACTGTAGGAAGTGCTCCCCCGACATCCTGGCATCTTTTGCAGGATAGACTGCTCCGCCCGCCGACGCGACGATTCTATCCAATTGATCCAATAAATCCAAAGTACGCCGCCCTTGATTGGGGAAGTCCAAGGCGAGTGTCACACCAGGCCGAGGAAAGGAGAGCAGCCCTGGCGAGAATCGATTTCCAAAAACTTTGAGTACGGACAGGAATGACCCACTGCGGGCTGTAGCGATCGCCTCCAAGAGGGCGCGGACGGATTCTTTAGCAGATTCTGGGGACACTACGCACTGGTACTGGAGGAAGCCGCGACGACCATAGAGCCGATTCCAGTGGAGTATATTATCCAGGGGAAAGAAGAAAGACTTATAGTGGGTAATGCTACGGTGCACCCGGGCTAACTGTTTCCGGTAATATAGGTTGTTGAAGGCCCGAAGGGACCATGCGTTAACCAGCGGGAACGGCATATCCACAGGGAAGCTGCGCGTCCTTCCCGAAGGTGCTGGCAACCTTTCCTGTGGGGCTGCATGGCTTCCTCGCATAAAGAGACCTCGCCCCAAGGCGTTCCCCCGCGCCAAACAATCGACCCAGGCAACCGTATATTCATAATCTCGGTCTGATTCACTCGATAGATCAAAGAAGGCATCCAGATTAGGGAAGCGAATGGTCTCGGAATCCACGGCATGGTTGGCGATGGGTCGGAGCCGAATCTCCGCCCAAAGGATTACACCGGTTAAGCCCAGGCCCCCGATGGTCGCGTGAAAGAGTTCGGTATTTTCGGTGGCAGAGCATAGTACAATTCCTCGATCGGACCTTCGCAGTGCCATTCCCAGGACATGCTGCCCGAAGGTCCCGGTGCGGTGATGGTTTTTTCCGTGAACGTCGTTGGCAATGGCGCCACCCACCGTCACAAAGCGGGTGCCTGGCGTGACGGGCAGAAACCAGCCCATGGGAACAGCCAATACCAGAATATCTGCCAACAGAACTCCTGCCTCACAACGCAACACGCCGGTAGAGCGATCAAAGGAAAGCATGCGGTTGAGATCGCGCATATCCAATAGTACGCCACCATCGTTCAGGCAACTATCCCCATAGCTGCGTCCATTACCATAGGGCAGCAGAGAGCATGTAGTATTTGGGAGCAGTTCATCCGTCCAATGAACGCGATGCACCGCCGCAGGAATTGCCTTTGGATAACGGCCCCAGGAGACGTAGTCTTTCATAAGGTGGCGAGCCAGAGGAGTCCACCGACAATCAATGCCGTCACCCAACTACCTTTGTCCTTAGCCGCAAATACCACTGGATCATCATGCATCCCACCGCGATGAGTGATAAGCCATATCCGGCTAGTCCAGTAAAGCAATATAGGGCTAACCAACCACAGGAATACGGGATGCTGATACAAGGCTCTTACTTTGTCGCTATTGATGTAGAGCGCTGACACCAATACCGCCATAAACCCGCTAGCCACTCCGAAACCCATCAGCATTACAAGGTCTTCTACATGATAGCCGCGTCCATGAGTGGTCAACTGGCCGCGTTGTTTCAGAACCAGCAATTCAGAGTAGCGCTTCACCAAAGCCAAGCTAAAAAACAGGAATATGGAGAATGCTAGAAGCCAAAAAGATGGTTGAATATGTGTAGCCGCCATGCCTCCAATGATACGTATGGTGTAGAGACCGGCTAACAACAAGGCGTCCAGCAGAACAACGGCTTTGAGCCAAAAGGAATAACTCAGGGTAAGGAGATAGTAGCCGATCAGCACGATCAAAAAGGTCGCTGGAAGCCACAGGGCAGCAACTGCAAAGGCGGAGATCAGCAGCAAGGGAATCAATATCATCCCTTGGATCATGGACAGATTCCCTGATGCGAAAGGTCGATGCCGCTTTTGCGGGTGTAGTCGATCAGCTTGCAGGTCCAAAAGATCATTTAGCAGGTATACGCTGGATGCACAGAGAGAGAGACTAACGAACGCCAGAAATCCTTCCGCCCATATGTGGGGATTAGTGAGCTCATGGGCTCCCAACATCGGGATAAATATCAAGATATTCTTCAGCCATTGGTGGACACGCAAAGCCTTGGCATACGTTTTAATGCCAGGGCGTCGATCTTGGAACGTATGGGAAATCGGGCATTGATCTGCAGCACATGAAAAAACACCTGCACCTGGATTCACCACAATCGCTTGCCTGGCCTTGCTCCAGACGTGGATATCCGCACGGCTGTTCCCGGCATAATCAAAACCCCTTTCGCCATAACAATGGACCAGGAGATCCCTTTTTTTAGCGCCGGAAAGATTGACGCCTTCACCTGAAGAATGAACCGCCGTGAATATACCCAGGTGTTGTGCGATGGCATTGGCAAACTTGTGGTGAGACGAGGTAGCCAAGACAATCGGACGGCCGTTCGAATGCTCACGTCGTACAAACTCTAATAGCTCCACCTGACAAGGGAGTGTCTGGACATCCAAATTAACGCGCCTTGCTATTTCTTCCTTAAGTACCGCCCGACCTCGCAATAACCATAGAGGGATCAAAAAGATAAACCATGGCTTCTGCTTAATCAACAAGAGAAAAGATTCGATCAGAATATCTGAACGGATCAACGTTCCATCAAGATCAACACATAGGGGGATACGCTCAGTCTTCATATGATTTTGCGAGTCTACCCAGAATTCCCAACGAATCTACAAAACCCTTCAAATTTTCACGATAGAAGCGTACCACCCCGCGGCGCATGTTCCAGAGCACGCGCACCCGGCCGTGCCACCGACATGAACGCCCAAGAATCACCTCCACCTCCATCGACCCGGAAGAGAGTATCTCCTCCGTCAGGGCGAAACTTCAGAAAACGCCCGCCTACGCCGAACAGCGGCCGAGGGGGGGGCACCCACACCGGCGACCGCCGGCGTCAATGCTGCGGCGACACCCGGCCTGCTCCGTACCATACGAATTGCGGGAAAGACAGCCATCCATGCCTGCATCAAAGTGTGCATCGATCCCACCCGGTATCTCACCCAGAGTATCGGGATAGACCAGGCGATCCGGACTGAGAAACAGCAAGTAGTCACCATTAGCATAGTGAAACGCGGGATTGTTCGCCCGGATGGACTAATGATGCCCCGTCCTGCGCCAACCGTTCATCCACGAGACCGCCACCTGCTCAACCACCGATCAAATCCAGCACCCAGACCCTTATCCAACATATGCCATATCTCGGTAACGGAAGCCTTCCGCCCCCGCTGGATTCCGCGCCGCTTACACCACATCCCGGGCAGCCCGCGCACTGCGTCCCGCTTCGCCCTTAGGAGGATTCGACCCCGCCCCCGCGTCGAGAACCATAATACGCTAACTACGTTAACGCCGATGTGTAGCGGAAGAAACAGCCAGAACAGCATCGCCGGCATGTTCTTCACATAGGCCCAAACCAGATTCCGATGACCATGGTATAGCGCAAAATCGGAGACCCCCCCCCCTGTCGTCCCAGAACCTACGTGCTCCGCAACCGCGGATGGGACCAGCAAACATCGGTGACCCGCAAGCCGAAGCCGGAATCCAAGGTCAATATCCTCGACATAACAGAAAAAGTCTTCATCGAACCCGCCCACCGCCTCGACCGCATCCCGACGATACAGCACCGCGGCCGCGCACGCCGTAAAGACCTCCCGCTCTTCCGTGACCTTATCATCGGCCACGCCGCCGTGCCCGTTCCGCCACGGTATACCACTGATGTGGTATGCATCCCCCTCCCCATCCAGCCGCCCAGGCGCCTGCGCCATCACCAAACGCGGGGCAAAAACCGAATACTGTGGAAACTGCTTCGCAGCCTCCATCAGCGTTTCCAGACATCTCTCTCGCAGAAACGCATCCGGGTTCACAAGCGCAATCCATTCGCAGTCCCCAACCTTTCCCAGCAACCGATTATTGGCTGCTGCGAAACCGATATTTCGCTCGCTTCGGACAACTTCCACTTCCGGATGCCGCACGGCAAACCCCGCCGGGTCCGGTTTCGTACTCCCGTTGTCCAGAATCAGCACGCGGAGCTCAATGCCCGTTTGTTTGCTCAACGCGTTCAAACATCTTTCGAGCAACCCCCATGAATCCCAATTCACAACCAATACGGTGCATTCAGCAGCCATTGATCGCTCAGGCCTTACACTCTAAATTAGCCAATACTTCCGGTTCTTCCTCCCAGAGATGCAGAACAATCCGTAAGCTATGATCCTCATAGCCGGCGATCCCATGCCCCCAAAATAGATTCAGCGGATAAGCCCGCAGCACGGCGGAACACTCAGCATCTTCGAGTCTGAAGCAGAAAGAAAGGCGCTTCTGCGCGCGCAGTGCCATTCCGCGTTCCAATGGCATCCTCAGCAACCCGCCATCTTCCGACCCGACCAACAGCGCCTCACCCGTAGCCTCCTGTCCGTTGCCGTCACTCAATTGCACGACAAGCCGCCCCCTACTCGCGCTGGCGCAGTTCCCGATCAACACCGAAAGGGCGTGAACACACCCGCGAAGCCCTTGTGGCAAAAGAAAACTACCGTTCATTTCTTCGCCTGGAATCAATTCCAAAGGCACAGGCGAAAGTAGGGAGAAATAACCGCACGGAACATCCACAGTTATACTCGCCGCCTTCCGCCAAGGGCGCGTCACACGCGGGGGGAATGCCAAGGAGAAATCCTCTCTTTCCAACGTTAAATTTGGGTTATACGCCGGATCGCGTTTTAGAACCATCCCCCAGCGCCATTGCATATAGGCATGCTCCAACGCGAAACGAAGCAGTTTTTCAGGATGCGTGTCCATCCCGCGCGACTTGGATTCATGATGGTACAACACAGCCTGCGGGGTCCATACATTCCGAAACCCAAGATCCCTAAGTTTCAGGCAAAAATCCACGTCGTTAAATGCCACCCCAAGCTTTTCAGTCATACCCAGAGCGTCGTTCCACGCATCACGGCCGACCACAAGACAGGCGGCAGTCACTGCACTAACATCTTGCAGCAATACTGCCCGGCTGAAATAGCCGTAGGACTCCTGCCCAAAATATTTGTGAGCGTGTCCAGCCACGCCCCCTATACCCGTAATCACACCAGCATGCTGCACCGTGTGGTTTTGGTAAAGCAATTTCGCCCCCACTGCACCAATGCCAGGCCGTTGCGCCAGCCCCAACATTACATCAAGCCATTCGGGAGAAATCACTTCTGTGTCGTTATTGAGCAGACAAAGGAATTTACCTTGCGATTGGGGAACCGCCCAGTTGTGCAGAGCCGGGTAGTTGAAAGGATGGTCGTAACGCAGGACTCTGGCCACACCAGACTGTTCAAGGGCGTGCAGATAGCGAAGTGTTTCGTCGTCATCGCTCTGGTTGTCAATGATCACAATCTCGTAGTTTCGGTAAGTAGTTTTCTCCAGGCTTTCGACGCATCGGCGTAGTACGTCTATGTGGTTCCGGGTAGATATTAGGATGCTGACCAGCGGTTCATCCCGTACCATGAAACGCGGCACATGGAATGCTCCTCCACAAACCGCCTCTAAGATGAATTTATCGTTAAGCCGCTCCAAATGGCTGGATACCGCCTGTTGCCCAGCCTCCTGTGCGTAGAGCTTGGCTGTAATGCTTCCTGCGGTCGAAGAGGCATGCGCGCGCCAATGGTACAGCACCGCGGGTATGTGGCGTATAGAACCCGCATCAAGGCCCTCAGTAAAACGCAAGACGAGATCCCAATCCTGCCCCCCCTCGAACCCCCTCCGAAAACCACCGATAGCCACTACGCGCTTGCGGCGATACACACCGAGGTGACAAATGAAATTCTGTGCCAGAAGCAGCTCCGGATTCCAGTCAGGGCTGAAATAAGGATCGAATCGCCGCCCACTATTGTCAATCTTGTCTTCGTCACTATAAATAAGTTCCGCGTCCGGATGGGCCATAATCTCCGCCGCCACCCAGTACAGCGCGTGTTCCCGCAGCACATCGTCATGATCGAACAGCGCCACATATTTCCCAGTCGCCAGAGACAGTGCGCTGTTTGAGGCCGCTGAGATGTGCCCGTTTTTCTGTCTGGCCACGACTTTGATCCGGTCATCTTTTTCTTCGTATTCCCGCAGGATGCATTTCACATGAGGTTGCGTGGAAGCATCATCCGCAATGCACAGATCCCAATACGGATAGATCTGAGATAACACCGACTCAATCGCTTGGCGCAAAAACTTCTTGGGTGTATTGTATGTTGGCATGAGAATCGAGATCTTTGGTGGATCTATCCAACATTCGATCTGAGCACGCATGGCTTCGCGATCGGCTTCTGTAAGCATGTCATAACGCCGGATCCAGATCGGATAATCGGATGCTACGCCGGACGGTTGGCCGAGCAATCGCTTTGCAACGTTCCGGAAGGACGTTCGCAACGGAGCCGGCATCGGCAATCGGTGGTATATGGCCCTGGCCACGATATAGCGTTGTTCACGACCCGCCCCCCCTTTTTCCATTACCAAACGAACCAGTCTCAGAATGCGGGCCACCTCTCGCAAAGGATGCGTCGCACGCCAGGATCGCGAGGCGTAAACAGCTGCCAAATCGCCTCTAATGGATTCGAACTCCGCCTTTCCCTGTTCCATCTCAGCTTTTGCCTGTTCCGCCTCCGCTTTTGCCTGCTGCGCCTCCGCCCTCGCCTGGTCCACCTCCGCCTTCACTTGGTCCACCTCCGCCTTCACCCGTTCCGCCCCACACTCGCCCGTTGCGCCTCCGCCCTCGCCTGTCCAAAAGAAGCGTCTGCCATAACAAGCTTCGCCTGCTCAGCGAACAAGTGCCGGACATACACTGCCTGCCGAGTATTTAACTCGAAGAGATTATACAGCGCCCGATTGATCTATCCCCCTAACGCAAAGACCCCCAAACCATGACTGTGAAAAAATTGAAAGGAGGGCTTGTCGTTCTCCACCTCTGTCCAGAATCGTCACACACCAAATCCCGTTTCCGTAACGACCGTATCATGAAATAATACGACCCCTTTCACTCAACTTTGGGATCCATGTTTTATAGTCACACAAAACCGGGGATTGTCCCCGGACAACTCCCGCACGCGATCATGATGTGCTCCGACCTCCGCATCAAGGCGTCCAGTTTTTAGAACGAGAAGTCCAATATCATGTAGGGTTTGTTTATGCTCTCCTAGCATGGTTTGGATAGATGCGGATCCGGCCTTGTGCGTCCCGCAATGCAAACACAATGTTTTCATTGTCATTAGGTACTAATGACTTGTATTAAAAACATTACCCAGGCGCCCGCCTCGGAACGACTGAAGGCGTGAGCAAATCATCCGTGCTACCCTCGCCAATCACCCGGCCATTCTCTAAATATAGATAGTGGTCACAAAACCTTACGACCTGCTCTTCGGAGTGCGATACGAACAGCAGTGTCATGCCGTCTTCGCGCATTTTCGCGATCTGTGCGAGACATTTCTTCTGAAATTCTGCATCTCCGACCGAGAGGATCTCGTCGGCAAGCAGGATCTCAGGCTCAAGGTGCATAGCGACCGAGAAACCCAGGCGGACGTACATTCCGGATGAGTAGTTCTTTACCGGCTCGTGAATGAAGTCGCCAAGCTCGGAGAATTCCAGAATCTTTGGGAACAACGCCCGGATCTCGCGATTCTTGAAACCGAAGAGGCTGGCATTTAGATATATATTTTCACTTCCACTGAGTTCAGGGTTAAAACCAACACCGAGCGCGATCATCGGCACCAAGCGACCCCGGGTCTCGATGTGGCCGGCGGTCGCGGGATAGATGCCGGCGATCAGGCTCAACAGGGTACTCTTGCCAGACCCGTTGCGGCCCATCAGCCCGAGGGACGCGCCGCGCCGCACCGTGAAGGAAACGTCGTCCACCGCACGGAAGCTTTGTCGGGTCATCCTCCAACGGTCGTGGAAAAGGCCGATAAACCGCGCCTTGAGCGAATGCTGGGCGTTGTGGTGGAGCACGAAGTCCTTGCAGACGTGCTCGCAGACGATTGCGTAGTCGGCGGTCATAGGCGTTCGATGAGACGGGCGCTACGGCGATAGAAAATGGTCAAGCCGAGCGCCAGAGATGCCAGCGTCCAGAAAATGAAGGCTAGGGTTAAATGCTGTGAAGGCAGCCGGCCCGCCCAAAATAGATCCTGGAAGATCAGTGTGAACTCGGTCAGCGGGCTCGCTGCGAACAGCAATCGCAGATGCGCGGGTATAAGTTTAAAATCGTATATGATGGGAGTGGCCCAGAAAAGCACCTGCATCACGACTTCAATCAGATGCTTCAGATCGCGAAAATCGACGTAGAGCACACTCAGGATCAGCATCAGCCCGAAATTGAAGCCAATAAACAGTAGCAGGTACGCCGGATAAGCCAACAATACCAGTTTGAAGTGGCCGCCAAGGGGTATGAATAGACTGAAAAACACAACCAGCGCCATCGCCCACAGAACCAGATTGAGCAGTAGATTCGAAGCCGGAACGAGCAGGCGCGGGAAGCGGATCTTCTGAAGCAAACCGGCGTTTGCCGTGAGCAGCTCCGGGGCCTGCGTCACCAAGTTCGAGAACAGGGTCCAATGGACGATCCCCGTAACCAAGTAAAGAGCGAAATGCGGCTGATTCGACGGCATTACGTAGGTGAAGATGAACAAGTACATCGCCGTGACTACGAGCGGATTCATCAGCGACCATGCGAAACCCAAGGCGGCCCCTTGGTATCGTACCTTGATATCCTTGCTGACAAGATTGTACAGAAGGTCCCGATATTCCCACCACCCGCGGAGCACCGCGATCGGGTTGGACACGGGGGTTGCTGTTGCGAGCATGGGGTCTTCGATCCTATCCGGTCGTGCACGAAGGCGCCGCGAACCGACAGGGCCGGGCCGCGGCAGAGATCACCAAGGTTGCGAATGATACTGAATTCTCGCGGATCCCGACAGCCCGGCCGTCCGGCACCAAGCGGGTTTTGCGATCCGGAGCCGCCTCGACCTTTGACGGACCGGTCACGCAGTCGGCAATCCGAACAGCGGCGTAATCTCCCGGTACAGCCGGAGTGTTTCGGTAACTATCTGTTCTTCTGAGAACTCTTCCATCACCCGGCGGCGCCCCGGGCCCCCATCCGCACCCGCAGCCCCAGGGCGCGAATCAGTCGCTCGATTGCGTCGGCGAGCGCCTGCGCGTCCCGCGGCGGGATCAGGGAACCTTGAAGCGGTGGCGGATTTCCGTATCCATCGCCCTGACCGATACGGCTTTCCGGCCTTCGCGGCACAACAAGCCGTACAGCTCTCCAACATGGTGCTTGGCGACCTCCAAGACTACCTGCCCATTGTCCGCAATCCGAAACCGCACCTTCTGGAGGCCGTGGCAACGACACGCGTTCGCCAAAGAGCGGCGGCCACCGAGGAATAGGACTCGACCGTTCGACGGATGCTTTCGGGAAGCGGTATCGTCGGCTGCCAACCGAGTTCGCGCAGTTTACTCACGTCTAGCAGCTTGCGCGGCGTAGTATCGGGTTTGCCCGTATCGAAGACGATCTCACCTTCGAAACCCACGGCCTCGCGCACCAGCTTCGCGAGTTCGCGGATGCTGATATCCGCCGACCCCGACGTTGACA
>CAJVYS010000104.1 GCA_913009875.1 uncultured Gammaproteobacteria bacterium | reverse complement strand
GTAGTGCAGTGTATGAATAGACGAGGATAGTATGCAGCTATACACATGAGAGTGAGAGTGTTTGTGAGTCCCTACCCGATGCTCTTCCGATCTATATTCATCCTTGAGTTGTTTTTTTTTTTTAATGATACGGCGACCACCGAGATCTACACTCTTTCCCTACACGACGCTCTTCCGATCTAGCACCGTGGAGGGCAAGTCCGGAAATCATATTCCGACCACCGCCGACTGTGGTGCCTGCCACGGTACCAATGGCTGGGTTCCGGCCAACTTCTCCCATGACACCGTCACGGGTGCTTGCAGCAGTTGCCACAATGGCAGCTTGGCTGCGGGCAAGTCCGGGAATCATGTGCCGACTACTGCAGACTGCGATACCTGTCACAACACCAATGGCTGGACCCCGGCCAATTTCTCCCATGACGCCGTCACGGGTGCCTGTAACACCTGCCACAACGGCAACACGGCGGCAGGCAAGCCCGGCAACCACATCCAGACCACGGCGGACTGTGGTGATTGTCACGGCACCAATGGCTGGACCCCGGCCAATTTCAACCACGACAACATCAGTGGTGCCTGTAATGCCTGTCACAACGGCAGCACGGCAGCAGGCAAGTCCGGGAATCATGTGCCGACCACGGCAGACTGTGGCGCCTGCCACAGCACCAATGGTTGGGCGCCCGCCAATTTCTCTCACGACGCCGTCACGGGTGGCTGCAACACCTGCCACAACGGCAGCACGGCTGCGGGCAAGCCCGGCAATCATATCCAGACCACGGCGGACTGCGATGTCTGCCACACCACCAATGGTTGGGTGCCCGCCAATTTCAGTCACGACAATGTCGTCAATCCCTGCAGCACTTGTCACAACGGTTCGAGCGCCCAGGGTAAACCCGGTAACCACATCCAGACCGTGGGGGAATGTGACGTCTGCCACAGCACTAACGCCTGGGTGCCGGCGAACTTCGACCACAGCGACGCCAATGCGATTTGTGACAGCTGCCATAACGGTACGACGGCCATCGGCAAGGACAACAATCACTTCATTACGTCCAAGCAGTGTTCTGACTGCCACACGACACAAACCTGGTCACCGGTGAATTATCAGCATCTCTCCGCCGACTATCCGGGGGATCACCGCTCCAACGTGAGCTGTGTCGATTGCCATCGTGGCAACAGTGAAGTGGTGACCTGGCCATCGCCGGCCTATCGCCCCGATTGCGCGGGCTGTCATGCGTCCGACTATGAGGCGGACGAGCATAAGAAGACCAAAAACCCGTCGACCATTTATTACTCGATTGGCGAGCTGCGCGACTGTTCGGGTGCCTGTCATGAGTACACCGACAGCAGTTTTACCACCATCAAGAAAACGCGCAACGGGGAACATCGGGCCCGCGATGGCGACTGGTAATTTCGGAACGCTATACGCATGAGACGGTGGATTATCCTTTTTGCCTGGCTAGGCCTGACCGGTCAGGTCTGGCCGGCATCGAGCCTGTTGCTGGAAAGTATCGAATACACCAATGTGGCGGGGGTTGAGGCCATCGAGATCGGTTTTTCCGATCCCGTGCAATATCTGTCTCATATGCCTCCTGAACGGGGTCTCGAACTGAGGGTTTCGATCGCGTCTTCGTCAATGCCGCCGGTGGAGGACGCGGAGCCATTCACCCAGGAGATGAATGCGCCAAAGGATTCGCTGATTCCCCTCAAGCGGGTTAGCCTGAGCGGGGATGATGCGGGCGAGTTGACGGTGCATCTGCTGTTTGAACGGGTTGTGCATTTCAAGGTTAGCGCGGGCAGCCGGCGCAATACCTTGCGCGTGTTGTTGCCGGAACTTGGCATGCAACCTGCCGTCACGGTCGCGCCGGAACTGGCCGCCGTTTCGTCGGCGCTGGCGGCGGAGGACGAGGCACTTGCCCGTATCCTGCAGGAAGGTCGCAAGGCGCTGCAGCGGCGGCAGTTGCAGCGTGCTATCAATATCTTCACCAAGCTGCTGAGCATGCCACCCCATCGATATTCCCGGGATGCACTGGAGCTGCTCGGCGTGGCGCGAGAACGCAATGGGCAGAAGGCGCATGCCAAGGCGATGTACCAGGAATATCTGCAGCGTTACCCGAAGGGTGAGGGTGCCGCGCGGGTGAAACAGCGTCTTGCCGATCTGATCAGCGGACAGATGAAGCCCCGGCCGCGTCTGAAGGCGAAAAAGCAGATGCCGGACAAGGGTTTTCGCTCCGATATCTACGGCAGCCTGGCGCAGTTTTATTACTTTGGGCAAAACAGCATTGATGGAGAGACGAGCACCCTGGATGAGTCACTGCTGCTGAACCAATTGAGCCTGACCTGGCGGCTGCGGAGTGATGATGTCGAGATAAGAAATTTCTTCTACGCCAATCAGCACTATGACTTCGTCAGCGAGGTGGAGCGCCCGCTGACCATCGAATCGGCCTACAGTAAATACATCAATGACCGCCTGCATCTGACGGGACAGTTTGGTCGGCAGACCGGCTCCAGCGGTGGCGTGCTGGGAAAATTTGATGGTCTGAAACTGGGCTACGACCTGTCGCAGCGCTTTCGCCTGATGGCGCAGACGGGCTTCCCGGTGGATGTGGGTGACAAGCGCCGGATACAGACCAACAAGCCCTTTATCGGCTTGAGTGCGGAATTGAGTGGTGGTGATCAGGGTGTCGATATCCTGCCCTATTGCCTGCACCAAAAAGTGGATGGCATCATTGACCGTTTCGCAGTGGGCAGTGAATTTCGTTTCTTCCACCCACTGGGTAATTTTTACAGCATGCTGGACTACGATGTCTCCTATCGTGCCCTCAATATTTATTTGTTCCGTGGTCAGTACAACTGGCGCAAGACGACCAGCTTCAACTTCAATTTCGACTACCGCAAGAACCCGCTGCTGTTCACCAGCAATGCCCTCATCAATCAACTGCAGGCCGATTCCATCGCCGATCTGCTGGATTTGTATTCCGAGAATGAAGTGCGTGCCATGGCCGAGGAACGTGTCGGCAGTGCGGTCACCCTGTCCGGCGGAGTGAGCCACAGTTTCAGCGACCGCTACCAGCTGCGTGGTGAGATTACGCGTGCACAGCAGATTTACAAGCTCGATGATATCGATGCCAGTGTGCTGGTATCGGAGAACGATAGCCAGACCTATCTATTCGTGCAACTCATTGCCAACCAGTGGATAAATTCCCGCGACACGACGGTTCTCGGCATGAGACTGTCTGACACACGCACCTACAATGAACTGTCATTCATCGCCTCCAATCGTCTTCCCCTGGGTACCTCGTGGCGCTTCGACCTGCGCGCTCGTGCCGACCTGCGTAGTAACGAAGGGGGCGAGGAACTGACAAAACTAAGGCCGTCCATGAAGGTGGACTATCTCTCCAAAGCCACGATGCATTTCATTGCCGAACTGGGTTATGAGTGGTGGTGCTATAGCGGGAATAGCGTCAATCCCGATTACAGCCGTCTATTTGCCCATGTGGGTTACCGGTGGAACTTTTAGTTTCCTGCTTTCCCTGCAAACGATTTGCGTGATTCGTATCCCGAGACAATAGAATGTCACTCTTACGGGCGGTCTTGCGTACATCCAGAAAATATTTCTGATAAATATGAGATTGCCGTGAAGCCTCTCATTTTACTGTATGTTCTTGCGCTGTGCCATCAGTAGTTTACTGGAATTGAGAGGTATTTCTGTTGTTTAGGTAATTGGTCAATAAATTTAGCAGGAAATAATTACAGAGAACAACGCTATAGAATTAGTAAGTGCTTAGGAACGTGTGCGTTCCTAAGCAGGGGGAGTATGTGAGATTATTTTTAGTGATAAGTCTCACAGTTCTTGTTTTCAAGCTATAATTAGCAATTCTATACTCACGGATAGTTAACTGATTTGCGCGGGATTTGTGGGATATACCACATTTTTATTATTTATTTAGATCAATGCAAATAGATGCCATGAAGTGCATTCTCATGCGGCATTATTCAGAGTTCCAATCAAAACAGGCAATTCGAGTATAGATATATTGCAGCGGAATGGGTGGTTATCGATCCCGATAAAACATCCATATTGATGAACAGACGACTCCCTGTCAGGAGGTTATGTGTCTACATCAACGGTGATGACGCGCCGACATTTTATTAGCTTGGGTAAGCTAGAGCGGCATGTTCCAATCCGCCCACCCTGGTCTTTTTCTGAAGATCAATTTGTTACGCAGTGTACGCAGTGTGGTGACTGTATTACAGCATGCCCCGAGAATATTCTTATACATGGTAATCTAAGCCGGTATCCGAAAGTTGACTTTTCATTTGGCGAGTGCACGTTTTGCCGTGCCTGTATAGATGTCTGTCCAGCACAGGCTCTGGATAAACATCTAGCTCGACCATGGCAGATGAAAGTTACTGTGGGTGAAGCATGCCTGGCTAGAAAGCAGGTTATTTGTGTCACCTGTAGAGAGCAGTGTGAAGCGCAGGCAATTCGTTTTCTCGCAATAGCCGGTCGCGTTTCTTTACCAGAAATTAATATGGATTCCTGTACAGGCTGTGGGGCTTGTGTAGCACCCTGTCCAACACAGGCCCTTGAGGTGATGTATGAGCGATGAACAGAATCCTGTTGGTTGCATTGTTGGGGCAGTCATTCAGCTCAGGCCGAACTGTACTGAAAAACAGTATGGCCAACTGGAAAAGCAGGAAGGACTTGAAATTCATGCGCAGGATGACCAACAGCGTTTGGTGGTTACTATCGAAGCAGATACGGATGGAGCGATGATAGAAATCATAGAAGGCATTCAGAACATGAACAGTGTTTTGAATATACATACGGTATATCACCACTTGGATGAATTCCAAAATGAAGCGGAGGGATGGACATGGCGGTAACACGTAGAACATTCATCAAATCAACTGCGGCGACAGCTGCAGCAGTAACGGTCAATATTAGCCTGCCAGGCTCAGTACATGCTAGCTTCGACACGGAAAACAATCGTATTCGTTGGGATAAGGCCGCATGTCGATTCTGTGGAACAGGCTGCGGTGTACTTATTGGGACACAAAAGGGACGTATTGTAGCCACTCAGGCGGACCCCGATAATGAGGTCAACAGAGGAACCAACTGTATCAAAGGCTATTTTCTATCCAAGATCATGAGTGGAAAAGATCGCCTGACCACGCCGTTACTGCGTAAGAAAGGTGGAAAGTTTGATAAAAATGGTGAGTTTGCACCGGTCTCGTGGGATGAAGCCTTCGATATCATGGCCGACAAGTGGAAACAGACACTGAAGGAAAAAGGTCCGGAAGCCATTGGTATGTTTGGCTCCGGACAATGGACAATCATGGAGGGTTATACGGCTTCTAAGTTAATGAAAGCAGGCTTCCGCTCCAACAATATCGATCCTAATGCGCGACATTGTATGGCATCAGCGGTGGGTGCATTTATGCGCGGTTTTGGTTCTGATGAGCCAATGGGTTGCTACGATGATCTTGAGCATGCGGATGCTTTTGTATTGTGGGGCTCGAATATGGCGGAGATGCATCCGGTTCTGTGGATGCGTATCACAGATACCCGTTTAAGCAAGCCGGATTCAGAAGTGCATGTATTGTCCACCTATGAGCACCGCAGTTTTGATCTGGCTGATAACGGTATGGTGTTCATACCACAGACCGATATGATGATTCTGAATTATATTGCCAACTACATCATTACCAATAAGGCTTACGACAAGAGCTTTATCGATAAGCATGTTAATTTCATAATAACCCCGACGGATATTGGTTATGGGCTTCGTCCCGAGCATCCACTGGAGAAGAAGGCGAAGAATCGCGGTAAAGGAAAGTTGTCTGGTATCGATATTGATGAATATGCCCGCCTGGTGAAACCTTACACACTGGAGTATGCCGCGAAGCACAGTGGTGTTCCCAAGGAGAAACTGCTGCGACTGGCGAAGCTGTATGCCGATCCGAACAAAAAGGTTACTTCGCTGTGGACAATGGGCTTTAATCAACATACCCGTGGGGTTTGGACCAATGGGCTGATGTACAACGTCCACCTGTTGATGGGCAAGATATCCAAACCTGGCAATAGTCCATTTTCACTCACCGGACAGCCATCGGCCTGCGGTACGGCGCGATGTGGGTACGTTCTCCCATCGGCTGCCTGCTGATCTTGTGGTGAAGAAAAAAGAACACCGGGATTTTGCTGAAAAAGTTTGGAAATTACCGGAAGGGACGATTCCGCCAAAGCCGGGATATCACGCCGTGCAGCACAACCGCATGTTGAAAGATAGCGTGATCAATGCCTATTGAGTGATGTGCAACAATAACGTTCAGGCAGCGGCTAATATGAACGAGGAGACGCTGCCAGGTTATCGCAATCCGGATAATTTCATCGTTGTTTCCGACCCCTATCCAACCGTATCCGCCATGGCAGCCGATCTGATTCTGCCTACTGCAATGTGGGTGGAAAAAGAGGGCGCATATGGTAATGCCGAGCGCCGTACTCAAGTGTGGCGTCAGCAAGTGAGTGCACCCGGAGATTCCAAGTCTGATATGTGGCAGTTGATGGAGTTTTTCAAGCGTTTCAAGACCGAAGAGGTATGGTCTGAGGAATTGCTGGCCAAGCGTCCTGAGTATCGGGGTAAAACATTGTATGAAGTGCTTTACCGCAACGGCAATGTCGATAAATACCCAGTTCAGAAGGTGACGGATGAAGCAGGTAATATCTATGCCAATGATGAAGTGGATCATTTTGGCTTCTATGTTCAAAAAGGCCTGTTTGAAGAGTACCGTACGTTTGGTACACAAGGGCCTAAAATAGGACATAACCTGGCAGAGTATGACCAATTGCATCGTGAGCGGGGAATGCGCTGGGCTGTCGTCAACGGAAAGGAGACAAAATGGCGCTACCGCGAAGGTTCAGATCCATTTGTCCCGGCGGGTAAAGGATTTTATTTCTACGGCAATAAAGATGGCCGGGCAAATATCATCTTTGCACCGTACGAACCACCGGCGGAAAGCCCGGATGCTGATTACAATATGTGGCTTGCTACCGGGCGTGTATTGGAGCATTGGCATTCCGGCACTATGACGCAACGGGTACCGGAACTGTATAGGGCCGCACCCAATGCACAGGTATTTATGCATCCCGATGATGTGAAGATACGCGGGCTTAAGCGTCTATTCCCGGCAGACGGCTTCGATGCCTGCCTTGCTGCTTCGCCCACCCGGTGCCCTGGATGAGGATGCATTTTTGGGGGCGTGTGTGCGTTGTGGTCAATGTGTGCGTGATTGCCCATATGACATTCTTCATCTTGCAGGCTTGGGTGAGCCTGTGCCTTTAGGTAGTCCTTACTTTATTGCCCGAGAAGAGTCCTGCAGGATGTGTGAGGATATTCCTTGTGTGAAGGCATGCCCAACGGGGGCGCTGGACCACGCTTTGGAGGATATCGATGATGCCCGCATGGGATTGGCAGTGGTGGTGGATGAGGAAAATTGCCTGGCATTTCGTGGTATGCGTTGTGAGGTTTGTTTTCATATTTGCCCACTTCTGGGCAAGGCCATTACGATAGATCCTTTGCCTAATGCACGCTTAGGTAAGCTTCCACGGTTTGTGCCAGTGGTGCATTCTGATGCCTGTACGGGTTGCGGAATGTGTGAGGGGGCGTGTGTGTTGCAAGAGGCGGCCATCAAAATTTTGCCGAAGCATCTGGCACGCGGTAAAGAGTCAGAGCAATTTCGGTATGACGATGAAGGTGAGAGATTGATCGATGAGGAGGGGGTGGATGATTCACCATTTTCCTCTAATCCTTTAGAGACCCTTAAGAGTGGGCAAGGCGGTTTGTAAGTGGCTAGACAGGCAGAAATTGGTACAGCGGCCTTGCAAAGTAAAGGCTGGCTTAAAAGTCATCAATGGCTGTTGCTGCGCCGTACGTGTCAGTTGAGTATTTTAGGCTTGTTTATGTTGGGTCCGCTTGCCGGAATTTGGTTGATTAAAGGGAATCTTGCGTCGAGTATGATTTTAGATACGGTGCCGTTAAGTGATCCTTATTTGATGTTGCAGGTTGTGCTCACAGGTCATGCTCCTGAGACGGCAGCCTTGTTGGGTGCAGCTATTGTGTTGATATTTTATGTTTTGCTCAGTGGGCGCGTTTATTGCTCATGGGTTTGCCCGGTAAATATTGTGACCGATACCGCCAGTTGGTTGCAGCATCGTTTGGGTATTAAGGCACGTGTGCATTATTCACGGAGAACGCGTTATTGGTTGTTGGGGATGACTTTGATCCTGGCGTTTATAACAGGCTCCTTGGTGTGGGAGTTGGTAAATCCTGTTTCCATTATTTTTCGTGGCCTGGTGTTTGGCTTGGGCTTGGGGTGGGGAGTGATTGTTGCCATCTTTTTATTTGATCTGTTGGTGAGTCACCGAGGTTGGTGTGGACATCTGTGTCCAGTTGGGGCTTTTTATGGGTTGATTGGTCAGGTGAGTTTGACACGCGTGGTCGCAGCGAAGCGTGAGCAGTGTAATGATTGCATGGATTGTTTTGATGTTTGCCCGGAGCCGCAAGTCATTCGACCCGCGCTTAAAGGGAAAAAAGGACAGCGCAGTCCGGTGATTAAAAGCGGTATGTGTACAAATTGCGGCCGTTGTATCGATGTTTGTTCTAAGGATGTTTTTTGCTTTGGCGTACGAAAATGATCAACGAAGGAAAAGTGTCTTGGGGTGGGCAAGAAAATACTATATCAACCTTCTGTATCTGCATGAATTTCTAGAGAATTTCTTTTGGGGTGCCTCCAAAAGTCAGACTGTTTGGCGTGGCGTATACAGACTTTTCATGTGCTCCCTTCAGACACCTGGCTACTTTTCCGCTAAATTTACCCGGGAGAGAGAAGGCATCGTGCGCATGGCGCATGCTACGGGCAGAGGTATATGTGCGCCGTGCGCATAATTTTGAGCATGAGACCAAGATGGCTCCAGGTATGGTTTATCTGCATGACTTGCAGCGCATGTGCCGGGTCTGGAGAAAGGGCGGCTTGCCTGCCCGGGCCGAATGAGTCGGCTAAAATCGTTTACTTGGTCAGCCATGGCTGGCATGCCGGGATTGTCGTCAAGCGCTCTGATATCCCTGATGCCGTTTGGCCCGAGCTTCCCATGAGCAAATTCCTGGAAGTGGGCTGGGGCGACAGGGATTATTATCAGACGCCGGATCCCCATTGGGGGATCACCCTCAAGGCGGCTTTGTTGCCGACAGAGAGCGTCTTGCATATTGTTGCTTTCGACGGCTCCGTTTTGGCCTACTTTCCCCATAGCGAGATCATTGAGATCCAACTGAGCGAGCCCGGTTTTGAAAGGCTGAGCCGTCATATCTCGGCCAGTTTTGCCAAGGGCGCGGCAGGTAAAAATATTCCTTTGGGGCCTGGTCTCTACGGCGTTAGTCAAATGTATCTCTCCACTGAAACCTACCATCTGTTTAATACCTGCAATGTTTGGACCGCTCGGGCAATAAAGGAGGCTGGCTGCCCAATCACCCCTGCTTTAACCATCACCGTGGATAGCCTCATGTCCCGGGCACGTAGCTTCGGCAGGCTGATTCAGTCGATATCAACGATGCCTGATTCCGGGGCGCAATGGGGGGACAATCCAGCCGTATCCGGTCAGAAATAGTTCAAGTCCGACCAGGCCATGAATTGCCCCCCGCGATGGAGACGTGAGTTACTGTTGAAGCCGCCGAGAGACGGGGTAATCTCACTGAACTGCTTGGGTTTGAGGCAAAGGAAGGCAGGCACAATGGTCGAGAATACACCATACTCAAGGAACCTCTGAATAATTCAGGGATCTCTTGACGTATAGCTCCATCAATCTTCTGCGTTGCCACGTCTTGGACAATCGTGGAAAAACACCAGGAGCAAAGCATGAACACTGTGAAAGGTTCTGGCCCAGAAACTGACAGACTGGCATCAGATTATTGGGCGCCTTTGCTCGAGGAGATAAAATCCCTCCTGGCGGAAATACAATCGGGAACCGTCTCTCAAGCCATCCACCTGGATGACTCTCTGGAACGGGATATCGGCCTTGACAGTTTGGCGCGTGTTGAATTGCTGGCCCGTATCGAGCGCCGCTTTGGTCTGGCCCTGCCCGAACACATCTTCAACGAGGTGGAAACCCCCAGGGATCTCATTCGCGAACTCTCCAAAGCCGCGTCGAAAACCAACGGCCAAGCCATACCTCTCCCAATAACGGAGGTCACACCCCTTGAACGCATGGAGACTGCCGCCAATCCAGGCCGGGCACAAACCCTGGTAGAGGTGCTGGAGTGGCACGTCCACGCCCATCCACAACGTCCCCATATCCAGCTTTATAACGATGAAGGTGACGGAGAGGTGTTCGATTACCAACGTCTCTATGACGGCGCCCGAGCCCTGGCGGGAAGTCTCCAGCGGCAGGGACTGCAACCGGGCGAGGCCGTGGCCATTATGCTGCCTACCGGCGGCGAATACTTTGACACCTTTTTTGGCATCCTGCTGGCCGGTTGTATTCCCGTTCCCATCTATCCCCCAACTCGCCCCAGCCAATTGGAAGACCATTTGCGTCGCCACACCGGCATTTTGAGCAACTGTCGGGCGGTCACCCTGATCACCGTCAGCAAGGCCAAACAGGTGGCACGGCTACTGAAAGCACAGTTGGAAACATTGCACCACATTGTCACCGTGGACGAGCTGCTGGCCGTGGGTGGAGACTACCAACGACCCGTCATATCTCCTCAAGATACGGCTTTTTTACAATACACCTCGGGTAGCACCGGTAATCCTAAAGGGGTGGTGCTGACGCACGCCAACCTACTGGCCAATATCCGCGTTATGGGAGAAAGGGTACACGCCAATTCCAGCGACGTGTTTGTCAGCTGGTTACCTCTCTATCATGACATGGGGCTCATCGGCGCCTGGCTGGGTAGCCTGTACTACGCCGCCCTGTTGGTCATCATGTCGCCCCTTGCCTTTCTCGCCCGGCCCCAACGCTGGCTTCAGGCCATACACCGTTACCGCGGTACCCTTTCCGCAGCCCCTAATTTCGGTTATGAGTTGTGTCTGAGCCGTTTACAAGATAGTGATCTGGAAGGACTCGATCTCAGTTCCTGGCGCGCCGCATTCAATGGTGCAGAGGCCGTGAGCCCCGAGACGGTGATTCAATTTCCCCAGCGTTTTGCTCAATTTGGATTTTCTGCCAATGCCATGATGCCCGTTTACGGGCTCGCCGAATGTAGCGTCGGGCTGGCCTTTCCGCCCATTGGACAGGGAGTGCGTATCGACCGCATTCAGCGCCAGACCTTTGCTCAAACGGGGAAAGCCATTTCAGCCGCAGACGATGAGGCAAACGCCTTGCGTTTTGTTGCCTGTGGGCAGGTTGTGGCCGGGCATGAAATGCGCATCGTCGATACCCAGAGCAATGAACTGCCCGACCGCCAGGAAGGGCGTCTCCAGTTTCGCGGCCCTTCCGCCACCAGCGGTTATCTGCACAACCCGGAGGCCACGCAAAAGCTATTCGACGGTGATTGGCTCAACTCAGGGGATCTTGCCTATATCAGTGAAGGGGATCTGTATGTCACGGGGCGAACCAAGGACATTATCATTCGTGCCGGACGCAATCTCTACCCTCACGAATTGGAAGAAGCCGTCGGCGAGATCCCAAATATTCGTAAAGGTCGCGTAGCCGTGTTCGGTGCCACCGATCCCAATACTGGCACCGAGCGTCTCGTGGTGTTGGCGGAAACACGCAAAAAAGATGTTGCCGAACTCAACCAACTCCGCCAACAAATCAACACTGTCGCTAGCAAACTTATCGGTGGGCCGGCAGACAACATTGTCCTGGCCCGGCCCAATACCGTGCTCAAAACCTCCAGCGGCAAGATACGGCGATCCGCCTGTCGCGAACTTTACGAAAGTGGCCTTCTTGGCAAATCACAAGCACCACTCTGGCAGCAAATCAGCCGCCTCCTGCTGACCGGTGTCACCCCGCAATTGCGACGTTTTCGGCGCACCTTAAAGACCGGGCTCTGGG
>CAJVYS010000103.1 GCA_913009875.1 uncultured Gammaproteobacteria bacterium | reverse complement strand
TAGCACTACCTGACGTTCGTATTACATCTTTGTTTTTTTGCTTTTTTTTTCTTTTCGTTTTTTATTTTTTTTTTTTTTAATGATACGGCGACCACCGAGATCTACACTCTTTCCCTACACGACGCTCTTCCGATCTATCACCCATCTCAGCCGCGGAAATCAGGGCATAAACATGCCCGAACATGCGCTCTTCCATGTCCTGTTCAATGCTGTCGTGATAGATTTTTTCGAGGGTAATCTCGGCCAGCCCAAAGAAACTGAAGAGCACCGCACTGGCCGCAATCAGCACGCGGGTATTCAGGGAAAGGGGCATCAGGCGTTGCGGTTCTCAGAGGTCGGCGTCAGGGCAAACCGATAGCCCCTGCCACGCAGGGTTTCTATGACATTCAGGGCGCCGTCAGGATCAAGCTTGCGGCGCAGACGGCCAATAAAGACCTCGATGACATTGCTGTCACGGTCAAAGTCCTGATCATAGATGTGCTCGGTGAGTTCAGACTTGGACACCACCTGACCCGCGCGCAATACCAGATACTCCAGCACCCGATACTCATAGGCGGTCAGTTCGATGGACTTTTCATCGACAATCACCTGCTGAGTGCCAATATCAACATGCAGCGAACCGAAAATCAGCTCTGACTGGGTCCAGCCGGCAGACCTGCGCATGAGCGCCTTGAGACGCGCCAGCAATTCCTCCATGTGGAAAGGCTTGACCAAATAGTCATCGCCGCCGGCCTCGAGACCTTCGACCTTATCCTGCCAGCGATCCCGGGCAGTGAGAATCAGGATCGGGAATGCCTTGCCTTCACTGCGCAAATGGCGAATCAGATCGATGCCGGACAGCTTGGGCAAACCCAGATCCACCACACCCACATCAATGGGATATTCACGCCCCAGGTATTGTCCCTCCTCACCATCGGCAGCCTGATCCACAACGAAACCTTCTTGCCGCAAACGGGTGGCAAGTTCTTCACGCAAACGCAATTCGTCTTCGACAACCAAGACACGCATAGCACTAAATCTCTTGAGGGACAGCCGGATAGGCAGGGATGAAAATCGTTAACTCTGAAAGGTGACGCATCCCTGCTAGATTAGCGCCATTGCATTGAAATGCAAAGAGGAAATGTCATCCGGGTGGACTGCCACCCGTCTGACACGGGACGTGCGTTCAAACGTGAAGATATGGGACAGGCGCCCAGGGGGTCTGGAGCGCCATTTCCTTGTCCCGCGCAAAACAGCATTAAAGGGTCATGATGAAATCGACCAGCTTCTCAATATTGGCATCGGAAACACGCGGTGAGTATGGAGGCATGGGAGCAGAGCCCCAGACGCCCTTACCGCCCTTCTTGATCTTGACGGCCAGCTTGGCCCTGGCATCGGCATCGTCCTTGTATTTGGCAGCAACCTCTTTCCAGGATGGGCCAACGATCTTTTTATCAACACTGTGGCAAGCCATGCAACCGCTCTTTTTGGCCAAGGCCAGATCAGCCATTGCGGAACCCGAGATGGCTATGGAAACCAAACCCAATGCGATCAAAACCTTTTTCATTACTTACCCTCCACAGGCAAAATTTCCACAATACCGCGAAGGTACTCCGCAAAAACTGAACATGCACTGAACACGACTAAATTACTCAGGTATAACCTTTAAATCGCTGCGTGTTCTTGCGCAAGCGGGCCTGAGTCTCGGCCCAGGGCGCCTGCCATGTAAGGCCTGGGCGCATCAATCCACGGCATAGACGCAGCAGCCCGTCGATATCATCACGGTGGACAAATTCAGGTGCCGGACCCTGTGCCTTGGGACAATCCATGCCACCGTCGAAGCATTGGTTGTGATAGTTGCCTAGTGGCAGGGTCAGGCCGATGGTGGGAATACCCCAGGCCGTGGCGGCGGTTGCCTCACAGGAGCCGCCATCCATGATGCGTCGCTGGTGCCTGTCCGGCAGCAACCTTTGCGCCAGATCCGAGAGCAGGCGCATACCCCCCGGGTCGAAGGTTGTACGCCGATCTCCCAGGCGCACGACCGGCCCCTTGCCGATGCGCGCACCGGGCAGCGTCCGCGAGGCCTCCAGGCTGACACACACCAATGGGCGGCGTCGCTCATCCAGCCACCCCAGGTCGAAGTGCCGCACGGCACCGACAAAGCCCACTTCCTCCGCCCGCGTTAACAGGCCCAGAAAGGGTGGCTGACTGGCCTTGCCACGTTTGAACAGATCAATGGCCGTGGAGACAATCGCAAACACCCCGGCCAGATCATCGACAGCACGGGCATAGATGCGCTTGCCGCTACGCCAGTAAGGTGCCCGGAATTGCAGGCCACCGAACAACTGCCTTGCCGGCAGGTGGCACGCCAGTTCACTGCTGAACTGAACCACGGCACTGTCCATCGCCCAGCCCTGTTTGAGCAACTTGACCTTCCTCAACCGCCCCTCTCCCAGCACCCCCTCCCCATCAGACAGCCAGACCTCGGCCCCGGCCACATGCTTGACAGGCGAGCCCCCCAGCCATTTCACGGCGAGGCGCATTTCATCGAGCCAGCGCACACCGTGAAATCCCGGATGATCCATGTGGGCAATAAACAGGCGCACCGGCTGTTCGGACCTTTCCCGCAGCAGGCGGCGATAGGCTGCGCGTGAATCAACACCGACGATCAGATTGCCCGATGGATCCTCGAAACAGGGCACGCCAGCACGCTGCAGGTGCGCGGTGACACAGCGCAGCACATGCACCTCCCGGAAGGGGGCGGTGGGCTGGGAGAGTATATCCTTGAGAAGTTGCTGGCGGGTGGTGGTCAGCATGAAACGGAAGGGTTAATCCAGTAAGGGGGTGTTAACAATTATTTTGACAGTCCTGTTGCGCCTGAAAAAGCGCCAGACAAGGCGTGAGGAGAGATGTTTGGTGGTTCCAAATGAGCGACGAACAAAGCTACCGCGTCCTGCTAGCGCCCCTTGCCTACATCCCTGTAGGCAACGCAGTATGGCGCTTTTTCAGGCGCAACCCAAAGGGCCAGTGCTCATTTTTCATCCAGCGGCGTTGTCGCTCGTTTATGTGGAACAACCACACCGCACTCGCTCCGCCTTGCTGGATAAAAAATGAGTGCTGGCAGGGCTATCAAAATAATTGTTAACACCCCCTAGGCTCTGCATCACGCCGATCGGCAAAACGAGTCACATCGCCCATTTGCAGTTCGCCGTCGTGAACGGCACCTTCGGCAATGGCGATGACCCGACTGGTGAGCTTGCCGTGGATGCGCGCAGTGGAGATGATTTCCATCTTCTCGCGCGCCGTCAGGCTGCCCTCCACCTGCCCGGCGATGAGCACATTGTTGGCAACAACCTCGCCGACCCAACGACCGCCCTCGGCGACCACCAGGGTACCATCGATGTCGCAGTCACCCTCGACGCACCCATAGACGATGCAGTGACCCGCGCCCCCGATGGAGCCCCGAAAAATCGCCTCGGGACCGACGCTGGTGGCGAAACCCTCAACCCGGTCGAGGATTCTGCGCCCCTTGGACTTACCCAGATTGATGCTCGGCTCCCCGCTCACGCTGGCGCTAGCTGTAGTGCTGGAAGACGAGGCAGGCATTGGTGCCGCCAAAGCCGAAGCTGTTGGACATCACCGTATTCAGGCCGGCATTGTCGATGCGCTCACGGGCAATGGGAAAGTCCGCCGCCACGGGGTCAATGGTCTCGATATTCGCCGAGGCGGCAACGAAATCATTCTCCATCATCAAAATAGAGTAGATGGCTTCGTTGACGCCCGCTGCGCCCAGGGCGTGGCCGGTCAGCGACTTGGTGGAATTGATGTGTGGTACGTCATCGCCAAACACCTCGCGCAGCGCGCCCAGCTCCTTGGTATCACCCACCGGCGTGCTGGTGCCATGGGCATTGATATAATCGACCTTGCTGTCTACCGTGGCCAGCGCCTGCTGCATGCAACGCACCGCGCCCTCGCCGGAGGGCTGCACCATATCGTGGCCATCACAGGTCGCACCATAGCCCACCAGCTCGGCGTAAATCTTCGCGCCGCGTGCCTTGGCGTGCTCCAGTTCTTCCAGCACCAGCAGACCACCGCCGCCGGCAATCACAAAGCCATCACGATGGGCATCGAAGGCCCGTGAGGCCTTGTCCGGGGTGTCGTTGTACTTGGATGACATGGCGCCCATGGCATCGAACAACACCGACTGGCTCCAGTGCAGCTCCTCGCCGCCGCCGGCAAAGATGATGTCCTGCTTACCCAGCTGGATCAGTTCCATGCCGTTGCCGATGCAGTGTGCGCTGGTGGAACAGGCGGAACTAATGGAATAGCTCACGCCCTTGATTTTGAAGGCGGTGCCCAGACAGGCGGAGGTGGTGCTGCCCATCGTACGCGGCACCATGAATGGCCCGACCTTGCGCACGCCTTTGGAACGCAGCAAATCGGCGGCCAACACCACGTTTTCATTGGAGGCGCCGCCGGAACCGACCACCAGACCGCTGCGCGGATTGGACACCTGCTCCCCGCTCAGGCCGGCATCTTCGATGGCCTGCGCCATGGCGAGGTAATTGAACGCCGCTGCATCACCCATGAAGCGGCGCAGCTTACGGTCGATGAGCTCCTCGGTGTTCAGGCGCACCGGGCCATGCACTTGGCTGCGGAAACCAAGATCGGCATATTCCTGACTGAATTCGATACCGGAACGCCCTTCACGCAACGAGTCCAACACTTCCTGCTTATTATTTCCGATGCTGGATACGATGCCCAGACCAGTGATTACAACGCGTCTCACAATGCTTTCCTCGCTTCCTCAGAAATTTTCAGTAGAGGTAAACAGGCCGACCCGCAAATCCTTTGCAGAATAGATTTCCCGGCCATCGACTTCCATTACCGCATCGGCAATACCCATCACCAGCTTACGCATGATGACGCGCTTCATATTGATACGATAGGTCACCATTTTGTTGGCTGGCGTCACCTGCCCGGTAAATTTCACCTCACCGGCGCCGAGTGCTCGTCCACGTCCCGGACCACCACTCCAGCCGAGGAAGAAACCCACCAGCTGCCACATGGCATCGATGCCCAGACACCCGGGCATCACCGGGTCACCCTCGAAGTGGCACGCGAAAAACCACAGGTCTGGCGTGATATCCAGCTCGGCGATGATTTCACCCTTGCCATAGGTACCACCGGTATCGGCGATGCGGGAGATATGATCACACATCAACATAGGCGGCAACGGCAACTGGGCATTGCCTTCGCCAAATAGCTCACCCCGACCGCAGCTGAGCAATTCCTCTCGGGAATAACTGCCTTGTCTGGGTGAAATTTCAGTTTCGATTGACGACATACGAGCGATCCCCATGCTTGCCTGTAGTATTTTGAATTTGGAATAAATAAAAGAGTCAGTAATAAAAGATAGTGCCGTGCGGTAATATGCCGCCCGGCAGCGTTTGCCGGCGTAGATTACCATACACCGTCAGGGTTTTGGGAGCTGTCGGGTCAAGAGCGTTTAGGAGGAGTCAACGTGGGTCGGGCCGGTGTTGTCATCGAGCACCTCCTCGATGTCCGGCAGGACATCGGAATCCTGCCCCACATCAACAGCCTCTACCATTGAATTTACACATAATAGCGCCACCGCCGCTGCGAATAAACAGCGGGGAAAGTGATTCCTCACGAAGATTTCCTCCGCACCTCGATCACGTTCGGCAGCTGCTCAACCTTTGCGAGTACACCGCTGAGTTGGGTGACATCGTGCACATCCAGCGACAGGGTCATGTCAGCAATGTGGGTACGTCGATCCGTGAGCGTATTCACGCCCATCACGTTGAGCCGTTCATTACTGAGGATCTCGGTTATGTCGCGCAGCAGACCCTGGCGATCGTAGGCATGCACCAGAATCTCCACCGGATAGGTGTTTTGAGTATTCTGTGACCAGTCCACCTCCAGCAGACGTTCCTGCTGCGCCTGCTGCAGGCGCAGCAGATTGGGGCAGTCACGGCGGTGAATGGTGACGCCACGGCCACGGGTGATATAACCGACGATGGCATCAAAGGGAACCGGCTTGCAGCAACGCGCCATGTGGGTCATCAGGTCACCCACACCCATTACATGCACGTCACCGCCACCGACCACTTTCGACTTGCGTGCTACCGGCGGCGGGATCTCCGTGGCCGACGGCAGCACCTGTTCATTGACCGCACCGGCGATCTGCGCGCTGGTGATATCACCACAACCCAGGGCGGCGAGGAAGTCATCCAGATTTCCATACTTAAAGCGCTTTGCCAGTTGCTCCAGATTCAGATCCGTCACCGACAGGCGGTGAAGTTCCCGATCCAGCAACGAGCGTCCATCGCTCACGTTGCGATCAAAATCCTGCAGCCGGAACCAACTGCGCACTTTGGCGCGTGCACGCGAGCTTTTCAGATAACCCAGATGTGGGTTGAGCCAGTCGCGGCTGGGTGAAGCCTGCCGGGAGGTCAGCACCTCCACCTGCTCGCCATTCTGCAGCTCATAGCCTATGGGTACGATGCGGCCGTTGACCTTGGCGCCACGGAAACGATGGCCGACATCGGTGTGGATATGATAGGCAAAGTCCAGTGGCGTCGCCCCGCGCGGCAGATCCACCACCTTGCCGTTCGGGGTCAGCACATAGACGCGATCCTGAAACACCTCAGACTTGAAGCGGTCGATGAAATCGCCGGCGTCGCGCTCCTCGTCCTTCCATTCGAGGATCTGCCGTAGCCAGGCGATCTTTTCGCCATACTGCGCATCCTGCTGCCCGCCCTCCTTGTAGCCCCAGTGGGCGGCGACGCCGTATTCGGAATGCTGGTGCATCTCGAAGGTGCGGATCTGGATCTCCAGCGTCTTGCCCTCGGGGCCCACCACGGCGGTATGCAGGGACTGGTACATGTTCTCCTTGGGAGAGGCGATGTAGTCGTCGAATTCACTGCGGATAGGCTGCCAGCAACTGTGCATCAAACCCAGCACAGCGTAGCAATCGGCCACCGTATCGACCAGAACGCGGGCGGCGCGGACATCAAATAATTCCTTGAAATCCACGGACTTGCCGGACATCTTTCGCCAGATACTGTAGATATGCTTGGGACGCCCGGCGACCTCGCCGTGAATACCGGCGCGGCTCAGCTCGGTGCGGAGCTGCTCCAGCACCAAGTTGATATAGCGTTCACGGTCAACGCGCCTTTCGTCCAGCAACTTCGCCACGCGCATGTAGGTCTCTGGCTGCAGAAAACGGAAACTGAGGTCTTCCAGTTCCCACTTCAGCTGCCAGATACCCAGACGATTGGCCAGCGGCGCAAAGATGTCCATGGTCTCCTGCGCCACCCGGCGGCGCTCGCCTTCCGGCCGGTGCTTGAGCTCGCGCATGATCCGCACCCGCTCGGCCAGCTTCACGAACACCACCCGCACATCCTCGGCCATGCCCAGCAGCAGCTTGCGCAGCCCTTCCAGGTGGTGCGCATCGCCGTTCTGCGACCGCTGATGGAATTCATCGACGATGCGCATCTTGCGCACCCCGTCCACCAGCTCGGCCACCGCACCCGTGAAGGCCGCGCGCACATCATCGGAAGACAGATCGTCTTCACCCAGACTGCAAATGAAGCCGGCCACCAGGGTGTCGATATCCATCTGCAGGGTGGTGAGGATATCCACCACCGCGCGCGCGCGGTTCACCACATCCTCACCAGCCCCTTGCTGACGCGCCAGGCTCAGCGCCCGCCCCAGGAGTGAAACATCAATAGCCGGATTTTTTTCCGCCAGCTGATCCAGCCAGCATTGATCGTAGGTGCAAAAATCACCCTCGGTGGGAGTCTGTGTCGTGACCATCCAGCCTTACTCCCCGGCGCACAAACGCGCGTGCTGCAGGGCAATCACCGTCTTGGCATCAACGATCTCACCCGTGCAGACCTTCGCCAGTGCATCATTCAGGGGTAACCAGTGGATTTCGATATATTCACCGCTCTCATGGGCGGTGGGTACCGGGGACAGATCGCGGGCAAGAAACAGGTAAATGCGTTCGTCACAGATGCCGGGTGACGGCAGCAAGGTGGCGAGCGACTGCCAGTGTCCGGCCCGCAGACCGGCCTCTTCACCCAGCTCCCGCTGGGCACAAAGCTGCGCCGCCTCATCCACCTCCAGCCGGCCGGCGGGAATCTCCCACAGCCAGCCATCGACCGCATAACGGTACTGACGAATCAGGCACACACGGCCCTCCTCATCCAGCGCCAACGCCCCGGCACCACCGGGATGACGGACAATTTCCAGCACTTCCTGCTGGCCATCGGGAAAGGTCACACTCTCTTCATTCAGTGTAAGAGCACGGCCCTGATAGATAACTGTACCCATGCAGGAGATTCGGCCTACCAGGCCGAAGGCAGGCGCTCATTGATGGTAATGACCTTGTTCTTGCTGCTGATATAACCGCCGACGGTGAGATCCCTCAGGATACGGCTGACCATCTCGCGCGAGGCCCCCACCATGCTGGCGATATCGCGCTGGGTCAGGCGCTGAGTCACCACCAGTTTGCCGTCGCGCTCTTCGGCCAGATCCAGCAAGGTATGGGCGACGCGCCCGTAAACATCCATCAATGCCAGGCTGCGCACATTCTCGGTCAGCTCACGCAGACGGCGCGCCAGCCCACGAATCACGGTCAGAGCAATCTTGGGATTGCTTGCCAGACACTCATCGAAGGCAGATTTGGACACCACCGCCAAGCGGGTTTCTTCCAGCGTCATCACCGTGGCCGAGCGTGGCGCATCATCCAGCATGGCCAACTCACCGAAGTATTCCCCTTCGCCCTGGATATTGAGCGTCACCTCTTTGCCTTCCTCATCATTGAGGAACACCTTCACCTTGCCCGACAGCACAATATACAGCGAATCAGAACGATCCCCTTCGCAGATGACCAGCGTATTCTTTGCGTAGTGGCGTGTCACCGCCAAATCCGAAATTGCCTGTAAATCCTCATCAGGCAACCCCTCAAACAACGAAATATTCTTTATATTCATTGCACCCATTCCCATGTCGACATCCCTTTTCGACGACCAATAAAACAGTAGTGTTGATAAACGTGAAAATATCACAAAAAAAAGCGTGAATATTACCTGGTGACACCATCCCACAGCGCCTATGCTTTTAGTTGTCTAGGGACGGCAGAGGGAGAGACACGGATGTCTACCCATACAAGGCAGACTACCCCTCAAGATTTCGCGGAATCCTTGCACAGTTAGCCATGAACAGCAATATGTCAAAACAGACACACCTCAGACAGGAAGCTGCCATCATGATGCCTATCGAGCAGAAAAAGGAGATACCCGCGGCATGGCGGGAATTCGCTGCGGGCATGGAATTTCTCCGCCGCTACGGAGTCCACAACACCGCCAATTCCGGCGCCATCAGCCGGGACAATCTGCGCCTGCTGCATCGCGCCCTGTTGCAGGATAACGAATACCGACAACTAATCACAGATGCGCGCAGGAAAACACCACAGCTCACCGGTCCTGACTGGTCAACACTCACGGCATCCCGTCAACTGCACGCCCACCTCGTCAGCATCCCGGCAAAAAACAGCATTCGTCTCACCACCCAGCCCGGTTATCTGGGCATGTTCCTGATCCTCTCCGGATCAGCCGAAACCTTCGGACAACCGGAAACACCTTCCCGACACAGCTGGTGGCCACGCGGCTGGCTCTCAAGTCGTCAGACCCATACGAAAACACAGCATCTCAAGGCCAATGACATTGTCTGCGTAACTCACGGAACATCAAGTACAGGTCTGCTGGTTACGGGCAAAAAAGCGTGCGTCATCCTCGCCGTTTTCAATTCCCTGCAAAACCGACAGCCACAGCCAGCAGCCTATGTCGATGGATTGCTATCTCAGCAGATCCCTCTCCACACTGCAAGCTGATCCACCCTTCCACCCACACAGTCACAAAACAGCCCAAACCCACGCAACACCTCACACCTCAGGACCACTTTTTTGCTATGCTCCCCGCAGACCGCCTCGGGAGTTATCTGCATGCAAAATGGACGATCCGTCCTGAAGAGAACCGTGCCCCTGCTACTGATACTGGGCCTCGCCATCGGCGGTGCCATTCTGCTGGTCGCCACAAAACCCCAGGCGCCGCCACCGGAGAGTGAAGAAAAGGTCTGGGTGGTCGCCACGCAGACCGCGGCCCCCGCACGACACTTCCCCGTCATTACCCTGTATGGCCGCATCGAATCGGCACGCTCAAGTCGGCTGACCTCCTCCCTGAGCACGGAGGTCGTCGATATCCTCTGCGAAGAGGGCGAGCGGGTGAGCAAGGGACAGCCCCTGGTGCGCCTGGACGAACGGGACGCGCAGCTGCGCCTGAAGCAGCGCAGCGCGGAGCTGACGGAAATCCGCGCCCTGATCGCCAGTGAAGAGCATCGCTTCGACAGTGACCGGCACATATTGGAGAGTGAACGCAGGCTGCAAGCCCTCGCCCAACAGGAAGTAGAGCGTGCACAACGCCTCAAGGCGGACAAGCTCGCCGCCCAGGCACGCATCGACGAAGCCCAGCAGGTTAAATTGCGCCAGGATATTGCCGTAGCCCAGCGCCAGCTCGCCGTGCAGGATCACGAAGCACGGCTGGCTCGCCTGCAGGCGCAACTGAAAAAGGCTGAGTCGCTGCAGGCACTTGCCAAACTCGATGTTGAACGCAGCCTGCTCCGCGCGCCCTTTGACGCCCGCATCACCCGAGTGCCCGCCTCACCCGGCAATCGCACACGGCCCGGCGACGTGCTGGTGGAACTCTACGCGCTGGACGCACTGCAAGTCCGCGCACAAATCCCCAATGCCAAGCTGGCCACCGTCGAAACGGCGCTGAATAGTGGCCACCCGCTCACCGCGCAGGCCCGCACGGGCACTCAGCAGAGGTTGGCATTGCAACTCACCCGCCTCGCCGGCGACATAAAGCCCGGCCGCGGTGGACGCGATGGGCTGTTCGAGTTGAAGGCCCCAGCCGCGGATCTGGCCATCGGCGACATCGTGTCGCTGCAACTCCAGCTGCCGGCGGTCGACAACAGCCTCGCCTTGCCCCGCGAGGCCTTGTACAGCAATAACCGCCTCTATACCATCAGCGATGGCCGACTGAAGCGCCACCGGGTCGAACGTCTCGGTGAAACACTCGACAACCGCCCTGGCCCGCCCCTCGATACTATGCCAGCCACCGAAAGTACAAACTGGCTACTGGTACGCAGCGCCAGCATCACACCGGGCAGTCTCATCGTCACCACCCAGCTGCCCAATGCCGTCGAAGGCCTGAAGGTGCGTGAGCAACGCACGTCGACCCCGAACACCCTGAGTGAGTGACCTCGATGAGCAATAACCCGGGCGGCCTGATACAGCTGTTTGCACGCCATCGCGTCGCCGCAAACCTGCTCATGGCGCTGATGGTTCTCGCCGGCAGCTGGGCCCTGGCCAAACTCAACACCCAGTTTTTCCCCAATTTCGATCTGGATATCATCACCGTGCGCATCGCCTGGAGCGGTGCCAGCGCCGAGGATGTCGAACGAGGCATTACAACACCGCTGGAACAGGCACTACGCAGCCTTGATAACTTACACAGCATCACCTCCACCTCAGCCATGGGTATCGCCGCACTCAGCCTGGAATACGATGATGGTACCGACATGAGCACGGCGTTGGAGCAGGTCAATGGCGTCATCGCCCTGGCGCGCAACCTGCCGGAGGATGTGGAAAAACCGGAGGTCAGTCGCATCGTCCGCTACGAACCCGTGGCCCGCCTGCTGCTCAGCGGCACCCACGACCGGCAAGAACTGCGTCCCCTGGCCGAGCAGATGCGTGATGAGCTGCTGACGCGCGGTATTTCCAAGATCGAGATCAATGGGCTGCCGAAGGAGGAAATCGCCATTCAGGTGCCCCCCGAGCGCCTGTTGGAACTGGACATGACGCTGGAGCAAATCAGCAATCAGATCCAGAAGCAAAGCCGCGACCTGCCGGCTGGCTCCGTCGGCCGCGATGACATCGCCCGCCAGCTACGTGCCCTCGAACAACGCCGTGACATCACTGGCCTGGAACAGCTGCCGTTGATTAGCGATGCCGACGGGCGTCTCATTACACTGCAGGACATCGCCACCCTCCAGCGCCGCCCCATCGAGGGCCAGACCACCCTGAGCGTCGATGGCGAAGCGGCCGTGGAACTGCGCCTGTTCCGCGCCGAATCGGCCGCCTCACTCGGCTCCGCCCGCATACTGGAGGACTGGCTGGAGAAAACCCGTCCCACCCTGCCACCCAATATTCAATTACGTGTCTACGACGAAATATGGCAGTTGATCAGTGAACGCATCAACCTGTTGCTCATCAACGGCGGGGGCGGTCTACTGCTGGTGGTCGGCATCCTGCTGCTGTTTCTCAACCGCCGTGTCGCTCTCTGGGTCAGCGTGGGCATCCCGGTATCGTTCATGGCCGCGTTGGCCGTGCTGTATCTGGCTGGCGGCAGCATAGATCGGAAGAGCGTCGTGTAGGGAAAGAG
>CAJVYS010000102.1 GCA_913009875.1 uncultured Gammaproteobacteria bacterium | reverse complement strand
CAGGATTTGAACCTACGACCTTCAGCGGCTGCGCCGGATGAAAGCTGAGCCCGATCTCGTCGGGCCTCCACTAACACACTACAAAATTCGGTTGGTAGCGGGGGCAGGATTTGAACCTACGACCTTCAGCGGCTGCGCCGGATGAAAGCTGAGCCCGATCTCGTCGGGCCTCCACTAACACACTACAAAATTCGGTTGGTAGCGGGGGCAGGATTTGAACCTACGACCTTCGGGTTATGAGCCCGACGAGCTACCGGACTGCTCCACCCCGCAACCGAGGCTGCGCATTCTACCTAAACCAGTGAGAAACACAAGCCTCTTTGGCCTGTTTTCCATCCACCGGTAAAAATACCCTACGGGCACTCCAGAATAACGAAGGCCACCGCATATTCCCGCTCATCCGTGAGGCTGAGATGCTGCTGTGTGACACCCCGGGAATGCAGGCGATCGAGCAGTTTGTCGCTCAATACCAGCATCGGTTTACCCAGTGCATCATTGGCCACGGCGATGTCACGTAGACTCAGACCGTCACGAAATCCGGTGCCCAATGCCTTCACCAGCGCCTCCTTGGCGGCAAAGCGCTTGGCGAGGAAATGGGCCTGACTCTGCGTCTGCCGAAAAGCGGCCATTTCCGATTCGGCAAGAATGCGCGCCGCGAAGCGCTCCCCGTAGCGATCCAGGTTTGTCTGCAGACGGGACACACCTACGATGTCGGTGCCAATGCCGTAGATCACCGTGCGACGGCCTCCCGCATCAGGCGTTTCATTTCGCGCACCGCCTCCTCAAGACCGGAGAACACCGCACGGGCGATGATGGCATGGCCGATGTTCAGCTCGGTGATGCCGGGGATGGCAGCAATGGCCTGCACGTTCTGGTAGTTGAGACCGTGGCCAGCGTTCACCTGCAGGCCCAGTTCCAGGCCCTGGCGGGTGGCCTGCACCACCCGCGCCAGCTCACGCTGCTGTTGTTCACGCCCCCCGGCATCGGCAAAGTGGCCGGTATGAATCTCGATCACCGGTGCACCCACCGCCTGCGCCGCCGCCACCTGCGCCTCATCGGCATCGATAAACAGGGACACACGCACGCCGGCATCCGCCAGCCGCGCACAGGCCCCACGCATGCGCGCTTTCTGTCCAACCACATCGAGACCGCCCTCGGTGGTCAACTCTTCGCGCCGCTCCGGGACCAGGCAACAATCCTGCGGGCGGATGCGTCCGGCAATGGCAAGCATTTCATCGGTCACCGCCATTTCCAGGTTCATGCGCGTGAGCAGAATATCGCGCAGCATCTCCACATCGCGATCCTGTATGTGGCGGCGATCCTCGCGTAGATGGAGAGTAACGACATCGGCACCCGCCTGCTCGGCGGCGATAGCGGCCTGAATGGGATCCGGGTAGCGCGTGCCGCGCGCCTGGCGCAGGGTGGCGACGTGATCGATATTGACGCCCAGCAGCAAATCCGTGGTGTGTTCGCTCATTGATGTCTCTCTATTTTTTCTTTGTGTCTTTACTTCGGCATGCCCGGACGCACCAGCAACTGGCGGCTGAACAACGGCTTCGGGCCCAGATAGCGCGCCAGTACCACCCGCATCAGGCGCTTGGCCTCACGACGCGACTGCGTGTCGGACAGACTTGCCTGGTGGATCGCCAGCAGGGTGCTGCCGTGTACGGCGATACCCTGCCCCGCTTCAGCCTCGGCCAGACCCACCGGGCCACGCTCGATCTGGTAATCATAGACCTGCGCCGGTATCAGCGGCCGGCCCGTTTCCACCTCACAATCCAGCACCAGGGCATAGCCCAGCGCCGCCAGCAGGTCCCGTTCGAAGTAGCGCAGCACCCGCTCCAGCGCGGCATCGTCCTGTACCGCCGCCAAGGCACGCAGGCTGGCATCATAGCAGCCAAACAGCGTCAACTGGGCATCGAAGCGCGCCACCAGGCGCATTAGTAACTCGTTGAGATAGAAGCCGCTGACCACCGGCTGTGAAGACAATTGCAGGGCCATGCCCTGTGCCTCGACTTCGACCAGGGTCTTCAGCTCACCCCTCCCCCGCCAGGAGACCAGCAGCGGCTGAAAGGGTTGCAACAGGCCACGCCAGGGTGACTTCGGGCGCTTGATGCCCCTCGCCACCACCCCAACCCGGCCGTGCTCCGGGGTAAACAGTTCGACGATGGCGCTGCTGTCGCGGTACGCACGTTGATGCAGCACGTAGGCAGGCTGCAGTGTGACTCGCTGGACAGACACCGGCACTCACCCCCTGGCCAGTAGGGTCGGGCCATGCCCGCGAAGACTTTTCCGGTACCGCAATAAAACGCAAAGGTCGCAAAGACGCAGAGTTCGCAAAGAAAATTCAAAAAATCTCTGCGTCCTTTGCGTCTTTGCGACCTTTGCGTTGAATGGGTGTTTTCGGGAAAACCATCGCGGGCATGGCTCGCTCCCGCTGGAACAGACATCTGGCCATTGGCGTCTATTGGCGTGCATTCGCGGACTTCTTCACGCCGCTTACTTGTCCTGATAACCCAGACTGCGCAACGCACGCTCGTCATCGGACCAGCCCTGACGCACCTTGACCCATAACTGCAAGAAGACCTTGCCGTCAAAGGAGCGCTCCATGTCCTTGCGCGCCTGCTCACCGATTCGCTTCAGCTGCTGTCCTTGTTTACCGATGATAATGCCCTTCTGCCCCGGACGCTCCACCCAGATGATGGCGTGAATATGGCGTACCGGCGGCTTGTCCGGCGTGGTCTCTTCGAGGCTGAATTTTTCGATCTCCACGGTAGTGGAATACGGCAGCTCCTGCGCCAGGGTACGCACCAGTTTTTCACGCACCAGCTCGGCGGCCATAAAACGCTCACTGCGGTCGGTGATCTGATCCTCGGGAAAGAACGGTCCGGATGTCGGCATCATCTCCTGCAACAAGGCCTCGAGGCGATCAACGGATTCACCACTACGGGCGGACAGGGGGATCACCGCAGCGAAGTCCCGCTTTTCGGCCAACACCTGCAAATGCGGCAGCAACTCTTCCCGGTTCTTTATTTCGTCGATTTTATTGACCACCAGCACCACCGGCGCGCGTGCGTTTTCAAGCTTTTCCAGCACGTTCTGATCTTCCTCGTTCCAGCGCGTACGGTCGACAACAAATGCCACCACGTCGACATCGCTGATACTGCTAGTCGCCTCACGATTCATGTAGCGATTGATCGCCCGCTTGCCACCCAGATGCATGCCGGGGGTATCGACGTAGATCATCTGCGCCGTATCGGTGGTTTTCACACCGAGGATGCGGTGTCGGGTGGTCTGCGGGCGGTGCGCCGTAATGCTGATTTTCTGACCGAGAATACGGTTGAGCAAGGTGGACTTGCCGACATTCGGCCGGCCCACAATGGCCACGAATCCGCAGCGGAATCCTTTATTTTCCATAAGTATTACTTTTCATGAGTATTGCTCAGAAACTCCAGAGCCTGTTGTGCCGCCGCCTGCTCTGCCTTGCGCCGGCTGTTACCCGCACCGCGAGCAGGTTCAGACAAACCATCGACGACACACTGTACTTCAAAGTGTTGATCATGAGCGGTACCGTGTGTCGCTATCACGCTGTATTCCGGCAGTGGCCGGCGTCGCGCCTGCAGGAATTCCTGCAGTTGCGTCTTTGGATCCTTCTGCACTTGAAGGTGATCGAAACGCCCCCCCAGGCTGCGTAACACAAAGTCGCGTGCCGTCGACATATCACTGTCAAGATAAATGGCACCAATAATCGCTTCCATGGCATCGGCCAGGATCGAGTCGCGACGAAAACCACCGCTTTTCAGCTCGCCCGGCCCGAGTCGCAGGTAGTCACCCAGCTGATAGCTGCGCGCCAGCTCTGCCAGGGTTTCCTTTTTCACCAAAGAGGCCCTGAAACGGGTGAGCACCCCTTCAAAATCTTTGGGAAAACGCGCAAACAGGGTCTCTGCAACCACAAAACCCAGGATGGCATCACCGAGGAATTCCAGGCGCTCGTTATTCACTGCCCCCCTGCTGCGGTGAGTCAGCGCCTCTTCCAGCAGGCTTGCTGTCTTGAACTGGTATCCAATCGTAGCGGCAAGCTCATCGACATTGCGTCTCAAGGATTTACCTCGACCTCATCGACAAAGCTGACCACCATGTCCACGTTGCCAAAGGCGGTAGTACGCACCTCATATTCAATGGCGATGATCGTCGTGTTGCGGTCTGGATGCTCGATGAAGATGTCTTCAGGGCGGACATGCTCGACATCATCGATATCAAAGCGTTTGGCCAGAGTACTGCGAATCTGCTTGTCCGTGAGCTTGTTGGCGCCCGCTTCGGTCGCCAGATTTTCAAGATGACTCTTCACTTTGAAATGTTCCAGATAAACGGGAAACAAGCGAATGGCAATCAGCGAAAAAAAGGCAATCAGGGCCACAATCAGGATCATGGTGATCCCGGTTACCCCCCGTTGATGATGCAAATCCTTCATCTCAAAGTCTCCAGTGATTGTTTGCTGTTGGACTATCAGCCATTTATTCAATGTCGTTGCCAATGCGCCCGAAGTTGACGCCTCCATCCCAGCTCATCCAGATCATGAAGGCCTTGCCGACAAGGTTCTCCTCCGGCACATAACCCCAATAGCGGCTGTCGTTACTGTTGTCACGATTGTCGCCCATCATGAAATAGTGCCCCTCGGGCACAATGAACTCACCCTCTACGGTACCACGGCTGGTATCGATGAGAATTTTATGCGTCACCTCGCCCAGTTTTTCAACACGCACCTTGGCTCCGGTCATGGCACTGCCCGCACCTTCGCCCACATAGGTTTCCCAACCCGTCTGCGGTACCGGTTTATCATTGATGAACAACCGCTTGTTGAAGTAACCTATGCGATCACCGGGCAGACCGACGACCCGCTTGATATAATCAATCGAGGGATTCTCGGGATAGCGGAACACCACCACATCACCGCGCTCCGGCTCACTGACCGCGATGATCTTGGTATCCAGTACCGGCAGGCGGATACCGTAGGCAAACTTGTTAACGAGAATGAAATCACCCACCAGCAGCGTCGGCATCATGGAGCCGGAGGGGATGCGAAAGGGTTCCACCACGAACGAGCGTAGTAGCAAGACGATAAGAATCACCGGAAACAGCGAGCGGGAATACTCCACCAGCACCGGTTCCTTGAGCAGCTTCTCCCGCGCCTCATCCAGTGACGCACCATCACTGTCGGGTACATTCTGTCCCAGTGCCGAGACGCTGGCACGGCGCTTGGGCGCCCACAACCAGGCATCCAGCGCCCAGATGATGCCGGTAACAAACGTGGCGGTGACCATGATGGCCGGAAAATCAAAATCCATGGATTGCTTACCTATCTTACTTATTTATTTACCGACCTTGAGAACAGCCAGGAAGGCCTCTTGCGGAATCTCTACCGATCCCACCTGTTTCATACGTTTCTTGCCGGCCTTCTGTTTTTCCAGCAGCTTCTTCTTGCGCGTGATGTCGCCACCGTAACACTTGGCGGTGACATTCTTGCGCAGCGCCTTGACGTTGCTGCGGGCGATGACGTGCGCACCGATGGCGGCCTGGATGGCAACATCAAACATCTGCCGCGGAATGATTTCGCGCATTTTTTCCACTAGCGCGCGTCCGCGGTACTGGGCCTGATCGCGGTGCACGATGAGCGCCAGCGCATCCACGCGTTCACCGTTGATGAGAATATCCAAGCGCACCAGATCGGCGATCTGAAAACGCAAAAAATGGTAATCCAGCGAGGCATAGCCGCGGCTCACCGATTTGAGCCGGTCGAAGAAGTCCATCACCACTTCATTCATGGGCAGTTCGTAGTCCAACGCCACCTGCTTGCCTACGTACAGCATCTTCTTCTGCACGCCGCGCTTCTCCACGCACAGGCCGATGACATTGCCGATGTATTCCTGCGGCATCAGGATGCTGGCATGAATGATGGGTTCGCGAAATTCCTCGATACGCGCCGCATCCGGCAGCTTGGACGGGTTGTCCACGGTCATCACGTCACCGCTGGTGGTCTTCAGCTCGTAGACCACGGTCGGTGCGGTGGTGATGAGGTTGAGATCGTACTCGCGCTCCAGCCTCTCCTGCACGATCTCCATGTGCAGCATGCCGAGAAAGCCGCAGCGGAAGCCCAGCCCCAGTGCGGTGGAGGTCTCCGGCTCGTAGAACAGTGCGGCATCGTTGAGGCGCAGCTTGGCCAGCGCATCGCGCAGGTCTTCGTAGTCCTCTGCACTGATAGGAAAGAGCCCGGCAAACACCTGTGGCTGGATGGGCTTAAAGCCGGGCAATGGTGCCTCGGCCGGTTTGCCGGCCATGGTCAGGGTATCACCGACCGGTGCGCCCTCGATCTCCTTGATGCCGGCGATGACATAACCTACCTCGCCACAGGAAAGCTGCGGCTGATCGTGACGCTTGGGGGTGAAGATGCCGACGTGATCTATCAGATGATTCTGCCCGGTGGACATTACCTGCACCTTCTTGCCGGCGTGCAGGGTGCCCTGCATGACACGCACCAGCGACACCACACCGAGGTAGTTGTCGAACCAGGAGTCGATGATCAGCGCCTGCAGTGGCGCATCCGGATCACCCTCCGGCGCCGGGACGCGTTGCACCAGTTGCTCCAGCAGGTCTTCGATGCCAATACCGGTCTTGGCGCTGACGCGGAGGGCATCCCCGGCCTCGACGCCGATGATGTCCTCGATTTCCTGAATCACCCGTTCCGGATCGGCGGCCGGCAGGTCGATCTTGTTCAGCACCGGCACCACCTCCAGGCCCTGCTCCACGGCGGTGTAGCAGTTGGCGACACTCTGTGCCTCGACGCCCTGCGAGGCATCCACCACCAGCAGCGCACCCTCACAGGCAGCCAGCGAGCGTGATACTTCGTAAGAGAAATCGACGTGGCCCGGGGTGTCGATGAAATTCAGCTGGTAAGTATTGCCGTCACGGGACTTGTAGCGCAACGTCACGCTCTGCGCCTTGATGGTAATACCGCGCTCGCGCTCCAGGTCCATGGAGTCCAGCACCTGCTCCGACATCTCGCGGTCCTCCAGCCCGCCACAGTACTGGATGAATCGATCCGCGAGGGTCGATTTGCCGTGGTCGATATGGGCAATAATGGAGAAATTACGGATGTATTCCATGTCGGACATTGACGCTGCTACCTGCATTGGGTCTGGGAGGCTGTCATCAGCCAAAAAATATTTCAGTTCGCCACAGAGGCTCGGAGGACACAGAGTGCAATCGCATGCCACAAAATTGGGATTTGTCGGCATTACGTATTATCTGCAAAAACCGGTTTGCCACCGGCTCTGGCCCGCAAGTCCAGCCTGAAATTCTCTGTGTCCTCTGCGTCTCCGTGGCGAATGTATCGTTGCGCAAAAAAACGGGCACGCGAGATGCCCGCTGCGCATTGTAGTTCATCTGGCACACGGCCGAAACAGAAACGCCCGCCCCACGTAAGCGGGACGGGCGTCAGTCGTGCAGTCTACGCACGCCGCTGGCGGAATCAGTCCTCGTCGATCTTCAGGGCGAGGAACACCGGGCCGCCACGACGCTGAACCAATATCGGCACCGATTTTCCCGCCGGCAGATTATCCACCAGCTCGCGGAACTGCTCGGAGTCCATGACCTCGACGTTATTGATCATCAGGATCACGTCACCACGCCGCACACCGGCCTTGCGAGCCGGGCCGGCCAGCACCTGATTCACCAGCACGCCCTTTTCACTGATGCCCAGACGCTTGCGCTGCTCCGCGGTCAGGTCGGAAACGGTGATCTTGATACGGCTGGTCTTGGCGCTTTTCGGTTCGCCACCGGCCAGCTGTAGCTCGTCCTCGGACAGCTCACCCAGCTCGACAGACAGGGTCTTGACCTTGCCGTTGCGCAGAATCTCCACGCCAACCTGCTCGCCCACCGGCGTGATACCCACCAATGGAGGCAGATCGGAAGACATGATCACCGTCTTGCCATTGAATTTGGTGATGATATCGCCCACCTTCAGTCCGGCGGCCTCGGCCGGGCTGTCCGGCACCACCCTGGCCACCAGCGCACCGCGCGGCTTGTCCATACCAAAGGACTCGGCCAGTTCACGGGTCACATCCTGAATCAACACACCCAGCCAGCCACGCGTCACGTGGCCGCTGTCCTTCAGCTGCTCGACCACCTTCATCGCCATATCGATGGGAATGGCAAACGACAGGCCCATGAAGCCGCCGGTACGGCTGTAGATCTGCGAATTGATGCCCACCACTTCGCCGTCCAGGTTGAACAACGGGCCGCCGGAATTACCCGGATTGATGGCCACGTCGGTCTGGATGAAGGGCACATAGTTCTCGCGCGGCAGGGCGCGGCCCTTGGCGCTGACGATGCCGGCGGTCGCGGAATGATCAAAGCCAAAGGGCGTGCCGATGGCCAGCACCCATTCGCCCACCTTGAGCTTCTCGGAATTGCCGATCTTCACCACCGGCAGATGATCCGCATCAATCTTCAGCAAGGCGACATCACTGCGCTCGTCACTACCAATCAGCGTAGCTTCCAGCTCGCGACGGTCGCTCAGGCGCACCAGAATTTCCGTGGCGTCCTTGATAACGTGATGATTGGTCATCACATAGCCATCGGATGAAATAATAAAACCCGAACCCAGCGACTTGGCATTGAACTGTTCGCCAGGACCCTGCCCGCCCGGTCCCTGTTCACCAAAGAAATGGCGGAACAGATCGCCGAAGGGGCCTTCGGGAATGCCTTCCGGCATACCATGCGGCAGGCGCGAAACCTTGGGATGCTTCAGTTTCTGGGTGGTACTGATATTGACCACCGCAGCCCCGTGATTTTCCACCAGTTCGGTAAAGTCAGGTAATGATGCCCGCGCCTGAGCCACACAGGAAAACATCAGTAGTACTAGCACCGAGATCCACGAAAGCCGCCGCAGGGGTTGATGTAAAGACATGCTTGCTCCTAATCGAGTCACGAGAGAATAATCAATGTGTATTGTAGAAAGAAATAACCGGTGTCGCATTGGCTGCTCACGGCGCCTTGCCGTGAGACACCACAGAAACGCTGAACCCGACAATAGAGGGTTGGCGGATCACTAAAATCACCGGCTGATAACGCCGATCCCCACGCGCATAACGCCGCGCCCAGGCAAAACCCAACAACAATCCCAGCAGACTGAAGATAATGCTCAGACCTTCACTGTTGTCCAGCATCAGTTGCCGGGCGAGTGTCTGGCCAAGCACGCCAAAGAGAAAAAAACTTAGCAGGGGAACCAGGTAAACCGCCATCGAGCCGCGCACCAACGCCGATTCATCGATGCCGATCACCACCTCGTCACCCACATGCACCTGGGTCTGGCTGGGGTTGGCGACCTGTACCCGGCTGCGCTTCTGCCCCAGCACCTTACTCAGCACCGCGGTGCCGCAACCCTTGCGTGCGGCGCACTGACCGCAGGCCGACTGACGCTGGGTTTCCACCCACACGCCGTCCGGCCCCGTGGCAACAACCTGCGCTGTTTCCTCAATCATTGCCAGCCCCAGAGACCTGTCGATAAACCGACCTGGCCATCATTTCCACCGTCGCCGCCGGCACCTCGCCCACCACCACGATCTGATGGTCGTCCAGCGCCGTACTGTATACATTCACCGCACCCCGCTCAAAAGGGCCATCAAAGGGCGCCGGTTCCCCATCCAGCGCTTCGATATAAATCGACACGCTGGCCAGACCATCTGTGATCAGCAAGTGCTCGGCCAGTTGTGAACTGTCCGGCAAAAGATGGCGCATTTGAGAGACGAGCTTGAAACCTATGGGCATCTCAGCGACGCGCCAGGTTCGCTCCGCCGGCGGAATTTCTTCGGTCTCATTGCTCTCTTCATACCAGACGAAATCATCGCTGCGGGTCGAGGGCTGCAGCATGGCCGGCGGCACCTCATCGACAATGGAGACCTCTGCAAACATGGCCTGTTCGAGTATTTCCGCCGATTCGCTCAGCAGGTCTGACTTGAGCAGCAGGCCGCTATCCCTGTCCAGCCACAGGCGGTAGCCGTAGCGGAAGGCATCATTGGGCTGGATCAGCACGCGCTTGGTGAAATAACCCGCCACCCGGTCTTCGCCATCCATCTGAAAAGTATAGAGCGCCCGCATGGCGGCAAAATCATTGGCCACCAGCTTCGACAGCCAGCCGCCCTTACCCGAGCGGCGCGTACTCACGGTAACGGATTTACTGTCGGGAAGGTAGCAGATGACACGATCGTTCTTGCGGATCACCTCACGCGCATAACCGTTCAGATTGACGATGCGCTCGATCTCACCATCCTCGGTCGCCTGATGCGCCAGGCTCATGGACTGCACGTCCCCCCCCTGCATGAATACCAGGGTACCGTAGTAATTCAAGTTTTGCAGTGCGTCCTGCATCCGACTAAGGGATTTGAGCAGGTCATCCCCGGCCAGTACGGCGCCAAAGGGGAGATAAAGACAGAGAAGAAACAGACCCCGTTTCACCGCTGGACTGACCCCTGCTGCACACCAGGAAAGGTCACGATACGTGCATAGGGCATCACACCCTGAATATTGGAGCGTGCCGTCTGCTGGCTGTGGTTAAGAAGGTATTTGTGCAAACGGGGATCGATGCGCCGGGCAATATCGGGATGCGCCCTGAGCATCTCCGCACGAGCCGTCAGCGAAGGGGCTGCCACCAGAGAAGGCGAAATAGTCAGTGGTGCATTCACGGATGCCAGTGATGTGGTAGCAGGCAGAGACGGCTGTTTTGCGAGACGTATATATTCAGACGGAAGGGTGTTGTTTTCTGCCACCTGCTGATTGAGTGGCGCCACAGGATCCTCATGATACAGCGACTCAACACCCATCACCGCGATGGCGGCCACAGAGGCGGCGACGGCAAAGCCGGCAAAACGTTTACTCAGCCTGGAGGAGGTATGAGTGCGAACGGTAGGAGCGGATGATTTGCGGGGAGGTGGAGCGAGAATGGTGGGTTCATCTTCAATGGCAGCCATAACACGGGAAGCGAATTGGGGATCGATGGCCTCCGGCAGGTTGCCGTGCAGGGCATCGCTCGCCAGATGAAAACGCTCCCAGCGTTCACGGGCCTCGGCATCACCGCCCAAGGCGTCTATGGCATGCCGCTGCTGGGTATCGTCGAGTTCGCCATCAAGCAGGGATGACAGCCGTTCATCGGATAGATTGGTCATTGCGTCTACCGCCTAGCTACGTTTGTTATTCCAAACAACTATTTTCATGCCAGATTATCCCGGACAAAAACAAAAAACAGTTGTTGCTCACTGGTTACTCATTACTCAGCAACGGCCTGAGCTTCTTGTCGATGGCTTCCCGGGCGCGAAATATCCGCGATCTCACAGTACCCACCGGGCAATCCATGGCTTCTGCAATCTCTTCATAACTCAGCCCTTCGAGTTCGCGCAGAGTAATCGCCGTTCGCAAGTCACCCGGCAACTGATCGATGGCGGAGTATACCGTGGTTTCGACCTCATCCCGCATCAGCAGGCGTTCCGGAGTTGCATATTCTTTAAGACCCGGCGCACCCTCGAATTGTTCCGCCTCCTGGGCATCAATATCGATATTCGGCAATCGTCGGCCCTGCGCCACCAGATAGTTCTTCGCCGTATTGATCGCAATACGATACATCCAGGTGTAAAAGGCGCTGTCGCCACGGAAACGCGGCAGGGCGCGATAGGCCTTGATGAAGGCCTCCTGCGCCACATCATAGACCTCGCTCTGGTCTCGCACGTAACGGGATATTACCTTGATCACCTTATGCTGATATTTGCGTACCAACAGGTCAAAGGCTGTTTTATCCCCACGCTGAACACGCTCGACGAGCGCCTGGTCTACATTCTTTTCGCCCATCCGGGCCAATCCTTTTTTATCAATTATGTCGAAAGGCAGGCCCGGCCCCTCACCCCGATAGACCGCAGCCTGTACGGATAGTTCGCCGGGGCCGGAACATTAATTCTTCCGACCGCAAAAGGACCTGCGACATGCGGGCACATAATACGCCAAGACAGCGTAGAAATGTGGGCGATAATCGGGGAATCAAGTAAGCTGTGGCGATGAGTCAGCACTTCAGCCACGATGTTCTCGTCATCGGCAGCGGCGCCGCCGGCCTCAGCCTGGCCCTGCGCCTCGATCCCGCCATTCGTGTCGCCGTCATCGCCAAGTCGGATCTGTCCGAGGGTAGCACCCGCTACGCCCAGGGCGGCATCTCCGCAGTGCTCGATCCCGGCGATTCGGTGCAGGCCCATATTGCCGACACCCTCAACGCCGGCGCCGGACTGTGCAAACCGGAGACCGTGCGCTTCACCGCCGAACACGGTGCCGCGCAGGTCCACTGGCTACAGTCCCTGGGCATGCCATTCACCGTCAGTGAAGACCACAACGACGAATGCCACCTCACCCGCGAAGGCGGCCACAGCCATCGCCGCGAGATCGGAAGAGCGTCGTGTAGGGAAAGAGTGTAGATCTCGGTGGTCGCCGTATCATTCAAAAAAAAAAAACGAAAACAATCTAAGATAGATACAGGCAAAGCCAAGATTGTTAAGTGTAATATACTGATACGCGTACAGT
>CAJVYS010000101.1 GCA_913009875.1 uncultured Gammaproteobacteria bacterium | reverse complement strand
AAAAAAAAAAAAAAAAAAAAAAAAAAAAAAAAAAAAAAAAAGAAAAAAAAAGAATTTATTTATCAAGCAGAAGAAGGAATAAGAGATATATAAGTGTGACTGGAGTTCAGACGTGTGCTCTTCCGATCTCCACGCGGGCCTGATCAATCGCGTCTGGGTGCGCCTGGGCCAACGCGTAAAAAGTGGCGATAAATTACTGGAGGTGATTACCGCCCCGGAAGCCCGCATGCAATACCTCCAGGCCCAGAGCACGGTGGATTTTGCGACCCGCAAGCTAAAGCGGAATCAACGTTTGCTGGAGGAGCAGCTCGCCACCAAGGCCCAGGTCGATGCGGCGCGCAAGGCCCTGCGTGATGCCAAAGCCTCTCTTGATGCCCTGCACAAGCGCGGCCTGAACCGCGCCGAAGAAACATTGCTAGCACCCATGGATGGCATTATCACACGGCTCAATATCGCGCAGGGGCAACGGGTGCAGGCCAACACCACCGCCATGCTGATTGCCGCCGAAAAACGCCTTATCGCCCGACTGGGCGTGGAGCCGGAGGACTTGTCTCGCTTGTCACCTGGCACGCCCGTCACATTGACCTCCGTGTTTGTGCCCGCGATAAAGGTTGAAAGTCAGATCCGCGAGGTCCACGCCATGATCAACCCCAGCACTCACTTGGTAGAGGTATTGGCACCGATTCCGGAAAACCAGATCGATCACCTGGTGTTGGGCAGCCGCATCCTGGGACATATCCATTTGCCTCCTCATCAGGCCCTGGTCGTGCCCCGCAGCGCCGTATTGGGCGACGAACCCGACACCTATTTATTTGTCATCGATGCAGGAAAGGCCCGCAAGAAAACCGTGCAGGTCGGCCTGGAACAGGGTGAAGAGATCGAAGTCATTGGTCCTGTGAAGGCCGGTGATGCCATCGTCATCCAGGGTAACTACGAGTTGTCCGACGGCATGGCCGTGCGGGAGGCCCGCTAATGGATGTCGCTCACTGGGCTGCAGCGCATCGTCGCTCGATTCTGTTTTTGGTGGCCATCCTCGCCCTGGGGGGCATTGCCGCTGGAATGAAACTGCCTGTTTCCTTGTTCCCCCATGTGGACTTCCCTCGCGTGGTGGTATCACTGGAGGCTGGCGACCGCCCGGCGGACCAGATGATGATCGCTATCACCCGCCCGGTGGAACAGGCGGTGCGTTCGGTGCCGGGTGTGGTGAGTCTGCGTTCCACCACCAGTCGCGGCAGTGCGGAGTTATCCATCAACTTTGATTGGGGCGGTGACATGGTCGCCGCCATGTTGCAGGTGGAATCGGCCATCAACCAGGTTTTACCGAGCCTGCCCGCCGGCACTGCCTTCAGTGTCCGGCGCATGGATCCGACGGTATTCCCGGTGGTGGCTTATAGCCTGACATCTGACACACGTTCACTGGTTCAGATGCGCGACCTTGCCAAATATCAACTGACACCCCTGTTGTCATCCATTAATGGCGTCGCCAAGGTCAAGGTGATGGGCGGCAAACAGGCCGAGTACCGGGTGGAAATTGATCCTGACAAACTGGGTGCCTACGGTCTGACCTTCAGCGATGTGGCCCAATCCCTGTCGGCCAGTAACGTGCTACAGGCCGTAGGGCGCCTGGAGGACCATTACAAGCTCTACTTGTTGTTATCCGACACCCGCATCCGCTCTCTGGAAACTATTGAGAGCACCGTGCTGCGCAGTGGCGCGGATGGGTTAGTGCGGCTGGATGACATCGCGCGCATCTATCCCACCACGGCGCCGCAATGGCTGCGTGTTACTGCCGATGGTCATGATGCGGTGCTGGTGCAGGTCTACCAGCAGCCGGGCGGCAATACGGTAAAGATCGTGCAAGGTATCCGCGACCACCTGCAGGCCTATGCCGACAAGTTACCCAAGGATGTGAAGATCGCCAATTGGTACGATCAGAGCCAACTCATCACAGAGTCGGCCAGGAGTGTCCGCGATGCCATCGCCATCGGTGTGTTTCTGGCGGCCATTATCCTGCTGGTCTTCCTGCGCAGCCTGAAGATCACCCTGGTGGCTATCCTGGTCGTGCCCTCGGTATTGACCAGCACCATCCTGCTGCTCAATGTGCTGAATATGAGCTTCAACATCATGACCCTGGGCGGCATGGCGGCGGCGGTCGGCCTGATCGTCGACGACGCTATCGTCATGATCGAACATATCATCCGCCGTCTGCGCGAAAAGAAGCAGGATATCGCCCTGACCATTCGTCAAGCCGCCATCGAGTTCACCCCGCCGCTGATTGGCTCTTCCGCCGCCACCATCGTCATCTTTGCCCCCCTGGCGTTTCTTAGCGGGGTCACCGGTGCCTTCTTCAAGGCCTTGTCCCTGACCATGGCCAGCAGCCTGTTCATCTCTTTTTTACTGGCCTGGCTGGCGGTGCCACTGCTGGCGGAACACCTGTTGACTAGAAAAGATGCCGAGCAGGAGGATGTGGGCCCGGTGTTCAAGCGATTGCAGCAAGCCTATCTGCGACTCATGCCACGGCTTATGAAAGCCCCCTGGCTACTGCTCATCGGACTCGTCCCTCTGCTGCTACTTGGTCTGTTTGCCTACAAGCAGGTGGGATCCGGTTTCATGCCGCACATGGATGAAGGGGGATTTATCCTGGATTACCGTTCACCGGCCGGCACCTCACTGACCGAAACCGACCGCCTGCTGCGCCAGGTGGAGATCATCCTGCGCAATAACCCGGCCGTGGAAACCTATTCCCGTCGCACCGGCGCGCAGCTGGGTGGCAGTCTCACCGAGGCCAATGAGGGCGACTTCTTCGTACGTCTCAAGCCTTTTCCCAGACCGCCCATCGATCAAGTGATGGACGACATTCGCAGCAAGATTGAAACTCAGGTTCCGGGACTGGAAGTGGAGATGGCCCTGCTCATGGAAGACCTGATCGGCGATCTAACGGCAGTCCCCCAACCCATCGAAATCAAGCTATACGGCGACAATCCCCAACAGCTACTGGCGACCGCCCCGCAGGTGGCCAAGGCCATTAGCAAGATCAGCGGCGTAGTGGACGTCAAAGACGGTATCGTGCTGGCCGGTGACGCCATCAACATCATCGTCGATCGGGACAAGGCCGCACTGGAAGGCATCGACCCTGATCTCGTTACGCAACAGCTCGAGGCCTGGTTTAACGGCCTGGTCACCACCCAGGTACAGGAAACGGTCAAGCTGGTGGGTGTGCGCCTGTGGGTGCCGCCGGCAGCCCGCAACAAAACCAGCGCCATCAGCAAGATCTGGCTACGGGCTCCGGACGGACATCGTTTTCCGCTCAAACGCATCGCCCACATCACCGTGGAAACCGGACAGCCGCAGATTAGCCGTGACAATCTCAAACGTATGGTTGCCGTCACTGGGCGCATCAGCGGCCGTGATATGGGCTCCACGATCCGTGACGTCAAACAGGCCCTGGCCCAGCCCGGGCTGTTGCCCGGAACAATGTATTACGAACTTGGCGGCTTGTATAAACAACAGCAGATTGCCTTTCGTGGTCTGATCGCCGTGTTCATTGCCGCACTGGCCCTGGTGTTCCTGCTGCTGCTGTTTCTGTACGAAGAATTCGCGGCCGCCATCGCCATCCTTTCTTCACCGCTGCTGGCCATGGGCGCGGTCTTCACCGGCCTGTGGCTGACCGGCATCGAATTGAATATTACCGCCATGATGGGGATGACCATGATCGTCGGCATCGTCACCGAGGTGTCAATTTTCTACTTCTCCGAATACCACGAACTATTACGCGCTGATTTGGAAAAAGCGGCGGCACTGATTCAGGCAGGGAACAATCGGCTGCGACCCATCACCATGACCACGCTGGCGACCATTCTCGCGTTGCTTCCGCTGGCATTGGCGCTCGGTCAGGGTTCGGCCATGCAGCAGCCGCTGGCCATTGCCATCATTTCGGGCTTGCTGGTACAGATTCCGTTGGTGGTGATTGTCATGCCGTTGCTATACAAATCGCTCGCCCGCATCAAGGATTCACCATCACCCAATAAGGTTGTGTAGGAGTGAACCCCTCGGGCCGCAATGGTTTTCCCACCCTTGATATCGCGGCCCGAGGGGTCCACTCCTACCCTTGTTCCGGGCAATAAAATTATTTTGCTGTAGGCAGTGGGAAATCCAATCCAGAGAGGGTAAAACGTAAGACAACACGCAGTCCCTGCTGATTATCGTCCAACCGCAGGTTCGCCTGGTGCAGATAATGAAACTGATGCTGCTGTCACCCGCAGATCGGCCTCTCTACACGCTCATTGGTCGTAGCCAGTAAAATTGATGTGGGGGTATCACCAACTGATCTTTGAACATATACGGTGATGCGCCAGAATAGAGATCCTGCAGTTGCTCAAACTCAAAGTGGCCACGGTCGCCCAGATCACCAAGAGTGAGTGACTGAGGCAAACTATCAAAGTTGCCCACCACCAGCACACTATCGTTCAGTTGGAACGGGTTGCTGCGTATAAACACGAACAGATGTGGATTATCGACAGCCAGCAGTTCACGGTTATTGTAGTCGGCGAAGGCGGGTATGGTTTTCCGCACTGCAATCATCCTTTGCAGGCCATCGAAGATCATTTGTTGCACCGTGCCGTGGCGATGCCGCAACTCGACCTTTTCCCAGTCAATGACAGGACGATGCATCCAGCGACTATCCTGGGCCTTGCTGCTGTCCTCTCGGTAGCTGTAGTCATTGAGGGTGCCGATCTCATCGCCATAGTAGAGCAACGGGATGCCGCCGAAAGACATGATCATGCCATGCAGCAACAATATGAGGTCGACACTCTGCTGGATGGCTTTCGGATCATTACTTTCCAGCGCCGACTCCAGCCCCGCCAATGAGGCCAGGGTTCCGGAGATGCGGGCATCGCCGGTCTTTTCATTACGGCCGAAGGGGTGACCACGGGCCGGTGAATCGTCATAAGTACCGGTGAAATAGTCGACCAGGAAATGTCGGTGTGCACTGGGCTCGTAGCCGGCCTGTATGATGTCCGCATCATCGAAGCCCAGACCGATATCATCGTGACAGCGCACATAATTGAGCCAGGTGGCGCGATCCAGCTTATCCGGCAGGCTACGGATGCCCTGGTTGAGCAGGTTGGCATTCTTGGTCGCTACCGCATCCCACAGCAGAGCCATGAAGGTGGCGTTGTAGGCAATCTCGCATTCCTTGGCGATAATCGCGTCCTCGCCAAAATACTTGATAATCTCCACCGGCGCGACAATGGCCTCTGCAATGAACAGCACTCCGGGTGCAGTCACCTGGCAGCAGTCCTTCATCATCTGCAGGATGAGGTGCGCTTCAGGCTCATTCTGGCAGGTGGTACCTATCTTTTTCCATAGAAAGGCCACTGCGTCCAGGCGCACGATGTCCGCCCCCTGATTGGCCCAGAACAGAATGATGTCCAACATCTCGATGAACACGGTAGGATTGCTGTAGTCCAGATCCCACTGGTAATTGTTGAAGGACGTCATCACCCATTTATTCATGACTTCGTCGTAGGTAAAGTTGCCGGGCGAGATCTCGGGAAAGATCTCCGGCATGGTCTTCTCAAACATGTCCGGGATCTTGCGATCATCGAAGATGTAGTAGTAGTCCCTGAATTTCTGCTCGCCGGCGCGGGCGCGTCTGGCCCACTCGTGCTCGTTGGAGGTATGGTTCAGCACCACATCGAGAGTCAGTAAGATATTGCGCTGACGCAGGCTGGTTGACAGTGACTGCAGGTCCTGCAGCGTACCGACACGCTTGTCCACATCGCGATAGTTGCTAACCGCATAGCCTCCATCACTGGCATCCTTGGGGCACACCAGGATGGGCATCACGTGGATCATGTTAATGCCCAGTTCCTGCAGGTAACTCAAGCGGTTTTGCAATCCTTTCAGGTCGCCCGCAAAGCCTTTGGTATACATTGCCATACCCACCCATTCCTGGCTGAGAAACCAGTTGTGATCCCTTTCACGCAATGTGTCCAGCTTCTTCAGGGCACTTTCACGCTTGATGAACTGGTTCGCCAAAACCTCCACCAGCCGCCCCATTTGCCGTTCAAAGTCATCGCGGTCACCATACAGCTGATGAAACAACGAGTGGATAGCATAAAAATTCGCGCCCAGCCGGGTATAAAAATGGCGCAGGTCGCGTTTGCGGATCTCGGGCTTGAGCTCATCGAGAATCCTGTTCAGCAGTGAGTGAGAGACTTGTTCGTACATAACTGTCTGTAGTTCCAATGACCAAGATAACGGCGGTAGACGGCCTGACATATTGGCAAGACGTTGATTATGCAACGGCAGGAAATAGCGAAACCTGAAATTTTCCCGTCTGTGCCTGGCGTCCTCCTGCAGCCTCAGATCAAACAGGTATCGCTGCGGATCCTTTCTTTGAGGGCGCTGCCAATTCAGCTTCCCGATTCCCACAGCTATCAAAGAAGCCATAGTGATCGATGGCCTCCAGAATACCCAGAGCGTACGGCTGGTGGGCGAAGTAGATTCGCTCCTGGTCTGTCAGTTGTGACAGTTCTTCGTGGTGACGGTTACCCACCACCACAGCCAGGGTGTTGCCGCGCATCATGTCCTCATCTGCGCCGGAACCGCCCGCAACCAGGATATGCTCGAGGGGGATATCCAGTCGCTGTGAGACATAACGCAACGCCTGACCCTTGGAGGCCCGCGACGGCACGATGTCGAGAAACTGACCGAAGGAACAGAACACATTGGTTGTTAACTCCTTCTTTCGGAGCAGGGTGATAATTTCGTCCAGCGGTGGCGCTGTCCGGGGATCGATGTAGCTGGAGACCTTGAACCGGCTTTGCTCATTTTTCGGCTGTGGCTTCAGGCCGGGTAGATCGGCCAGCACTTTTCGCACCCGCTGTGGGTTCCAGTCATGGTCAATGTGTTCGGCCCACCAGTCGTCCTCGGTAAGCCCCTGACCGTAATGGATACGGGTACCCAAGCTGCTGATCAACACATCCGGTGTTGGGATACGGTATTTTTTCATCAGCGCCAGCGCGCTATCGATACGACGCCCGGAGGCGATACCGAAGGCGGCACATTTGCGTTGTGCCCGCATCGCCTCGACGAAGTGCTGTATGGCGGGCGGGCTACCGACCAGGCTCTGATCCAGGTCGGTGAAGATAGCGCGATCCTGGTAGCGCTTCGCCCGGAGTTCAGGTTGCGCAATAGGCATGGGCTTATAGCTATCAGGCAGCTCCCGGATCCTGGCCAGATAGCACTCGACATGGGCCGGCCAGGCATAGTGACGCCGCACGCCCTTGATGCCGTTACGGGCGGCCCGTAACCAGGCAGCCCGACCACACAGCAGCTTGAGCAGGGCAGCGGTTATGGCGGCCTTGTCCAGTGGATCGACCAATTCACCATTGTGACAATTGGCGATGATGTCCACCGGACCACCATTCTCGGTCACCACGACCGGCAGGCCACTGGCGGCGGCCTCCAAAATGGTTAAACCAAAGGGTTCAGTGAGCGCCGGGTTGACAAAAACGCCACCGGAGGCAGCGGCCAGGCGGTAAATCTCCGGCACCTCATCAGCACGATGATGCTTTGGAATAGCCACCCTGCCATAGAGATCATAGCTGTCGACCAGCAGGAGGATGTTGATTAACACCGACTGAGCACCGGCATCCATATCGCGGATATCGTCGCGGCTGCCGACGATAATCAATAGATTGGCCGCCTTCCGCAGGGCGGGTGATTCGCCATAGGCCTCGATCAGGGTCAGGATGTTCTTCCGCTCATCCGGCCGTGACAGGAGGAGGATAAGCGGCTTCCCGGGTTCGTTGAGAAAACGAGCCACGTGGCTGGCGAAGCCGAACTTGCCGCCTTCCCGCGGCGGATGAAACTGCTTCAGGTCTGTGCCTGGTGGGATGACCGCCATGCGCCTTGGGTCATAATAATTGTAGAGTCCATACTGTTCCTCGATCTCGTTGTGGGTACTGGTAATCACCAGGGCAGCATTGGCCAGGATCTCTTCCTCGGCATCGATGCGCCGCTCAATATTGTAGGTCTGCTCGATTTCCTTACGTGACAGGCCATGGGCCAGTAAACGCTTGCGTTTATCCCGACCCAGCGAGTGGCCGGTATGGATGAGCGGAATGCCCAACAGACTGGCGAGATGTACACCCACATAACCCGCATCGGCATAGTGGCTGTGTACCAGGTCAGGCATGCGGGGCTGCTCGTTGAGCCAGTTGGTCAGGTTGTCCGTGAAGCTGTCAAGATGATCCCACAGCTGCTCCTTGGGAAGGTATTCCTCAGGTCCGGCATTGACGCGCACGATGCGGACCTTGTCGGACAGGTTCTCAATGGGCTCGGCATAGTCGTCGCTGACCGTTGAATCAATCACCCGACGGGTGACAAGATCCACCCGCTCGATATCATCACGCTCGCCCAGGGCCCGGGCGAGATCAATGACATATTTGGTCTGTCCGCCCGTATCGGCGTCTCGACCAAGCTCCAGGTTATGGCCGCGGATCAAGCCATGAATACTGATCAGCAGCAGATAGATTTTGTCGCTACCACCTCTTGTAAACATTGTATGTAGCCTTACGATAGTGAGTTAATGAGGTGTCAGCTCTCTTGAGAGAGAAGTAAAAAGGTATAATCCTGGATCAAGACATGAAAACAAATAGCACCGAAAGCCCGTACAGAATCCTGACCCCGAACCAGATCCTCTCATGGGTGGAGGACGATGCACAGGTCATGCGGCTGCGCAGTGACCGTGATGTCATGCCGGGAGGCTATATGGCAGCCGCAATCCCGGCATTGGTTGACTGGGCATCCAGCGATTTGGAAGGTGATCCGGCCAATATCGTTCTACGGCACGTCAACTACGGTGGAAACCCTTTTGATAAGTCGACGGTACTCCACAGTGTACGGGTACCCCTCGACGGCCTGGAACGCGCTGAATTCACCCTGGTACCGTTCGGTGAAGGTGGGCGGTACGGGCCCTTGCAGCACGTGCAGCTACGTTTCATTTTTAAAGCCGGCAAGGAACCCAGGTTGCTTGACCTTACGGATACCGCAATCGGTGCAAATTCGCAAATTTCCGACCTCGTGTTTGGCTGGATATCGTGGCAGCGCCCGGATGTCGGCTGGGATCTTCGCAAGGGGATGGACGATGATGCGCAGGACTACTGGTTAAGTCTGCGCGCCTACGCCGGCTCGCAGATGTTTCTGGAAGACACATTACAGGGACGTGATTGGTTCAGTTATGAATTGCGCTTACCGGGTGGCGGGAAAGGACTGGCTGAACTCTTCAAAGTAACGGTGACACTGGGTGATGGCGTGGCGCGCGATACCCTGGCGCGCATGCTGGCCGGCGGAGAAAATGCCTGGCTAAAGCATACACCGCCGAGTCGTGGTGTCGAACAGAATATCCACAACCAGTGGAGGGCTCTGATTGAGCGTATCCGTATATCAGACCCCCAGGCCCTGGTGCCGATACATCTCCCCCCGGAACTGGACACCTATCAGCCGCTGGTTCGCTCCTGCGCAACCTTGGCGCGCTACACGGTGTTACTGGCGGTAAAACGGCTGATTGCCAACGGGCATGGCGAGGGCGTCGTGCTGGACAAGCTGCCCGAACCCTTGCTCGGCCACACAGAAGTCTGGATGAAAGAAATTGCCCATACCGGTTTAAGCGGGCTGTTTTTACGGGCGCCGCTCGCGATGCGCTACATTTTACGACACCGCGAGTCGGTTCCGCTGGACATACCCGCCGAGCTCGAGGCCGCAGGACTTCTGCAGCTACTCAATGGTAAACGCCAGCGGATTCACTATAACCGCGATGCATCGCCCTATGGGAAGGCGTTCTTTGTCTAACCTAACCTCTAAAGCCGTTAACGCGAGGCCTTTACTCAGGACTCATCAACAAGTTGCGCCACACGCGCTTCTGTAAGCCATTGATTAATGGTAATATAGTTTTGCAAGAGGCTCGCAAATGTCATTCTCAGGCTGGTTAGCCGACAGACTCATTCTTCAACCCACCCGGCATGATATCCATGTGCCGGAGAGAACGCCTTCGCTGTTTCCGCGCGATGAGAGCGAGCTGGAAATATGGGTACATCGCATCAATTCGGATGGGCAGGAAAAACCAGACCTTTACCTGCTGGAATTTCCCGGGACTGCCAGCCGCGCCGAGCACAGTACCGATTTTCTTGAGGGCTGCTGGGGATCGTTGCGGGTCGAAATCTGGGCGGTGAATCCACCCGGGTACGGTAAAAGCAGCGGGACGGCAAGCCTGAAGAAACTATCGGCCATGGCAGAGCACGCACTGCAGGAACTACGCCAGGTTGCAGGAGATATTCCGCTGATCGTTGCCGGAGGCAGCCTCGGCAGCGTGAGTGCACTCTACCTTGCCGCACGTCACCCGGTTGCTGGTCTGCTGGTACAGAATCCACCGGCCTTGCGCGAAGTCATCCTGGCGCAATCAGCCTGGTGGTCTTTCAAATGGGCGACTCGTCTGATTGCCGCGCAGATACCGTCTGAACTGGACAGTATTGCGAACGCCCGGAGGGCAACGGCGCCTGCTGTTATTGTGTCGGCGCAACAGGATAGGATTGTGCCGCCCCACATACAGCATCAAATCATTGATGCGTACAAGGGGCCAATAAAAACATTAACCATGCCGAATGCTGATCATGACACGCCCCTGAAAGAGCACGACCTCAAACAACTTCACGCCCTGGCCATGTGGCTGTACGGCGCGGCAACGGTTACGACAGACCGTGAGACAGGGAGCTGCCTTAGGGACGTACACGTAATAACTTCCCGATCTTGCATCCCCTCTTCAGCCCGTCCTTGGCCGTTCTTCAATCACAAAAGCTCAAAATAGAACAACTATTCCTGCGCTTTTGTTCAATCAGAACGAACAAATACAGACTAAATATGAGCGCCATATCAGGAAGTTATTACGTGCACGTCCCTTAATCAGGTTTGAACCAGTGCAGCGTCTCGGGATGAAAATGTACAAGTCCCTCCAGCACGCCTGCGGCATAGTTGCCGTTCATGCCCAGGAAATCACCGTGAGCAAGGTACAGACGCTCCGTAAACCCCTGCTTGCACACACTGCGCATGGCCTCTTCCTGCACCTCTCGGCGGGCATTGTGTACCAGCACCGCTTTCAGGCCGGAGGTCAGAACCGGCAGGTCATTACCACTGTCGCCGGCGAATATCATGTTTTCCTCCTTGAAGCCCGTGCGCGCCATGAGGAAACGAATGGCATGGACCTTGGTCGCACGGTGGGGCAGCACGTCGAGCAGACCGACATGCCTGGCCTCATCGATACTCCAGATCAGGCTTGCCCGTAATTCGTTCTGCCGCAAGCAGGCACGCATCTCTGCCAGCAATTCATCACGTTCGGTATCCTCCGGCACGTAGTAACTCAGCTTAAAGGCGCTCTGCTTTTCCGCCTCCTGCAGGGTAAGACCGTCAATATCCTTGAACAGCGACACGAGGTCGTCGTGCCGGTTTCCCGACCAGTCCAGTGCGATCTCCTTTTCCCAAGTCCTCAAGGGATGCCATTGATCGCCATGAATCTCATAGATACTGGTGCCCACATCGCCGATAGCGTAATCGGGCGGCGGCAGATCGTAGTCGCGTATCGCCTCCAGCAGCAAGGGTTTATCGCGGCCGCTGACATAGGCCAGGGTGAGTTGCGGATGTCGTGCGACCGCCCTGAACAGCGACCGTGCCTGCGGTGATTCTTCCTGGCTCCCATTGGGCAGCAGAGTACGATCCAGGTCGCAGCACAGCAGCAGTTTATTCATCAGCGTCGCCCTGCAAGGCGCGGGGACCGATCAGCGCAGCATCCGTCGCGCTATCGCGGATATCTTCAGCAAACATGGTGTCAGCTCCAGGAATGGCCGGGGCAAATGGCTACCGTGTGTGGTCGGTAGGTCTTCCCGGACGGTCAACGAGGCGCAGGCGAATCGCCCACCAGCAAATTGTACCCCGGTTCTCACCCGGCAGCTCGAAACAGGACTCCCGGCGCCTCTTTGGTGATGATTGTCATGCCGCTGCTGTTCCAATCGCTTGCGCGGATCAAGGATTCAACCATCACCCAATAAGTGCTGTAGCCTGGGTTGAGCACGCGAAACCCGGGGGAGAACCGTGCAATAAACTCCCGGGTTTCGCAGTCTCAACCCAGGCTACTTTCTTTGTAGGGTGGGCAGTGCCCATCCTACGGAGCTACTTGCTACGCAGATCGATTGAAACGTAATACAACACGCAGTCCCGGCTGGTTATCCTCCAGTTGCAGATCCGCCTGGTGCAGATCAGCCACGGCTTTCACCAGACTCAGCCCGAGGCCATTCCCCGGCGTGCTGCGGGCCGATTCCAGCCGGACAAAGCGCTCGAAAACCCTGTCGCGCTGCTCGGCGTCAATACCCGGGCCGTTATCACTGACGCTCAAGAATGGCCGGCCGACCTGCATACCCGCCTGCAATCGGATGATGCCGCCGTCAGGCGTGTACTTAAAGGCGTTGTCGAGCAGATTACTGATGGCTTGGGCCAGCAGGTGTCTGTTCCCCGTAATCTTCAGATTGGCGTCGACCTGTAACTCAAACCGTTTGTGCCGGACTTCCGCTTCGTCGAGATAGAGCCCACCCAGTTCCTCCAACAAGACCGACAGGTCGACTACTTTCCACTCACCCCGAAAGCTGCCTGCTTCCGCCTGAGCGATTTAGATCGGAAGAGCGTCGTGTAGGGAAAGAGTGTAGATCTCGGTGGTCGCCGTATCATTAAAAAAAAAAACACACCACCACCCCCCCCCTCCCCCCCCTCCCCCTCGCTAGCCTACTGATCATTGTAT
>CAJVYS010000100.1 GCA_913009875.1 uncultured Gammaproteobacteria bacterium | reverse complement strand
TTCCCTGCACGACGCTCTTCCGATCTCAGAGAAGATGCCGGGACTGGCGGTGAGAATCACCACCCGCACCAGGGTCTGCCACGGCGTGGCGCCCAGCGCCAGCGAGCCCAGAGTCAGATGCTTGGGCACGCTGAAGATGGCGTCTTCGGTAATGGAAAAGATGGTCGGAATCACCGCGAAGCCCATCGCCAGGCCCACCACCAGCGAGTTGCGTTGATCGAAGTCGATGCCCATTTCGTTGGACAGCCAGGCACGCATGTCACCGCCGAAGAAGGCGTGCTCCATGGGCACGCTCAGTGACATGGACAGCCAGCCCAATAACAGCACCACGGGGATCAGCAGCGCCGCGTCCCAGCCGTCCGGCACACTGTGGCGAATCACGCGGGGGGCGTGGTTCCAGACGAAGGCAAACACCAGCACACCGAAGGGCACGATCACCAGCAGGCTGAAGATGCCCGGCAGATTGGCCTCGATCAGCGGCGCCAGCCACAGCCCGGCGAGGAAGCCGAGGATCACCGTCGGCAGCGCCTCCATGGTCTCGATGCTGGGCTTGACGATGCGACGCATGCGCGGGGCCATGAAGTAGGCGGTATAGATGGCGCCCATGATGGCCAGCGGCACCGCCAGCAGCATGGCGTAAAAGGCCGCCTTGACGGTGCCGAACACCAACGGCGTGATGCTCAGCTTGGGCTCGAAGTCATCACTGGCCGAGGACGACTGCCAGGCATACACCGGCTCGTTGTAACTCTCGTACCAGACCTTGCTCCACAGCGAGGACCAGGAAATCTCCGGGTGTTCGTTATGAATATGCCAGAAGTGCATCTGCCCGTTGCTGTCCTCCGCCAGCATGGCGTTGGCGCGCGGGGCGATGGCCAACTGGGCCAGAGGCACCGAGGCCACCTGGCGCTTCAGGATCAGGCGCTCGGCGGTGGTGTGGTAGATGGCCACCAGGCCACTCTCATCGGCGGCAAGAAAACCCTTGCGGGTGTATTCCGGGGCGATATTGCTGATCGGCCGGTACTGATCCGTGAACTGGCGGATCGGCCTCAGAACCTCGTTGCCACGCTCGTCCTGCACACCAAACCATTGCACCAGGCGGCCGCTGTCGTCACCCACCAACAGGGAGATATCACCGGTGAGGAATTGCAGGCTGGTGATGCGCTGGTCCACATCCACCATGCGCTGGCGATACACCAGGGTGGGGTCTTCCTTGTCAGTGACGTCGAAGTGGCTGACGCTGCCGCCGGTGGTGGCCACGTAGAGATTGCGCTGCTCCTTGTCGAGCAACAGGTACTGGATATCACCCTCGGGGATCGGCAGCGCGACCTGATTGCGCTCCAGGCTCGGCTCGTCACCGAACATGTCCTCTTCCTTGAGAAAATGGGTCAGCAGCAGACGGCCGTCCCCGGTCACGGCGACAATGGTGGCCTCTTCCTCGCCATCCTGTATCGCCAGCTTGACCAGCGGCTCGCCCTCGTCATCGATCTCCCACGGCTCGCTGCCCAGTGGATAGCTGATGCCCGGGGTAATGAGGCGTATATCGTTGGGGTACGACACCTGATAGACATGCCGCGCCACCAGCGCCGTGCCGTCGCTGAGGCCCACCGCAATGCGCGCCAGGGTGGGATCGCCAAAGGCGAAGCTGGTGATCTCCGCGCCGACCGGCAGCGCCAGATCCTCGCGCTTGATGTCACCACCGGTGACGGTGGAGAAAAAGTCCACCGCGCCGTCATCGCTGAAACGCACCGCGATCTCGGCCTGCTCCTCCATGGCCAGATGCAGGGTGCGGGCATCACTGCCAGGGCGGGAATACTCGGCCAGCGCCTCGGCCTCGGCCGGCTCGAACAGCGGAAACACCACCAGCAGCAGATAGAAAAAGATCAGGACGATGGCGAGAATGACACTGATACCGCCCAGCGCCACGCCATAACGCGCCAGAGAATCCTTGAACATGCGCCACTGGCGGCGGCGCACCACGGCGGGATCGCTGGCATCGGAAATTGCAGTTGAGAAGGGCCTGTCAGACATCGCGGCATGATAGCCAAGTAATGTGACAGTTTTGTGACAATGCGCGGCATCATTGCGACAAAATGACCTGGGCACAAAAGACACATATCCATGCTGCATCCAGGGATGCATCGTGCGCATGGCGCACGCTAGGGTGAGGTAGTGTGCGCCGTGCGCACAATGGTCTTTCTCGTGACACCGCTCTGCGGAATAACGCAGTGGACTTGGAAAAATCTGTCGCAGATAGCGTGGCGCTGAGCGCCACAGGATGTGTGACACCGCAGAGCGGTGTCACAAGTTTAAATCCTGACCCAGCGGCCATCGTGCGCATGGCGCACGCTACGGGTAAAGGTAGTGTGCGCCGTGCGCACAATATTCTTTCTCGTTACACCGCTCTGTGGTGTCACAAGTTGAACGACACGACGGCGTCTCCCCCTCCCCAAAAAGAAAAACCCCGCCAATCCATGGCGGGGTCCGCTGCTTCTCCAAACCCCGTTCTGCGGGGCGAGCCATGCAATTACTGCAGATTTTTCAACACTTTGTCGACAACCTTGCTGGGCAGGGGAATATAGCCATCCTTGATCACCACTTCCTGACCGATCTTCGACAGCACCAGCTTGAGGAACTCGCGCTCCAGCGGGGCCAGGGGCTTGTTCGGATGCTTGTTGACGTAGACATAGAGGAAACGTGACAGCGGGTACTTCTTGTTGATGGCGTTTTCGGGCGTCGCGGCGACATAGGGCTTGCCCGGCTTCTTCGCCAGGGGCACCGCCTTCACACCAGAGGTCTTGTAGCCAATGCCGGAATAACCGATACCGTTCAGCGAGCTGGAAACGGACTGCACCACCGAGGCGGAACCCGGCTGCTCGTTGACGCTGTTCTTGTAGTCGCCCTTGCACAGCGCCTTTTTCTTGAAGTAGCCGTAGGTGCCGGACACGGAATTGCGGCCGTAGATCTGGATCGTGCGGTTCTTCCAGGAACCCTTCAGGCCCAGATCACCCCAGCGAGTGATGTCCTGCTTGCCGCGGCATTTTCGGGTACTGGAGAAGATCGCATCGACCTCGGGAATCGTCATGCCCTTGATGGGGTTGTCCTTGTGCACATACACGGCCAGGGCATCGATAGCGACGGGAACGGCGGTCGGTTTATAGCCGAATCGGGTCTCGAAGGCCTGGATCTCCTTGCTCTTCATCTTGCGGCTCATGGGGCCGATGTTGGACGTGCCTTCGGTCAGCGCGGGCGGCGCTGTCGAGGAACCGGCCGCCTGAATCTGGATATTGATGTTGGGATACTGGCGCTTGAATTCCTCGGCCCACAGGGTCATGAGGTTGGCGAGGGTGTCTGAACCCACGCTGGAGAGGTTGCCGGACACGCCGCTGGAGGGCTGATAATCAGGCAGATTCGGGTCGACCTGCTGGGCGGCGATAGCACCACCTGCAAAGGTCAGTCCAGCCAGCAGAACCGGCGCCAGAGTCTTGGGATTGAACATGACAAATCTCCGTTATTGATCAAATGTGAATATCGGGAAAACCAGTGCGGAAAAGTATGGGCCGTCAATGTGACAGTAATATGAAAAGTTAATGCAACCATTCAGGGGGCATCGTGCGCACGGCGCACGCTACGGGCAGGTGTAGTGTGCGCCATGCGCACAACAGGGATATCCAGTTTCCCTGTATGCTCCACGATTCTGTGGCAAACCGAATAGCTATAAGTCGACGACAGCTTTATGACAACCTGGCAAATCATTGAGGTGAGAGCTCATCATTCATTACCGACTACATCCCTGTCGTCGCAACCTTCTCCCCTCAAGGGGAGAAGGAGCTTACGGGCGTGCCGATTTACTCCGTTTGCTGAATCGCCAGATCGTCCGGAAACACGCAGCGGAACCGGCTTCCCTCCCCCACCCGGGACTCGATTTCCAACCGGCCGGCGTGACGCTCAAGACCGTGTTTGACGATGGCCAGTCCCAGTCCGGTGCCACCGTGTTCTCGTGAGCGGCCGGGATCGACACGGTAGAAGCGCTCGGTCAGGCGCGGAATATGCTGCGCACTGATGCCAATACCGGAATCCCGCACATCCAGATACAGGGCATCACCTTGTTTATACCAGTGAATATGGATGGCGCTGCCCGGTGGCGTATATTGAACGGCATTGAAGACGAGGTTTGAAAACACACCGTAGAGGGCCTTTTCCCCGCCACGCAGCCACAGTGAACGATCGGCATCCAGGGTAATCTCATGTCCGGCCTCGCCACTCAGGGCAATGGCCTCCTCGTGAATCGCCGCCAGCATGGCCGGCACCGCCACCACGTCATGCAACGGTGGCGCATCATCGGCCTCCAGCCGCGACAGGGTCAGCAGGTCTTCAACGATGCGGATCATACGCCGGGACTGCCCCTGCATCTGGTCGATGCTCTTGCCCCAACGCTGCGAGCACTCGTCGCCGGCATCGGCCATGTTTTCCAGATAGCCGGCGATCACCGTCAGCGGCGTGCGCAGTTCATGCGACACATTGGCGATAAAGTCCTGTCGCACCCGCTCCAGGTGTTTCATGCGCGTGATATCGCGCATCACCAGTAAACGCCGCCGATTGCCGTAAGGCACGATGCGGATGGACAGCGTGTGCTGATTGCCCATGGGCGATGGCAGCTCCAGCGTTTTGCTGTAATCACCTCGGGTAAGGAAATTGGCGAAACGGGGGTGGCGCACGAGATTGTCGATGCGCTGGCCAACATCCTGCTTGGAATGCAGACCGAGGTGGTTCTCCGCGGCCTTGTTAAGCCACTCGATCTGATCTTCTTCGCCCAGCACCACGATGGCGTCCGGCATCGCCGAGGTAAATTCATTGAAGCGCGCCAGCATGCGCGCCAGCTTTCGCTTTCGCTTGCGGTTGCGCTGCTGCAACTGGTAGATGTCGTGAAACACCTCGCCCCAGATGCCGCGAGCCTCGGGAGGATGGAAACGCTTGCGCTTGTGATACCAGCGTTCGAGGCGGTAGAGATTGTACAGGTGCCAGGCCAGATAAACGCCCATGGCGACCAGCAGCAAGGTCTCCGGCCGGCCGATCAGCCAGCCGACAAACCAGGCCCCGCCGAGCAGAAATCCGCCACGCCAGGCCTCGCTGATCCAGGGATTATGCATTAGTGTTCTGAAAACCGGTAACCGACGCCACGCACTGTCTGGATCAAACGGTCGCAGCCATGCGGCGACAGGGCCTTGCGCAGACGCCGCACATGCACATCCACGGTCCGGTCATCGATGTAGACATTGCTGCCCCATACCCGGTCGAGAAGCTGGTCACGGCTGTAGACCCGATCCGGATGGTGAATAAAAAAGCTCAGCAGTTTGAACTCGGTCGGCCCGAGTGCAATGTTTTCATCCCCGGCCAGCACGCGATGTGAGGTGGAATCCAGTGTCAGGCCGCCAATGCTGATCACGTCCTCATCATCGGCCTGCCCGGAGCGCCGCAGCAGGGCCTTGATGCGTGCCAGCAGTTCACGCGGGGAAAACGGCTTGGTGACATAATCGTCCGCGCCCACGTCCAGTCCCCGGATCTTGTCGTCTTCGGCATCACGTGCGGTCAGCAGGATCACCGGCAGATCCCGGGTCAGCTCCTCGCGGCGCATCTGGCGGGCAAAGTCCAGCCCGCTCTGCTGCCCCGGCAGCATCCAGTCCAGCAGCACCAGATCCGGGCGCGCATCGGCCAGGCGGCAACGTGCCTCGGGCACATCGCCCGCCGTCACCCATTCATAACCGGCCTGCTCCAGCGTCAAGCCAATCATGTCGCGGACCGCTGGTTCATCTTCCACCACCAATATCAGGGGACTCGCCATGTTTGTTACAACTCCGGAATCATGTCGGGCCATTTAAACGCAGCTATATTACAAATATATGACAGTGTAAGCTGGCGCTGCGAACCGGTACACCGTCAAGGCTATTTTGACGGTGTACTAATGTCACAAATCAGTCCAGCGCCCCATCCGGTATGCCCGGATACGAAGGAATATCGTCACAAGGCATATACCACGCCGCCTTTGAATCCACGAATGCGTGCGCGACGGGTTTACCCGCATAGGGTTTTCCATCTTCATCACCATCCACACACGACAATGCGACGCTTAAATACAGGCTTTTATCGGGCGCATAATTCATTAGCCTTGAGCCACAAACAGAACAAAAAGCCCGAACGCCACCATGCCCTGAGTACTCCTTCAGGAATTCCTCGCCTTTTAAAAATTTCAGCGTTTTACCGTCTGCGAAGGCTTGGGTCGCGAAGGCCGCGCCATGCGATTTTCGGCACTGCGAACAATGGCAGTTAAATATTTTCCTGACCAACGGCTCCACTTCGTATGCAATAGCGCCGCACAGGCAACTTCCTCTTATCATGCTGTCTCTCCTTAGTCATTTTTCCAGCCGTAATAAACCTCCCCCACAGCAAGCTGACGGGGTATTGAGTTGTAGGAGCGGACCCCTGGGCCGCGATGGCTTTCCCACCTTGGCATCGCGACCCAGGGGTCCGCTTCTACATTGTTCAGGACAATAAAATTATTTCGCTGCACCACCTAAAGTAGGCGCTCTTAGGCGAAAGTAAGCGCTTGAGGCAAGCAGTGGGGAATCCAACCCAGAGAGATTCAAGAGGTGATACTCATCATCAGATCACCCGATCATTACCACCGTCGATGGACACCTGTTCGCCAGTGGTCTTGGCGAACAGGGGCCCGGCCAGGGCGCAGACCATGTCGGCCACGTCGACGGAGGTGATCTCCACTTTCAGCAGGTTCTTGGTCTTGTACTCCTGCACCGTCATGCCGTAGTGCCTGGCGCGACCGGCGATGACCTCCTCGGTCCAGATGCCGGTATCGAACACCGCATCCGGGTGCAGCATGTTGACGCGAATGCCCTGCGGTGCCAGCTCTAGCGCCGCCACCCGGCCCAGCTGGGTGAGGCCGGCCTTGGCCACGGAATAGGCCGCCGCGCCCGGTCCCGGCGCCAGTACGTTTTTTGATGCCATCAGCACCACCGCCGGTTGCAGGCCGCGCTGCAGGTAGGGAATGCAGTACTGCAGCAGGCGCTGATGGGCGGTGAGATTGAGTTGCAGGCTGCGCTCCCAGACCTCGGCGTCCATGTCCTCGATGCGCAGGTTGGCGGGGAAATTGCCGGCATTGCTGACCAGCACGTCCAGCCCGCCAAAACGCGCCACGGCCTCTGCCACGGCGGCCTGCGTGGCGGCACCGTCGGTGATGTCGCAGACCATGCCGAGACGGTCGGCGGCGTTGAAATGCTCATTCACCACCGGGTCAATATCCAGCGCCACCACCGCTGCGCCACGCGCATGCAGGGCGTCGGCACAGGCACGGCCGATACCGCTGGCGGCGCCGGTGATCAGCGCCACCTTACCGGCAAATTCAGCAGGCCTGCCGGCCTTGCGCAGCTTGGCCTGCTCCAGATCCCAATATTCCACTTCGAAGATGTCACGCTCCGGCAGTGCGCGCCAGCCACCCAGGCACTCGGCACGCTGGATGGCGGCGGCGGTGTGCCGAGCGATGTCGGCGATAATGTCGGCCTCTTTCACGCTGGCACCGAAGGCCAGGGTGCCCTGCCCGGGCCATACCGCCCAGCGTGGCGCGGGGTCGAGGCAGGTCAGGTCGGGAGTCGCATTGCGCTCGAAGTAGGTGCGGTATTCGTCGGCGTAGCGGGCGGTGTCGGCCTCGGCGCCCTCGCGCACGATCAGTGGCACGCGCTTGGTACGGATGACGTGGTCCGGGGTCAATGGGCCACGGGTGGCGATATCGGCCACATCGTCGCGGGCGCTGAAACCACGTGCCTCGGCGGAGCGATCCCAGTGCACCACCACCGGAATGCCACGGGTAGTGGACACGGTGCGGCGCAGTTCGCTCAGGGCCAGCAGTTCGTCCGGCTGCGGTGTGTCCGGCACATCGTTAGCGCAGACCACCGTCGCCCCCTCGGCCGCCAGCGCCTCCTCGGCCCGGCTCACCAGCGTGATCATGCGCTCGTAGCTTTCGCGCGCGTCGTCGGCGAAGCTGAACACGCCGTGGTTCATCAGCACCATGCCATCGAGCTGCGACCAGTCGATGTCGGCGGTCATCTCCCAGATCTTCTTCGCCAGCACGAAGCCGGGCATGACGTAAGGCACCACCAGCACGCGTTCGCCATAGAGTGCGCGGATGCGCGCCTCACCGTCGGGGGTGTTGGTCAGCGTCACCACGGCATCGGCGTGGGTATGGTCGACAAACTTGAAAGGAATGATGGCGTGCAGGATGGCCTCCACCGAGGGGTTGGGGGCGTAGGGATCGGTCATCGCCGCGCGTTGGGCACGCACCATCTGTGGATCGGACAGGGTCGGCAGTGCGGCCATGCGTCGCAACACATCGAGCCGTACCGGGGCGAATCCCCCAGCCTCAATGGTAGCCAGATCCCAACCGCTACCCTTGACGTAGAGCACGGATTCCGCATCGCCGAAGAGGTTCCTGGCCTCGGCCTTCACCGAGGTATTGCCACCACCGTGCAGTACCAGCGAGGGCTCGCGCCCCAGCAACCGTGATGTGTAAACCCGCAGCTTCAGCGCATCCTCGCCACAGGCCCGGGCCTCGGCGTCGTTCCAAAGGCTTTGCATGTCTTGTCCTCAATCGGTAGTACTTGAATAGATGGTTGCTTGCTTTGCTGCGTATAATAGCGCCGCAATCCGCTGACCACTATCTGCATCTGCCGCCCATTATTTCTTCCCCACATCCAGACGAATGCACCCCTACCTATGACCCCTGACGATTACTGCCAGGACAAAGCCGCCCCCAGTGGCTCCAGTCTCTATTACAGCCTGCTGTATCAAGCGCCGAACCAGCGCCAGGCCATCATCGCCGTGCATGCCTTCGGGCTGGAAATCAGGGAGGTTGTGAACGACTGCCGCGATGACGACATCGCCCTGCAAACACTGCAATGGTGGCGCACGGAAATCGCCCGCGCCTATGCGGGCAACGCGACACACCCGGTGTGTCTGGCCTTGCAGCCGGCGATAACGGCGTTTGACCTGCCGCAAGTGCAATTTCTGCAAATCATCGATGGCCACGAACAGGATCTGCGGCAAGCGGCTTATCCCTCTTTCGCGAAACTGGAAACCTATTGCCAGCACGTTGCAGGGGCTCTGCAGCAGCTAACGGCAAAGATCTGCGGCTTCCAGCAGCACGAAACACTCGACTATGCCCTGAGGCTAGGTACCGCCATCCAGCTCAGTCATATTCTGCGCAATATCCACAGCGATACCCGGCATGGAAAAGTCTACCTGCCCCGGGATGAAATGTCGCAACAGGGCATATCGCAAAAAGACTTCATTCAAGCACGCTGCGGCGATAACATGCAAAGCCTGCTGGCGGTATACATTGCCCGTGCCGACGACTTTTTCGAGCAGGCGCTGAATCTGTTGCCGGCACAGGACCGCGCCGCACAGCGATACGGCCTGATCCTGTGCGCCATATACCGCGCCATGCTCAACGAGCTGCAGAAAAACCGCTGCCGAGTATTGAATGAACAGATCTCACTGAGCCCACTGCACAAGCTATGGATTGCCTGGCGCACTCACTAATGACACTAAGCCCTCCCAAAAACCAAGGCGGACAGCAACACCATGAAAGACTACCAACCCCAGCCTGACTTACTCAAAGACCGCATCATCCTCGTCACCGGCGCCGCCGGCGCCATCGGCAGTGCGGCCGCCAGAGCCTTTGCGGCACACGGCGCCACCGTGGCGCTGCTGGACAACCGTCAGGTAAAAACAGAAAAAGTCTACGATGCCATCATCGAGGCCGGGCATCCCCGCCCAGCCATCTGCCCGCTGGATCTGGAAAAGGCCTCGCCCGAGCACTACGTCAAGATCGCGGATATGCTGCACGATGAATTCGGGCGGCTGGACGGCATCCTGCACGCCGCAGGCATGCTGGGCACGCTCACGCCCCTCGACCACTACGACCTCGCCCTGTGGTCACGGGTGATGCAGGTCAATCTCAACGCCGCCTACCTGATGACGCGCGCCTGTCTGGATCTGCTGCGTCAATCCGACGACGCCTCGATTATTTTCAACTCCACCCGCGAAGGCCGGCAGGGCAAGGCCTACTGGGGCGCCTACGGCATCAGCCACGCAGCCGTCGAGAACATGATGGAAATCTTTGCCGATGAACTGGAGGGCTGCACCCATATCCGCGCCAACAGTATTGACTCCGGTCCGGTGCGCGGCCGCCTGCGCGCCCTCTCCTTCCCCGGCGAAGATCCCAATAGCATCCCTGAGGCCGATACCATCATGGCCGACTACCTATATCTGATGGGCCCGGACAGCAAGGGCGTCACCGGACAACGCTTCAGCGTCTGAACGGTTGAGCCCCGGGCCGTGGAAACATACACGCTAGAGCAAACTTCGGCCGCGGCATTGGCGCAGGGCCGCGTTTACGCAGACGCCGATGGTGGCGGAGACGTTGAGTGGTCTTGAGCAGGATCAGTAAGGCCAAACGAAATAGGCGCTTCTGCGCGCCCTCGTGTTCCCCGGCGAAGACCCACTTTCCGTTCCCCCGGCTGACGCTATCATGTCTAACTACTTGTATCTGATGGTGCCGGACAGCAAGGACAATACCAGGCAGCGCTTCAACGCTTGACTCACTAACCACCCGTCATAACCGGCAGGCCGGGTTGAGCGGACAAAGCCCGGACTACCGACTGGACTCCGCAGTTGACCACTTTCGTACTAGGTATTAAGCCTATTTATCCATCCTCACGCTTCTCTGTAGGAAAGTAAGCAGCAGGGCTAAAGAATCTTTATTGCTTGTCGCTGTTTAACTTGCTTGGCACTCTCATTTTTTACTACCGACGGCATCCGGGAAGGCTGCCGGTCACGAGTAAACCCAGGCACAACGAGCGGAATATTAAGGAACTCAAAAGGCCGATAATGCTTAATACACTGACAATTCAGAAAAAATTCCATGGACTCATGGCATTGACAGCGATAGTGGGTGTAGCCCTGATTGTATTGACCTATCAAACATTGAAGCCGGTTCAGAGCGGTTTTAACCAGTATGTAGAAAGCACCGTCCAACGCCATAACCTTTTATTAACAATGCGGGCCGAATTCGGCTATGGCGGCGGCATCCATATTTTTAAAAACTACGTTTTGCGCGGCAAGGCCAAATACGTGGATCAATTCAACACCCATCATCAGAAAGTAATGGAGGCGTTGCAACAGTACCGGGAGTTACCGGATCTTTCTTCTGAGGAATCTCAGGCTCTAACGGCCATCGAGGCAGTTGTTGAAAGTTACGCTACAAACCTGAGGGATGTGCGAGACATGGTGACTGCGGGCAAGACTGCGGAAGAAATCGATGCCGTGGTTAAAATCAGTGACTCGCCAGCCCTGAACGGCTTCGCCCTATTGCGAGAGCGCTTCGAGAGCATGACTGCCGAACACGGCCAGACACTGGACAACCACATCAACAGCATGCTTGGCCAACTGGTGGGCTGGGTAGTGGCAATCGTGGCCGTCTTGCTGACCGCACTCCTTATTTTGCAGGTATCCATTACCCGGCGAATTGGTCATGCCGTCGCCGCCATGGCCGACATTGCCCACGGCGAGGGAGACCTTACCCGACGCCTGGACGACAGCGGTGGAGATGAAATCTCGGCGTTGGCAACAAAGTTTAACGCCTTTGTCGGCAAGATGGCCGGGCTGGTGGGTGAGGTGTCGAAGACCAGTCAGCACCTGGTGAGTTGTGTGGGAGAAGTCGCCACGGATGCAGCAAACACAAGCCGAGGTGTCAGAAATCAGCAAACGGAACTGGATCAAGTGGCTACTGCGATGAACGCGATGTCCGCCTCCGTGCATGAAGTCGCAAGCAGCGCGGCAGACGCAGCGGGAGCCGCCCGGCAGGCTGACCAAGAGGCGATTAATGGTCGCGAGGTGGTTGCGCAGAGTGTTGCCGCCATCGATAGTCTGGCCAAAGAAGTGCAAAGCGCCGCGGGGGTAATGGAAAAACTGCAGGTGGACAGTGAGGGTATCAGCAGGGTCATGGACGTGATTCGTGGCATTGCCGAGCAAACCAACCTGCTGGCCTTGAACGCGGCCATCGAGGCGGCGCGTGCCGGTGAACAGGGCCGGGGATTTGCCGTAGTGGCCGACGAAGTCCGCACGCTGGCCAGCCGCACCCAGGAGTCCACCGCTGAAATTCAACAAATGGTGGAAGGCCTGCAAAGTGGGGTCGTCGAAGCAATAAAAGTGATGGAGAAAAGCCGCACTGAGGCGCAAACCAGTGTAAAAGAAACCGGGCGGGTGCAGGTGTCTTTGGAGGCACTGGCAAATGGTGTAGCCAGTATTAACGATTTGAATATGCGGATCGCAAATGCCGCAGAACAACAAAGCGAGGTGGCGCAAGAGATCAACAGCAACGTCACCAATGTAAGCCTTGTCGCAGAGGAGACCGCTGATGGCGCCCGTCGAACCAACGATTCGGCCAGTGGAATGACCGACCTGGTTTCCGACCTGCAAAACCTGATCAACCAGTTCAAGGTCTAGGGAATGCCTTCCGTAAAAAGACACAAAAAAACGTCCAAGCCGGATATTGATGCAGAATACGCAGGGAGTGATATCGCGAGAATAGTCTCATGGCCGGTTGTTACATCAGAGCATCAGATCAATGGGGTCACAGATCAATGGTGATCAATGGGGTCTGATCAATGGGGTCAGTGATCAATGGGGTCAGTGATCAATGGGGTCTGATCAATGGGGTCAGAGTAATTGATCCTGATCAATGGGGTGATCAATGGGGTCAGAGTAATTGATCCTGCGCATCAGCCCTATATTTCTTTGATTTCCTATCCCCCCCACGCTCCTGTGGGGCTGATCGGCGCCCCGTCTGTGATTCGATTTGCGTTAAAAATCGCCC
>CAJVYS010000099.1 GCA_913009875.1 uncultured Gammaproteobacteria bacterium | reverse complement strand
TTATGAGTGATGTGCTCTAACCAGCTGAGCTACATAGCCATTTTCTGCGCGACCCCTTAGGAGTCTGTCGAACTTAGGAAGAATCTACTGCGGAAAAGCCATTTTGGCCAGATTTTCCGATCAATTTCGTTAAATATGACTAACTATTCGCCTCAATCGATCGAAAAATCTGACTCAAAATGGCTTTCCCTCGCTACGATTTCCTAAGTCCGACAGACTCCTAGGGGATCAAAAAGGAGGCGGAATATTACGTTTTCCCGGCCCCCTTGTCCAGCCTTCAGGGCGCTTCCCTTCAGACGTTGAAACGAAAGTGCATCACGTCACCGTCCTGCACCACGTAGTCCTTGCCTTCCAGGCGCCACTTGCCGGCCTCCTTGGCGCCCTGCTCACCGTTGCAGGCGATGAAGTCGTCATAGGCGATAACTTCGGCACGGATAAAGCCCTTTTCGAAGTCGGTGTGGATGACACCGGCGGCCTGCGGCGCGGTGGCACCGACGTGCACGGTCCAGGCACGCACCTCTTTCTCGCCGGCAGTGAAATAGGTGTGCAAATGCAGCAGGCCATAGCCGGCACGGATAACGCGGTTGAGGCCCGGCTCGTCAATACCCAGTTCCAGGAGGAATTCGGCGCAGTCTTCGTCGTCCAGCTCAGACAGTTCGGCCTCAATGGCGGCGCACACAGGCACCACCTGCGCACCTTCGCTGACGGCCAGTTCCCGCACCTGCTCCAGCTGAGGGTTGTCCTCGAAGCCGTCTTCGGCGACGTTGGCGATGTACAGGGTGGGCTTGATGGTGAGCAGGTGCAGGTCGTACAGCAGGGCGCGCTGATCGTCGTCCAGCGGCAGGGTGCGCGCCGGCTTACCAGCATCGAGATGCTCGCGCAGGGGTTCGAACACGGCGAGGCGTGCCTTGGCGTCCTTGTCGCCGGACTTGGCCACCTTGGCCTGACGGGTGATGGCCTTCTCCACCGATTCGAGATCGGCCAGGCCCAGCTCGGTGTTGATCACCTCAATGTCGTCCAGCGGGCTGACCTTTCCGGCCACATGCACCACGTCGTCGTCCTCGAAGCAACGCACCACATGGGCGATGGCATCGGTCTCGCGGATGTTGGCGAGGAACTGATTACCCAGACCCTCGCCCTTCGAGGCGCCGGCCACCAGGCCCGCGATATCAACAAATTCGATGGTGGTGGGCAACACCCGCTGGGGCTTGACGATTTCCGCCAGGGCATCGAGGCGCGGATCCGGCACCGGCACCACGCCGACGTTAGGCTCGATGGTGCAAAAGGGGTAGTTGGCGGCCTGGATTCCAGCCTTGGTGAGTGCATTGAAAAGGGTCGATTTGCCCACGTTGGGCAGGCCGACGATGCCACATTTGAATCCCATTGTTCAGTCTCTGGTTACACACTTCGGTGGAGATGGTGGGCGGTGCCCACCCTACGAAACCCAGGCACCCAGTCCTGGGGGCTTAGTCCTAAGTCCTCTATTTCCGGCTATGCAGGCGATTCATGGCCGCCTGCAGGTCGCCATCGATGATCTGCGGCAGGGTACGCAGGGCCTCGTCGATAGCCGCTTCGATACTGATGCGGTCATCGGGACTGGCCTTGCTCAGCACGTAGTTACTGACTTCGCTTGCATGCCCTGGATGGTCGATGCCGATGCGCAGGCGCAGAAACTCGCGGCTGCCCAACTGGCTGATGATGTCACGCAGGCCGTTATGCCCACCGTGCCCACCGCCCTTCTTCAGGCGCAGCTGACCGGCTGGAATATCCAACTCGTCATGCACCACCAGAATGGCCTCGGGCGGAATCTTGTAAAAACGCGCCAGCGCGGCCACGGCCTGTCCGCTGCGGTTCATGAAGGCCATCGGCTTGAGCAGCCACAGGTCGTGGCCGTCCAGGTGCAGTTTGCACACCTCACCGTGAAACTTGGCCTCGGGTCGGAACGTGGCGCCCTTGCTGCGCGCCAGTTCATCGACCAACAAAAAACCGACGTTGTGCCGCGTCTGCGCATACTTCGGCCCGGGATTCCCCAGGCCGACGATGAGTTGCACAGAGTTGGACAACGCCGGCTTTCCGTGAATCGAGAAAAGACGCCCTTACTCGGCGGACGCTTCCTCGCCCACTTCGCCTTCTTCAGCCTCAGCCTCGTCATCGCTGCTGGTGCCACGTGGCATGTGGATACTGGCCACCGGCAGATCGTGATCCTCGCCATGCTGAAGGGCGGCGATAACGGCCACTGCGGGCAGTTTGATGTCGCTCAGGTGCAGAGAGTCTCCGGCCTCGAGAGCGGACAGATCCACTTCGAGGAACTCGGGCAGCTCACCGGCCTTGCAGATGATCTCCACCGAGCTCATCAGGTGCGACACCAGACCGCCGGTCTTGACACCCGGAGCGACATCTTCGCCGATGAAGTGCAGTGGCACGGACATGTGGATGACGTCGTTCTCGCCCACACGCAGAAAATCGGCGTGCAGCATGCGACTCTTGGCCGGGTGGCGCTGCAGATCCTTCAGCACCGCCTTATAGGTCTTGCCATCGACGCTGAGAGTGAGAATGTGGGAATAGAAGGCTTCGTGCTCCAGGCGGTGCATGAAGCTGTCGTGATCCAGGGTCAGGGAGACCGGATCTTCGCCCGCGCCGTACATCACGGCGGGAATCTTGCCGGCATGACGCAGGCGGCGGCTCGCACCTTTCCCCACGTCCGTCCGGTGTTCGGCGGTCAGTGTAAAATCGACTTTCATTGTCTTGCTCCAATCAGTAGTGACAAAAAACCGCGCCCCTTGCGACCAGGGGCGCGGATTACTACAGGGCTGTCCAGCCCTGCAAATAATGCAGTTAATCCATGAACAGCGAGCTGACCGACTCTTCGTTGCTGACCCGGCGCATGGTCTCGGCCAGCAGCTCGGCAATGGAGAGTTGGCGGATGCGCGTGCAGGCCAGGGCCTCGGGGGCCAATGGAATAGTATCGGTGACCACCAGCGCATCGAGCACGGAAGTCTCGATGTTTTCCACCGCCGGGCCGGACAGCACGGGGTGGGTGCAGTAGGCCATCACCCGTGCCGCGCCGTTATCTTTCAGGGCCTGCGCGGCCTTGCACAGGGTGCCGGCGGTATCGACCAGATCATCCACCAGCACGCAGGTGCGGCCTTCCACGTCACCGATGATGTTCATCACCTTGGCCTCGTTGGCGCGCGGGCGGCGCTTGTCGATGATGGCCAGATCGGCATCGTCGAGGCGCTTGGCCAGGGCGCGGGCGCGCACCACGCCGCCCACGTCCGGCGACACCACCATCAGCTCCGAGTATTCCTGGCGCCAGATGTCGCCCAGCAAAATCGGCGAGGCGTAGATATTGTCCACCGGCTTGTCGAAGAAACCTTGTACCTGATCGGCGTGCAGATCGACGGTCAGCACGCGGTCGGCGCCGGCGGTGGTGATCATGTCCGCCACCAGCCGCGCGGTCAGCGGCACGCGCGCCGAGCGCGGGCGGCGATCCTGACGCGAATAGCCGAAATAGGGAATGACGGCGGTAATACGATAGGCCGAGGCACGACGCAGCGCGTCGATGATCACCAGCAGCTCCATCAGATTGTCGTTGGTAGGCGTACAGGTGGGCTGCACCACGAAGATGTCCCGACCGCGGACATTTTCCATGATTTCCACCGCGACCTCTCCGTCGCTGAACTTGCCCACATTGGCCCGCCCCATGGGCAGACTAAGGTAGTTCACCACCGAGCGTGCAAGCTGTGGATTGGCGTTCCCGGTGAACACCATCATGCTGCCGTCAGTCACGCGAAACCCCTGGAGAAATAGTGTTAAGTTTTTAGTATTGAGTGTTGAGTGCTAAGTGAATGCACGGAAAACTAAGCACTCAACACTAAAAACTCAACACTGAATTTATGGCTGGGCCGGCAGGATTCGAACCTGCGCATGCTGAGATCAAAACCCAGTGCCTTACCGCTTGGCGACGGCCCAATAAAAAATCTGTTCAATCTTCGCAAACCGCCAGCAACGGCGAGCGGTTGCAACCCCGCGCGATAATCGTGCGCCAGCGGCCTTCGGCCTGCGCGGCCACGTCTCGCGCCTGCGCCTCGCGCTCAAAGGCGGCAAAGACACAGGCACCGGTGCCGGTCATGCGGCCCACCGCGCGTGCATTCAACCACGTCAGCGCGGCATCGACGTCAGGGTAGGCGGCCCGAACCAGAGGTTCGAACACATTTTGCCCACCCCCGGCGAGGTAATCGCGTATTTTGATGGGTTGGAGATCGCGTGTCAATTGCGGATCGGCGAACAATTCTGCCGTGGCGACATGGGCATCGGGCTGCAGAATCACGAACCAGGGCTCCGGCAGGTCGACAGCTTGCAATCTTTCGCCCACCCCCTCGGCCCAGGCGGCGCGGCCGCGCACGAACACGGGCACATCGGCGCCCAGTCGCAGGCCCAGCGCGGCGAGACGGTCTTCCGACAACCCCAGACCCCACAGCCGGTTGAGCGCCACCAAGGTGGTGGCGGCATCGGAACTGCCGCCACCCAGGCCGCCGCCCATGGGCAGACGCTTGTCGATATGGATTTCCACCCCCTGCGTACAGCCGGTTTCCGTCTGCAGAAGGCGCGCCGCCCGTACCATCAGATCTGCATCTTCCGCCACACCGACAATCGCCCCACGCCGCCGTACCACACCGCTATCATTGACGCGAAAGCACAGCTCATCACCAAAATCGACGAACTGAAACAGGGTCTGCAGCTCATGATAACCGTCCGCGCGACGACCGGTGATATGCAAAAACAGGTTGAGCTTGGCCGGGGCCGGCCATGAAACGGAAGAGAGGTCTTTCATGGAAACTGTGTGTGCTGCATCGAACAGGTCAGGCCTTCACATCCCAGCGCTCGATCACCAGACGTACATTCAACCGGCTGTTTTCGATAAATATCTTCTGCGGTAAATCGACATTCTGCACATGCATGTAACCCCGATAGCGGATATCCCAGCTGGCCTGCTGCATTCGCGCCAGACGGCCGGTGCCATCATATTCGAGATTCGACGGCATACCCGGCTGCGGCAACCCGGTCACCCAGTAGCGCAAGCCAGTCACCGGCAGGCGCATACCAATAAATTGATACAGCAGGCTTTCGGCGTCGGGGGCGGTGAATTCCTTGCCATTGGGCACCTCCATGAGTACACCGGCATTGTCGCTACGCAGCCGGGCTGCGCCCATGCCCATCGGGGCATCGAAGGCAATCTGGAATTCCTCACCGCCCTGCCGCCAGCGCAGCTTTCCGCTCCAGCTGTCGTCCTCTGTGCGCACCGAGATACGGCCGAACAAGGCCCACTCATCCAGCCCCGACACCAAGGCCTGGTGCACCTGCCACGCCTGGGCCTCTTCGTGCGACGTCAGTGCCGGCTGGCTTGGCTGGCTGGCGCAACCAGCCAGCAGCAGGATGGTCGCAAGGACGGCAAAGGCTCGCGCCGTCACAGGCCGAACCGCTTCATCACCTTGAGCAAACCATCGTGCTCGGGAAACTGTTTCATATGCGACTCCCAGACCTCGATGGCGGCCTGCCTGTCACCCAGCTTCCACAGCACCTCGCCAAGGTGGGCGGCAATTTCCGGGTCATTGACCAGATTCAGCGCCTTGCGCAGGTAGTCGCGGGCCTTTTCCAGATTGCCCATCCGGTACTGCACCCAGCCCATACTGTCGATGATCGCCGCGTCTTCAGGCTCGACGGCCAGGGCACGCTGAATATAGTCCAGCGCCTCATCGTAGCGATCGGTGCGGTCCGCCAGGGTGTAACCCAGCGCATTGAGGGCCTGGGCATTGCTGGGCTCACGCTCGATGATGGCGCGTAGATCCTGCTCCGCCAGATCCAGCTTGTCCAGCCGCTCGGCGATCAACGCGCGGGCATAGCGCAGGGCCGTGTCGTCCGGAAATTCCCGCAGCTTTTCGCTGAAAAAGTCGAATGCCGCCTGGTACTCACCCGCCTGCCGCAGCAGTTCGCCTTCGATCAGATACAGGCGCTGACGGTCCTCGTCGCGATGGACACGCAGGGAATGCAATAGCTTGCGGGCCTGCTCCAACCGCCCGGCATCAACCATCAGGCTGGCGGCGCGGGCATGGGCATTGATGTAGTACTCGCCGTGACGCACTGCCAGATAATGTGCCAACGCCTGCTCTTTGTCGCCCTGCAGCTCGTAAATCCGACCCAGGTAGAAATTGGCCTCCAGCATACGCTGTCCCAACCCCAGCGCGGCCTTAAGATGGGTCTTGGCCGCCTCCAGTTTCTTCAGCTGCAATGACAACACACCGGCGGCATAGCGTACCTCGACATTATTCGGGAAGGCCTCAGCCAGCGCATTGAACTCCTTCAGCGCCGGTTCCAGCTGATTGACCTCGGTGAGCAGGCGCGCATAGGTCATGCGCACATCGGGATCATCAGACAGTTCACCATCGAGTTGCGCGGCCAAATAATCCACCGCCTCCTGCTTGCGCCCTTGCAGGCCCATCACCCGCGCCCGCAGCACCACGGCCTGCCGCCAGCCGGGCTTCAGCACCTCGGCCTTGTCCACCGACGCCAGCGCCTGATCAAGCTTGCCCTGGCGCATGGACAGCCAGGCATGGGCCAACCAGGCATGGGGGTCGTCCTCGTGGGTAGCGAGCAGGTTCTCCATCACCGTCATCGCAGCCACGCGGTTTTGTTCGCGCGCCAGCTGATTGGCGACCTGCTGAAAGCCGTGATTGGGCAGATCCGCGGACAGGCCGAGATAGGCATCAAACTGAGCCTCTGCCTCCGGCGCGCGGCCGAAGGTCAGCAGCAGTGCCCCCAGCATGCGGCGCGCATCGGGACTTTCCGGCGCCAGCTCAACCCACAGAGTTGCCGCTTCCAGTGCCGGTTTCAGCGCCTTGGCGAATATCGCCACACGGGCCGCACGTTCCGCAAGGCGGGGGGCGCGAACCGTCTTCGCGGCCGCCTGGTAGTTGGCGACGGCAACACCCAGCTGGCCGCGCTGCGAGGCGATATCCGCGACCAGCAGCTGATACATGACTTCCGGCGGGATGTCCCTCTGCGCCACGGGTGCATCCGGCACTGCCGGAGCGGTTACGGCATCTGAATCCGGCACCTTCGATGGCATGGTATCCACCGGACTGACGGCGCAACCTGTCACGGCCACAGCGGCCAGCAAGACAAAAATCAATGGCTTCATCTAAAACTCCATAATGACCCCGGAGACGGGCCAACATCTTTATTCGACCACATTGGGCACGGTTTATTCGCTCTGGCAGCCCACGAACCCTCGCGCCCGGCAACAATACCGAATGCTTAACCGCACTCTTAACTTGTATTACTTCGACTTATCACGCAGAATCTTGCGTTCATTTTTGGGCGTTAAACACTACTGCTGCATGTCTCTTCTAGCCTTCGGCATCAACCATAAAACAGCTCCGGTGGATATCCGTGAACGGGTGGCGTTTGCCCCCGGACAGCTGATGGACGCCCTGAAAGATCTGGTCTCGCGCCCGCAGATTCAAGAGGCGGCCATCGTATCCACCTGTAATCGCACCGAGCTGTACTGTGGCCTGCAGTCCGGTGACGGACGGGCCATCGTCGACTGGTTTCGAGAATATCACAAGCTCGACAAGCGAGATATCGACCCTTACATCTACCTGCACCCCGGCGACGAAGCCGTGCGCCACATGCTGCGCGTGGCCAGCGGACTGGACTCACTGGTACTCGGCGAGCCACAGATCCTCGGCCAGATCAAGGACGCCTACGCCACCGCCAGCGAGGCAGGCACCCTGGGCGGGCATCTCGACCGCCTGTTCCAGCACACCTTCTCGGTTGCCAAGCAGGTGCGCACCGACACCGCCATCGGCGCCAGCGCGGTATCCGTGGCCTTCGCCGCGGTGAGCCTGTCGAAACAGATTTTCAGCAATTTCGAGGATCATACGGCGCTGCTCATCGGCGCCGGCGAGACCATCGAGCTAACGGCCCGCCACCTGCATCAAAGCGGCATCGGGCGCATGATCATCGCCAACCGCACCGTGGAGAACGCCCACGCCCTGGCACAGGAATTCGGCGCCTACGCCATCGCCCTGCCGGAGATCAACGACCATCTGGCCGAGGCCGATATCGTCATTTCCTCCACCGCCGCACCCGTGCCCATCCTCGGCAAAGGCAGCGTAGAGACCGCCCTCAAGGCACGCAAGCACAAACCCATGCTGCTGGTCGACATCGCCGTGCCACGCGACATCGAGCCCGAGGTCAGCAATCTCGACGACGTCTACCTGTACACCGTGGACGATCTGCAGGACATCATCCAGGAGGGGCTGCGCTCCCGTCAGGAAGCCGCCCAACAGGCCGAGGAGATCATTGACGCCCAGGTCTCTCACTTCATGCACTGGCTGCAGTCGCTGAATGCCGTATCCACCATCCGCGCCCTGCGCAATAAGGCCTGCGCGCAGAAGGACGAGGAACTGGAGCGGGCCCTGCGCCTGCTACAGGCCGGCAAAGACCCGCAGCAAATCATGAGCGAAATGGCCGAACGCCTCACCAACAAACTGATCCACACCCCCAGCGTGCAGCTCAAGCACGCCGGTTACGACGACCGTCGCGAGGTCTTCACGGCAGCCCACGAACTGTTCGAGCTCGACGACGACGGTCTTTAGCGACCTTGCTTTCGCTAAAAAGCCCCACTCAAACCACCGCCCGCACTTAATGGGCGTCCCTCTCCCAATACGCACCGCGCAGAAGTACAAATGAAACCGTCCATCCATCACAAGCTGGAAACCCTCGGCGAACGCCTCGAAGAACTCAGCGGCCTGCTCGCCGACCCCGGCGTGATCAGCGATCAGAACCAGTTCCGCGAGTTGTCGCAGGAATACGCGCAGATCGAACCGGTGGCCAAGTGTTTCGCGCAATACCGCGCCACCCTGGCCGACATCGATGAGGCCGAATCGCTGCTCGCCGACGATGATCCAGAGATGCGCGAGATGGGTGAAGAAGAACTGAAAACGGCCAAGGCCCGTCGCGACGCGCTGGAGCTGGAGCTGCAGAAACTGCTGCTGCCCACGGACCCCAACGACAACAGCAACATTTTCCTCGAGATCCGCGCCGGCACCGGCGGTGACGAAGCGGCACTGTTCGCAGGCGACCTGTTCCGCATGTATTCACGCTATGCCGAACGGCGCCGCTGGCAGATCGAGATCATCACCGAGAGCCAGGGCGAGCACGGCGGCTACAAGGAGGTCATCTTGCGCATCATCGGCCAGGGTGCCTGGTCGCGGCTCAAGTTCGAGTCCGGCGGCCATCGCGTGCAGCGTGTGCCGGAGACGGAATCCCAGGGCCGCATCCATACCTCCGCCTGCACCGTGGCGGTGATGCCTGAGGTGGCCGAGGTTGCGCAGATCGAGATCAATTCTGCCGACCTCAAGGTGGACACCTTCCGCGCCTCGGGCGCCGGCGGCCAGCACGTCAACAAGACCGACTCCGCCATCCGCATCACCCACCTGCCCACCGGCACCGTGGTGGAATGTCAGGACGAGCGTTCACAGCACAAAAACCGTGCCCGCGCCATGTCCCTGCTGACCGCGCGCATTACCAATGCCGAGCGTGAAAAACAGGAGGCCGAACAGGCCGCCACGCGCAAATCACTGGTCGGCACGGGCGACCGCTCCGGGCGCATCCGCACTTACAACTTCCCGCAGGGCCGCATCACCGATCACCGCATCAACCTCACCCTCTACAAACTCGATGACATTATGCAGGGCGACCTGGATCCGATCATCGAACCGCTGGTCAACGAGCACCAGATTCAGCAGCTGGCGCAGCTGGGGGAAGAGGCCTGAGCCGTAACAGCCAGCAGGCCGACGCCGCCATGACCGTTGAAACCACTCTGCAACAGGCCAGCCGCAAGCTGGCCACCGCAGCCGAGACGCCGCGCCTGGAGGCGGAAATCCTCCTCGCCCACACCCTCGGCAAGAACCGCACCTGGCTGCGCACCTGGCCGGAACACCGGCCAAGCCCGGAGCAACGGGATGCGTTCAATCATCTGCTGGAGCGCCGCACCGCTGGCGAACCCATCGCCTACCTCACAGGCGAACGCGATTTCTGGGACATGACCCTGCACGTCTCACCGGACACCCTGATCCCGCGCCCGGAGACCGAACGGCTGGTGGAACTGGTCCTGGAACACATCCCGCTGGAGGCCGACTGGCGCATCGCCGACCTCGGCACCGGCAGCGGCGCCATTGCCCTGGCCCTGGCACGCGCACGGCGCGCTTGCCATGTCATCGCCACGGATACCTCCGATGCCGCCCTGCAGGTGGCCAACGACAATGCCGAAAGACTGGGGGTCGGCAACGTCGAATTCCGCCCCGGCCCCTGGCTGGCGCCGCTGGCCGGTGAACGCTTGGCACTGATCGCCAGCAACCCACCCTATGTACACCCGGACGACCCCCATCTTTCCCGTGGCGACCTGCGCTTCGAACCCGCCAGCGCCCTCGGATCCGCCCCCGACGGCCTCCATGACATCCGTGAGATTGTCCGTGAGGCCCATAAACACCTCTTGCCCGGGGGCTGGCTGCTGCTGGAACACGGCTACGATCAGGGGGCTATCGTGCGCGACCTTCTTGCCACCCAGGGCTACTGCGAGGTGGCCACCCACACTGACCTCGGCGGCCACGAACGCGTCAGCCGGGGGCGCACGCCCCTGCCAACACCTCCGGCCGTGCTATGATTACAGATGAACCGCTATGAACCATTCGAGGAGTCAGGCTGATGGGTACCGAAGCATTTACCGTCCGCACAGACAGCAAGAAAGTAAAACAACTCGACAAGCTGGCAAAACAGCAAGACAGATCCAGGAATTACCTGGTCAATCAGGCCATCGAGCAAATGCTTGAGATGCAGGCTTGGCAAGTCGAACGCGTCGAAGAGGGCATCAAGGCGGCTGACGAAGACAGATTTGCCGACGCCAGCGAAATGGCGCGCATTTTCAATAAATACAAAGATAATGCACGGTGAATGTTATCTGGACGGAACCAGCCGCCACTGCATTGGAGAGCATTCAAGACTACATTGCCAGAGATAATCCTCATGCTGCATGGAACTTAGCGCAGAAAATCAAGCATGCGGTAGCACTACTCCCCGATAACCCAAAACTTGGGCACAAACATGCCCACTCTACCAGGCTTGAAATCAACACCAGTCCAGCTAGGCTCAAGGTATGACGGATTCACTCCTCCCCAGCGAAGAACTCAAACAGCGCGAGGTTCGTTTCTGCACCTTTGACCCCGCCGCCAAACCGGCGCGTGACGCCGCCCAGCTATTACTCAACGCACCGGGTGTCGAAACCGTGCAAGCCCTCACCCGCGACAGCATTCACATCCACTACAAGCTCTGCCAGATCAGCCTGCAGATCATCGAGGAATCCCTCGCTGAACTCGGCTTCCACCTGGACAACAGCCTGCTGTGCCGCATGAGACGCGCCCTCATCTATTACTGCGAAGAAACCGAACTGGCCAACATGGGACGCAGTCACGACAAGGCCAACGCCACCCTCGATGTCTTCATCAACAGCTACCAGCAGCGCCGTCACGGCTGCCGGGACCCCCACCCCAAGCACCTGCGTAATCATTCCTGAACACTTTATTCATACGTCTTACCCGCGCAGGTTGGGCAGGTTTTCCATGCCCACAAAAAAACGTGATTCGATCGCGTGGTCACACGAAACTGCCCACCGGGCTAACAAAAGCCTTATTCAGTGAGTCTCTGGGCGATCAGTCCGCAAGGCTTGGCGTACTCTGACTGTGACTTTCGTTGGTGATTGTCTTAGTAAGCCTCCCTGCCCGCCAGCAGTTCCCAAAACTGGCGGGGAGAAATTACTGGCAGATGTTCGACGCATTGCAGTTTCAGCAGCGCTTTATCGCCAGTGACAAAAACGTGAGCCTGTCCTGTAAGTGCTGATGCAATAATCAGTTCATCATCAGGATCAGGCAATGAAGGAAAGGGGGGGCTACCTGCAACAAGCAGGGCTTCGGCGCGGAGTAAGGCCACAAACCCTTCCGTAACTGATGCTGACTGGCCAAGTTTCCTAGGAAGAATGCGCTCAAGTTCCTGGATAACAGCGCTTGAAATGAGTAATTCGTGACCCTGTAAAACAACCTCGAACAGCTCTGCACAAAGCCCGCGCGTAGTCAAAGCGCTGGCCAGAACATTGGTGTCGAGGAATACCTTCACGAAATGTCGTGAAAGATATCTTCGTCACTTAAATAACCGGCAGCTTCGGCGAGTGGCAGAGCCTTGCGACGCAGTTCGCGGAACCGCTCCACGGCAACACGTTTGCGCAACATTTCTCTGGCCAAGTCACTCTTGGTGCGGTGTTGACTCTTGGCGAGTTGATCCAGATCGCTTTCAAGTTTGTCATCAATGCGGATGGTCAGGGTGCCCATGGCGTCCTCCTGGCGAGGAAAGCTAGCGTATTACATTGTAATACAGCGACAGAAACAAGTATAGCCTTATAATGCGAACAAAATCCTTGCCGGGCTTTTGCCGGGAAATGCAGGCTCTTCTCCGGCCCTGTGAGTGAAAAAAGATGCCGATCCTCATGACAACGAGATTTTGTTAACGGGACAGCACCGACCTCCGGCAGTTGACTTGCTGCCCAACCACTTCCACCCCTGCTGATAACAAAACTCATTTGTGGCCAATCACAATTCCAGAGTACACAAACGCCAGCCACAAAAAGATCCCGAGAAAACACGCCCCCGGGATCTTGTTACTGCTGTACTCTTCCAGCTTTGAACCGCTATTACACCGCCTGCCAACTCGCAGCCAGTGTCGGTGCCAATTCATCCTGCACACTCTGAGGCACAACCGCACCTACTCCAGAAGGAACATCGAATGCGGCCCTGGCATTGACCAGTTGTTCCACCTGCGCGGTATACAAGGTCTCACCACCAGCACTGATCTCGTCCAATTGATAGGCGCTCCCACTGAACCAGTTATTGATTCGCATCTGGTCATCACTGCCAACCATATCAACGATCAGCGTATTTCCACTGCGGGTAAACCAGAGATCCTGCGAAGCAATGCCTTGCACATCCAACACGTCACGACTTCCGGCATTGGC
>CAJVYS010000098.1 GCA_913009875.1 uncultured Gammaproteobacteria bacterium | reverse complement strand
TCGTCACTTCTTTTTGTTTTTGGTTTTTTTTTTAATGATACGGCGACCACCGAGATCTACACTCTTTCCCTACACGACGCTCTTCCGATCTTGTGCTTACAACGACTGCGCGCATCACCTGTGCTGCGGAATTTCCTGCTGCATCGCTGACGTTGTAAGTCACCACGTAGGTGCCTGCAACGGCAGTGTTAACCGTGTCACCGCCAACGACAATATTGCCTGTGATATTGCCGTCAACATTATCTGAAGCAGTCGCGCCGGGATCAGTGTAACTATCTCCGACGGTGAGATTCAGTGGACTCGCGCCCAGTAACGAAATTACGGGTGGAGTGGTATCCGCTGTGCTTACAATGACTGCGCGCGTCACCTGCGCTGCGGAATTTCCTACTGCATCGCTGACGTTGTAAGTCACCACGTAGGTGCCTGCAACGGCAGTGTTAACCGTGTCACCGCCAACGACAATGTTGCTTGTGATATCGCCGTCAACATTATCCAAAGCCGTCGCACCGGGGTCAGTGTAACTATCGCCGACGGTGAGGTTTAGTGAACTCGCACCTAATAGCGAAATTACGGGCGGTGTGGTGTCCAGCATGCTCGCAACCACTGTTACCGTGCGAGTTACCTGTGCTGCGGAATTTCCCGCGGCATCGCTGACGTTGTAGGTCACTACATAGGTGCCTGCAACGGAAGTGTTAACCGTGTCGCCACCAACGACAATGTTGCCTGTGATATCGCCATCAACATTATCTGAAGCCGTCGCGCCGGGGTCTGTGTAACTATCGCCGACCGTGAGATTCAGTGGACTCGCACCTAGTAGCGAAATACTGGGAGCAGTAGTGTCTCCCGTACCACCACTTCCACCTCCACCTCCACCACAAGATGCCAATACCAGTGAAAAAAGAGCAACCAAAACGGTTGCCTTGCAACGGCTCATCATAGAATCACAACACATAACGCCCCCTCCAACCTGCACAAACCTGGGTTTTGATTATTGCGTACAGGGACGCACAAATAATGCCATCAATTACAAGGTTATTGCTTTCAAGGGGTTGGGAATTCCGGGCGAATGCTTGCGGGGGGAAACTTGAAGATATGTAAAAAAGCCCGACACCGTAGGTTCGCGCAGGACGGCGGGCAATACTACCTGCCTGTTCGGATGCATTCCCGGATCGGGAAGGACTGCACATTACACAGCGACTGCGCCTACTTCGAATCTGTATCCGGGCGGTTTTGCGCACGACGTTCTGCACGGCGTCGGCGCAAAGAGATCAGCGTACCCACTGGGCCGGAGACGGCATAGAGGAAGAACACCGCGAACAGCACCTGCGGTGGGTCGATGGACACCAGCACGAACACCAGCACCACCACCAGCACGGCGACGAAGGGCACCTTGCCCTTGAGATCGAGATCCTTGAAGCTACGGTAGCGTACGTTGCTGACCATCAGCACGCCCATGGCCACGGTGATCAACAGGGCGATAATGGCGATGCTGCGGCCTTCGAGCTGATAATCCTGTCCCAGCCAAATCAGGCCAGCGAGTACTGCCGCTGCGGCGGGACTGGCCAGGCCCTGAAAATAGCGCTTATCGGCAATACCCACCTGGGTGTTGAAGCGTGCCAGACGCAGCGCAGTACCGGCGGTATAGATGAAGGCGGCCAGCCAGCCCAGTTTGCCCAGGTCGGACAGGGCCCACTGAAATATCACCAGCGACGGTGCCAGCCCGAAGGACACCATGTCCGCGAGGCTGTCGTATTCGGCACCGAACGCGCTTTGGGTATTGGTCATGCGCGCCACGCGGCCGTCCAGGCCATCCATGATCATGGCGATGAAGATGGCGATGGCGGCGGCCTCGAAACGGCCGTTCATGGAGGCGACGATGGCGTAGAAACCGGCGAACAGACAGCCGGTGGTGAACAGATTGGGCAGCAGGTAAATACCGCGCGGGCGCTTCTTTTCCGGGGCGTTTTCTGCGGGGTCTTCTGGAGGGTGTTCCGGGTTTGGCTCAGTCATCGTTTAATGATCGCCGCTCGCTGTGCTGCTGTCCACCTTTGGCGGTACCTTTGGCGGCACAACCTTCTCATGCACCAGGGTGGCGATGATATCGCTGCCGGCCTGCAGCGTGTTACCCACGTTGACATCGATGCGCGAACCCGTCGGCACCCAGACCTCGACCCGCCCGCCGAAATAGATAAAACCGCAACGCTGCCCCTGGCCGATACGCTCGCCGCTGTGTACATAGCACTTGGGACGCACGACACGAAGGTTGGGCACAATCACCAGCAACACATCATCCTCCTCGTCACTCTGAATCCACTGCGCGTAGCGAGGGTCACTGGCCGGTACGTCGTGCTTGCCGGCCCACTGTTGCAGCACCTTGCCTTCCATGGGGCTGCGCACGGACAAGATATCGGTCATGCGCATTTGTATCGTGATGCGTATGGCCTGCCGTTCCAGGTAAGAGTCCTGCGTGGTATCGACGGACAACACGCGCCCATCCACCGGACTGACAACACCCAGTGGCGAGGCCGGCACCCTACGCGGCGGGTCGCGAAACAGAAACAACAGCAGCCCCACCGGCAACCACAGCGGTACCGCAAACCAGCCGAGTTGCCATTGCAACAACAGGGCGATAGCGGCAGCGAGGGCTATCCAGTGCCAACCTTCACGCGCAATCAGAGGGTAGCGATAGGCAAGCATAATGAAAATTCGATATATCGGAGAGGGATAAAAAACAAAACCGGGGACAAACCTGCTGGCCTATCCCCGGTACTGTCAGTCGATGCCGGTCAGTTCTTGGACTTGTCGACGATCTTGTTGATCCACGGCATCATGCTGCGCAGGTCTTCGCCCACCGTCTCGATGGGGTGCTCTGCGTTGAGGCGGCGACGCGCGGTCATTTCCGGATAATTGCTCTGGCCTTCGAGGATGAAGCGCTTGGCGTAGTCACCGGTCTGGATGTTGCGCAGGCACTCGCGCATGGCCTTGCGGCTCTCTTCGTTGATGATCTTCTCACCGGTGACGTACTCGCCATACTCCGCATTATTGGAAATGGAGTAGTTCATGTTGGCGATGCCGCCTTCGTACATCAGGTCGACGATCAGCTTGAGTTCGTGCAGACACTCGAAGTAGGCCATTTCCGGTGCATAACCGGCTTCCACCAGGGTCTCGAAACCGGCCTTCACCAGCTCCACGGCACCGCCACAAAGCACGGCCTGCTCACCGAACAGGTCGGTCTCGGTCTCGTCCTTGAAGGTGGTCTCGATGATGCCGGTGCGGCCGCCGCCGACGCCGGAGGCATAAGACAGCGCCACGCCCTTGGCCTTGCCGGAGGCGTCCTGGAAGATGGCAATCAGATCGGGAATGCCGCCACCCTTGACGAACTCGCTACGCACCGTGTGGCCCGGGGCCTTGGGGGCAATCATGATCACGTCGAGGTCGGCACGCGGCACGATCTGGTTGTAATGAATGGCAAAGCCGTGGGCGAAGGCCAGGGTGCCGCCCTGCTTCAGGTTGGGCTCGATCTCTTCCTTATAAAGGCTGGACTGGAATTCATCCGGGGTCAGCATCATCACCACGTCGGCAGCGGCGACGGCCTCAGGCACGTTCTTCACGGTCAGGCCGGCGGCCTCGGCCTTGGCCACGGAGGCGGAACCAGCACGCAGGCCTACCACCACATTGACGCCGGAGTCCTTCAGGTTGTTGGCATGGGCGTGGCCCTGTGAGCCATAACCGATGATGGCCACGTTCTTGCCCTTGATGATGGAAAGATCGCAGTCCTTGTCGTAATAAATGTTCAAGCTCATGGTGTTGCTCCTGTTTCTTTCTTTAAATTCATTCAGTCCGAGACGAATGCTCAAATATGTAAACTTTTCGTCCCGCGGGATATGGCCGACACGCCGGAACGTACCGTTTCCAGAATCGGCGCCTTGTCCAGGGCGACGATGAAGGCGTCAAGCTTGTCGGCGTGGCCGGTCAGTTCGATGGTATAGGTGGTGGGTGTAACGTCGATGATATTGCCACGAAAGATCTCCACCAGACGCGTGACTTCTTCGCGCGCGCCAGCGCCCGGGGTCTTGACCTTGATCAGCATCATCTCGCGCTCGATGTGCGGACCTTCCGCCAGGTCCACCAGCTTGACCACGTCGATGAGCTTGTTCAGCTGCTTGGTGATCTGCTCGATGATCTCGTCGGAACCGCGCGTCACCAGGGTCATGCGCGACAGGGTGATATCCTCGGTGGGCGCCACGGTAAGCGATTCAATATTGTAACCGCGCGCCGAAAACAGGCCCGCCACGCGCGACAGCGCACCGGCCTCGTTTTCCATCAGTATTGAAATGATGTGTCTCATATCAGAATCATCTCATCCAGCCCGGCACCGGCAGGCACCATGGGGTAAACATTTTCCTCTGGATCCGTAAGAATATTGAGGAACACCAGGCGGTCTTTCAGCTTGAAGGTCTCCTTGATGGCGCCCTCCACGTCTGCCGGCTTGTCGACCTGAATACCTACATGCCCGTAGGCCTCGGCCAGTTTGACGAAGTCCGGCAGCGAATCCATGTAGGAATGCGAATAGCGCTTGTCGTAGAAGAACTCCTGCCACTGCCGCACCATGCCCAGATAGCCGTTGTTCAGACACACGATCTTGATCGGCAGACAATGCTGCAGACAAGTGGACAGCTCCTGGATATTCATCTGGATACTGCCTTCGCCGGTGATGCAGGCCACCTGCGCCTTGGGGTGCGCCAGTTGCACACCCATCGCCGCCGGCAGGCCGAAACCCATGGTGCCGAGACCGCCGGAATTGATCCAGCGGCGCGGCTTGTCGAAACCATAATACTGTGCCGCCCACATCTGATGCTGGCCCACATCCGAGGTCACAAAGGCATCGCCCTTGGTGATCCGGTGCACGAGATCGACGGCGTGCTGCGGTTTGATGCGCTCGCCATCGGTGCTGTATTTGAGGCAATCCTTGGCACGCCATTTTTCAATCTGCTCCCACCACTTGCCCAGCGTCTCTTCGTTGGGCTTGAAACCGTCGGCCTTGAGCTGCTTGAGCATGGCCTTGACCACGTTGTTGACGCCGCCGACGATGGGCACGTCCACCTTCACGTTCTTGGAGATGGAAGCCGGGTCGATGTCGACGTGGATGATCTTGGCCCTGGGCGCAAACTTTTCGATGTTGCCCGTCACACGGTCGTCGAAGCGCGCGCCGATGGCGATCATCACGTCGCAATTGGAGATGGCCATGTTGGCCTCATAGGTGCCGTGCATGCCCAGCAGGCCGACGAACTGGCGATCACTGGCGGGGAAGCCGCCCAGACCCATGGTGGTGTTGGTCACCGGGCAGTTCAGCAGATGACCCAGCTCGGTGAGCGCTTTGCTGGCGTCATCGAGGATCACGCCGCCGCCGCTGTAAATCATGGGGCGGCGGGCACCGGCCATCATCTTCACGGCACGCTTGATCTGGCCGGGATGACCCTTCACCACCGGATTATAGGAGCGCATCTCGATCTGCCTGGGATACTTGTACTCGGCAATCTCGGCGGTGACATCCTTGGGGATGTCCACCACCACCGGGCCGGGCCGGCCGGTGGTGGCGATATAAAAGGCCTTCTTCAGCACCATCGCGAGATCGTTCACGTCCTTGACGAGGAAATTATGCTTCGCACAGGGACGCGTGATACCCACGGAATCGACTTCCTGGAAGGCATCGTTGCCAATCAGGTTGGTAGGCACCTGGCCGGTGATCACCACCATGGGGATGGAATCCATATAGGCCGTGGCGATGCCGGTGATGGCATTGGTCGCACCGGGACCGGAGGTGACCAGCACCACGCCGGGTTTACCGGTGGAGCGGGCATAGCCGTCCGCCGCATGGGTGGCCGCCTGCTCATGGCGTACCAGGATATGTTTCAGCCTGTCCTGCCTGTGCAAGGCATCATAAATGTGCAGCACCGCGCCACCGGGATAACCGAAGACGTATTCAACGCCCTCGTCCGCGAGGAAACGGGTCAGAATTTCCGCACCAGTCAATTTCACGTCAAGACTCTCTTTCTCTATCGCCCCATCATTTGCCGGAAAAACCCGAAAAGCCATTTACCGGAAAACCCGAAAAACATGGGGCCACTACTAAAAAACGCCCGCAAAACGGGCGATTTCCTGAAAACAGGGTTAAGGGGTCAAAATTACTGGGAAGCACCCGTCAGGTCAAGCGATTTGGGCATTGGCAGGCGGTTCGCGAGCGCATCTATCGAGGCAAGCCCGATATCTGACAGTAGTGACAGGTGAGATAATCAAAAATTGTTGCAGGGTATCGAGGGGAACTGCGCTATAATCCGCCGCGAAATCTCGCGGGCCTGCTGTACCGTCATGGCAACAGAATCAAACCCCGCCCCCATCATCGCCAGCGACGACTTTTTAGACAGATAACCCATCCAAGCACCGTGAAAAAAATCATCATCGAAGGCGTCACCGAGAGTGGCCGAAAATTCCGTCCCAGCGACTGGGCCGAGCGCATGAGCGGCTCGTTGTCCACCTTTGGCAGCGACCACCGCATCCATTATTCCCCCTTGCTGCATCCGACGACCATCAACGGTATCAAGTGCATCATCATCGACCCGAAGCTGGAAGAGGTCGCGCCGGAAACCTATAGCTATATCATGAGCTGGGCGGCCAACAACGAACTGAAGATCTCGGAAATGGACGAGGACATGCCATCCGCCGGCTAGTACTCCGCTAAGGTAATCCGGCTAGTACTCTGTCTGTCATAGGAGCAGCCAATGCCACTACTGAAAATTCACACCAACCAGTCCCTGGATGACGCCGCGCAAACGGCGCTGATACAAAAGGCCTCATCCACCGTTGCCGAACTGCTGGGCAAGCCCGAACGCTATGTGATGATCGCCCTGGACACCGACCAGGCAATGCTGTTTGCCGGCAGTGACGCGCCACTGGCCTATCTGGAGCTCAAGAGTATCGGCCTGCCCGATGACACAACCACTCCCCTTTCCGCCGCACTGTGCCAGCTGATCAGCGAAGAACTGAACATTGCCCAGGATCGCATCTACATCGAATTCACCAATGCCGAGCGCCACCTGTGGGGCTGGGACGGCCATACCTTCTGAGATAGACAGACCGCCATGTTCCTGAGCCTGCTCATCGTACTGATCATCGTCCTCGTCGCCGGCGCCTTTTTCCTCGCCCCGGACAATCCGGACGACGGCAGCCCGGCCCTGCTGCAGGGCCTGTCACAAATCCGCAACATGACCGAAGGGCTGGGCGACGCGGAAAACAAAACCACCACGGTCTACAAGTGGCAGGATGCCGACGGCGAATGGCACTTCAGCAACACCCCGCCGCCACAGGGCGTCGCCAGCCAGGTACAGACCTACCGCGCCGACACCAATGTCATCCAGGCCCCGCGACAACAACAGAAACCCATCGCCGCCACACCGCCACCAAGCAGCGCCCCGCCGACAGAGCCAGACCCCGGCATCCCCGGCCTGCCCTCACCGGCCAAGGCGAAAAAACTCCTGGATGACGCCCGGGCGGTGCAGGATCTCAACGACAATCGCATGGACGTACTGAATCAACAGATCGATGCCAACAACTAAGGAACCTCTGATTAATTTGCCTTTCGTCATCCCGGCGCAGGCCGGGATGACGGATTGATCAAAGGTTCCCTAAGCTGGAGGAACAACGCAATGAGTGACACTGCCACAAACACGCATAACATCCATATCGAAATATTTTCCGACGTGCTCTGTATCTGGGCCTACAGCGCACAGATCCGCTTCGACCAGCTAAAACAGGACTTCGGCAACCAACTGCAACTGCAATATCGCTTCATCCCCATCTTCGCCGCAGTTGAAGAACGTATCGGCCAAGGCTGGAAAGACAAAGGTGGCTTTGCCGGTTTCAACGAAAACCTGCACAAGACGGCAGCCAGCTGGGATCACGTCGAACTACACCCGAAAATCTGGCTGCAAAATCGGCCGAAATCCTCCACCGTGCCTCATCTGTACCTGAAGGCCATCCAGCTGTTGCAGGAGCGCGGTATCATCTCCGGGCAGCCACTGGCCGAGCACGGCGGCCGCAGTCTGTTCGAGGCCTGGTTCTGGCGCATACGTTGCGCCTTTTTCGAGGAGACGCAAAACATCGGTGAAATCGCTGTCCTCGACGCCATCGCCGAAGACATGGGCATCCCCGTGGTGCCCGTACATGAACTGCTCGACAACGGCGAGGCCCATGCCGCCCTGCACCTCGACAGCGAGGCCCGTGACCATTACATGATCCCCGGCAGCCCCACCCTGGTCTTCAACGACGGCCGCCAGCGGCTTTATGGCAACGTCGGCTACCGTATCATCGAGGCCAACATCCGCGAACTGCTGTACAACAGCGACAGTGGGGAAGCCAGTTGGTGTTAGAGCCAGAACCGTATTTTACCGTAGGGGCGGGCCCCATGCCCGCGAAATGCATCTTTCTTGCCACAGAGGCACAGAGAACACAGAGAAATAATTGATTTGTTTTTCTCCGTGCCCTCCGTGCCTCTGTGGCAAACGGTCGTTCATCGCGGGCATGGCCCGCTCCTACCCACGCAGTCGATGACTTCCAGGCACAACGACACCCATGGCAATCCTCTGGCAGAAACAGGTCGGTGACACCCGTTACGAAGTGCGCACCGCCGGGCGTTCGCGGCGCCTGTATTCCAATGGCGTGTTTCATAGCCAGTACCACCCGGACCGCCCCCACTCCGGCGGCGTCTGGGATCTGCTCATGCTGCCGGCCTTTTTCCGCTCACCCACGCGCATCAAGCGCATCCTGGTACTGGGCGTCGGCGGCGGCACGGTCATTCATCTGTTGCAACGTTTTTTGCAGCCGGAAGCAATCATCGGCGTGGAACTGAACCGTGTGCACCTGCAGGTGGCGCGGCAATTTTTTGATATCAGGAAAGACATGGCCAGCCTGCATCAGGCCGATGCCGTGCAATGGCTGAACGACTACGACGGCCCCGCCTTCGACATGATCATCGATGATCTGTTCGGCAACGAAGACACCGACCTCGGCCGCGCCGTACCCGCCGACACGGCCTGGTGCAGCACCCTGCTGCGCAACCTCAACCGCAACGGTGTGCTGGTAATGAACTTCATCGGCGGCAAGGCCCTGCGCCACAGCGCCTGCGTCAGCGAACCACTCATCGCCCGCCACTTCACGTCCAGCTTCCAGCTCAGCCTGCCGGCCTATGAAAACGCCATCGGCGCCTTCCTCGGCCACCCGGCCAGCAGCCAGGGCCTGCGCAAGAACCTTGCCCGCGTTCCCGAGCTCTCCAGCAAGCACATCGACTTTCGCATCCGGCAAATCACTTGATAAATGCCGGGGAAGGTGCTGTAAAGACCCCATTTCTTTTGTCATTGAACGATTTCAGTGCCATCGTGCGCACAGCGCACGCTACGGACAGGTGTAGTGTGCGCCGTGCGCACAAGATGGATACCCCATTCCCCTATGAACTCTGTGTCCCTGCGGTGAGCTGAATAGTTGCTATTTTCTTTGCGCTCTTCGTACCCCTGCGCCCTTTGCGACGAAACACAGGGTCCGCTACTTCATTTGGATCAACCCTGCCGGAACACCACCAGCGGCGGACTGGTCACCACCCGCCGGGTACCCAGCAAGCCCGCCAGTCCGACACCCAGCCCGCCACCCACCGGCCCCAGCAACCATAACCAAAAATTGACGGTGTATTCCAGCTCCAGCACCTGCGTCGCCAACACGTAGCCCAGTACACTGGCCAGCGCCGCAGCCAACAACCCTGCCAATGCGCCGAGGGTAACGAACTCGCTGGCCAGGCTCTGCCACAGGCGGCTGCGGCGCGCACCAAGGGCACGCAGCACGGCGTTCTCGCGCAGGCGTTCGTCGAGACTGGACTGAATGGCGGCGTACAGCACCGTGAGCCCGGCGGCGAGGGTGAACAGAAACACATATTTCACCGCCAACACCACACGCTCGATGATACTGCGAATCTGATTCATCAGCGCCGACACATCGATCACCGTAAGATTGGGAAAACGTTTGATCAGCGCATCCAGCTGTTCCACATGCTGCGGGGCCAAAAAGAAACTGGTGATGTAACTGGCCGGATAATCCTGTAGCAGGCCCGGCGGCGACAGCACGAAAAAATTGGCGCGAAAGCTGTCCCATTGCACGCTACGCAAGCTGGTCACCGTTGCCGTCACTCTTTGTCCGGCAATGTCGTAGCTCAGTCGGTCGCCCAGGCCGATATCGAGGGTACGGGCAATGCCCTCTTCCACGGAAAATTGTGCCACCTCGGCGACTTTTTTCGATTCATCGACAGCCCACCAGCGTCCAGCGGTAATAGCATTATCGACTTGTAGTTGGGTCGACCAGGACAGGTTGAACTCCCGTTCAATAAGGCTCTGCGCATGCTCATCCCGGTAGTCACCGGGGCCGACCGGCTTATCATTAATAGCCTTCAAGCGCGCGCGTACCATAGGATAAAACTCGGCCTCGGGCAGTCCTGTATCACGAAAAAAGGCCTGAACATCGGCCAGCTGATCGGGCTGAATATTGATCACGAAGCGATTCGGCGCATCCGCCGGCAGGCGTCCGGCCCACGCATCCAGCAGGTCGTCGTGCACCACACCCAACAACAGCAACACCATCAGCCCCAGACCGAAGGCCATCACCTGCGCCACGCTGGCCCCGGGCCGACGGCTCAGATTGGCCAGTCCGAAGCGCCACGCCACCTGACCCCGGCGCGGCAACCGCAGTAACAGCCGCACCAACAACGTCGCACCCAGCCACAGCACCAGCGCAGTGACGCTGATCCCGGCAATCATCGCCAGGGCCAACGGCCCGTCGCCCGCCTGCCAGCCTATCAGCGCGGCGAGAACCGCCAGCCCCAGTAAATAGGAGCCGGCGCTGGCCGGACGCAGGCCACCCAGTTCACGGCGCAGCACACGCAGGGTTGGCACCGACTTGAGCTGCATCACCGGCGGCAGGGCAAAGCCCAGCAGACCACCCAGGGCCACGGCCATCCCCATCAACACCGGCATCAGTGAGGCCGGCGGCAGACTCACCATGAATAGCGGCCCCAGCAGCGCCACCAGCACCCCCTGTGCAACAAAGCCCAGCAGCGAGCCGACCACCCCTGCCAGCAGGCCAAGGGCGGACATCTGCCACAGAAACAGACGGTTGATCTGTCCCTGCCGTGCGCCCAGGCAGCGCAGCACGGCACAGGTGTCGAGGTGGCGACGGGCAAAGCGCCGCGCCGCCATGGCGATGGCCACGCAGGCCAGCACCACCCCCACCACGGCGGCCAGGCCGAGAAACTGTTGCGCCCGCTGCAGGGCGTTGCGAACCTCCGGACGCGCATCGCGCACGCCCTCCATGCGCTGGCCCGCTTCGAGCTGATTTGTTATCGCTGCGCGAAAACGCGCCACGGCCTCGGCCTCGCCCGCCAGCAGCAGCGTGTACTGCATGCGGCTGCCTTCCTGTTCCAGGCCGCTGGCGGGCAGATCGGCGAGATTCATCAACAGACGCGGGGCAATGCTGAACATGGCGCCGCTGCGATCCGGCTCATAGCTGAGCACCGCAGCAATACGCAGCATCACATCGCCGACCTCGATGTGATCCCCTACCTTGAGTGCGAGTTGCTTCAACAGCAGCGGCTCCACCCACACCTCGCCGCGCGGCGGCGGCCCCTCGCGGGCCTGGCTGGCGGCGAACGGCGCCGGCGCGGTGCGCAGCTGACCACGCAGGGGATAACCCAGCCCAGCGGCCTTGATCTCCGCCAGCCGTGCGCCCTCGCCCGCCATCACCATGCTGCGGAAGGCGCGGAATTCGGCGTGGCGCAGGCCCAGTGTCTCGGCCCGTGTCCGCCACGCCGGGGGAAGCGGATGATCAGCCAACAGCCGCAGGTCGGCACCCAGCAGCTCGCCGGCCTGGCGGCCCAGGGCCTGGCCGATGCGGTCGGTAAAAAAGGCCACCGCGGTGACGCAGGTAACGGCGATCAGCAGCGCCGCCAGCAGCACCCGCAGTTCGCCACTGCGCCAGTCACGCCGCAGCAGACGCAGCGCCAGCCGCATCATGCGGCAGATGCCAGGCGGCCGTCATGCAGGCTGAGCACGCGGTCACAGCGGGCCGCCAGCTCGCGGTCGTGGGTCACCAGCACCAGGGTGGTGCCCTGCTCGCGGTTGAGGTCAAACAACAGTTGGATGACCCGCTCGCCGGTGTGCGAATCGAGATTGCCCGTCGGCTCGTCCGCCAACAGCAGCGACGGCCCGACGGCAAAGGCACGGGCAATGGCGACGCGCTGCTGTTCGCCGCCGGAAAGCTGCAGCGGCGTATGCTGCAGGCGCTCACCCAGCCCCACCCGCGCCAACACATCCGCGGCCCGGCGCCGGGCGTCATTGCGTCCCGCCAACTCCAGCGGCAACATGACATTCTCCAGCGCCGTGAACATGGGCAGCAGCTGGAAGGACTGAAACACGAAACCCAGTTTCTCGGCGCGCAGGCTGGCGCGGTCATCCTCGTCGAGGGCGCCAAGATCCACACCGTCCAGCAACACCCGTCCGCGGCTGGGCTCGTCCAGCCCCGCCAGCAGCCCCAGCAGGGTGGACTTGCCGGAGCCCGATGGCCCGGTGATGGCCACCGATTCACCGGCGAGAATGCCCAGGTCGATGCCGCTCAAAATCGTCAGCCGGCCGTCCTCATCGCCAGCGCTTTCACCCGTCAGCGAAGGCACATCCTTGCCCAGCCCCTCCACTTTCAGCACAACCTCACTTAAGCTCTGCGACATGCGACTCAATATCCTCATGATTTTATTCTGCACCGGACTCTTCGCCGGCACCGCCACAGCGGCCCCGGTGATCCTGGTGATGGGAGACAGTTTAAGCGCCAGCCACGGCATCGACCAGCACCAAGGTTGGGTAAGTCTGCTGGCAGCGCGCCTGCAACGCGAGGGATTCCCACACCGCGTGGTGAACACCAGCATCAGCGGTGAGACCACCGCCGGCGGACTCAGCCGCCTCGGACAGACCGGAAGAGCACACGTCTGAACTCCAGTCACACTGATATACCTCGTATTCCGTCTTCTGCTTGAAATTAAAAATTATCAAATCGGAACACCTCCCGCCCGAACCCCACTCACC
>CAJVYS010000097.1 GCA_913009875.1 uncultured Gammaproteobacteria bacterium | reverse complement strand
CCGCTCCCACACAGTCAAAACAGCGACTTTCCGTGGCGAGCGGCAATTTCATCGCGGGCATGGCCCGCTCCTTCGCTTCAACATCCTCATGAATGAGGGCCGGAATGTGGTGGCCGGATTGATCAATCCGGCGCGAATAGGGCGCTGACGGTTTAATACTCAAACATTTCCTGCAATCGCACACAAAGTTCTTGCTGTGTTTTCTTGCTGATGCTCCCCAGCTTCTTTACCAGCCGGGATTTGCCCACTGCCCGGATCTGATCCAGCAGAATCAGCCCGTTCCTGGCTCTGAACCTGCAGGCCACACGGCAGGGAAATTCAAAGCCCTTTGTGCTCATTGGCGCCATGAGCACGGTGGAAAGTGCAGACATTTCATCGGGGGATATCACGACACAGGGACGAGTTTTATTGATCTCCCTCCCTCTCGTCGGATTGAGATCGACGAGCCACACATCGAACCGACTGGGCATCACCATTCCAGCTCATCATCGGAAGTCAGGGGAGAGTCGAGCCAGTCATTGTCCATGGCCTCTTGACCCTGGCCTGCAATGACCCGCTCTATCGCCTCTTTCCAGCCCTCCCTGGCTTCCTTTTCCGGCGTGATGAGAATCCCTTCACTGACCAATTGCAGCTTCAGTTCTTTTCCTTCCAACTGGGCCTGCTCCACCAGCGGCTTGGGAATCCTGATGCCTTGGGAATTACCGATTTTTACCAGATGGGCCATTTCCTACTCCTCCTGCGCGCACAGGCAAAAACCAGAGGTAATTATAATGTAATTACTAAAGAACTCCCAGAAACCGAGAGACAAGCAGCCACGCCTCAAGCCTCAAAACCCTACTTGAGTATGGTATCCACCGAAAAACCCTCGCGCTCCATCACGCCACGCAGGCGCTTGAGGGCCTCGATCTGAATCTGCCGCACTCGCTCGCGGGTCACGCCGAGGGCATTGCCAACCTCTTCCAGGGTGGCCACATCCAGCCCGCGCAGGCCGAAACGCCGCTCCACGACCTCGCGCTGTTTGGCGGTAAGCTGACCCAGCCATGACTCAATGCAATGCTGCATGTCTTCATCCTGCAGCAGCACGGAGGGGTCGGGATTATACTCGTCGGGAATGGCGTCGATGAGGGTTTTATCGCTGTCGCGGCCCAGTGGCACATCCACCGAGGTCACACGTTCGTTGAGGCCCATCATGCGCTTCACATCCTCGATGGGCTTGTCGAGCATCTTGGCGACCTCTTCCGGCCGAGGCTCATGATCCAGCGACTGCGCCAGGTGCCGGGCGGCACGCAAATAGACATTAATCTCCTTCACCACGTGAATGGGCAGGCGAATGGTGCGCGTCTGGTTCATGATGCCGCGCTCGATGGTCTGGCGAATCCACCACGTGGCGTAGGTCGAAAAGCGGAAGCCGCGTTCCGGGTCGAATTTTTCCACCGCACGGATCAGACCCAGGTTGCCCTCCTCGATGAGATCCAGCAAGGCTAAGCCGCGGTTGAGATAGCGCCGCGCAATCTTCACCACCAGGCGCAGGTTACTCTCGATCATGTGCCGGCGCGCATCCTGGTCACCCTTCTGGATGCGGCGCGCGATAGTGACTTCCTCTTCGGCGCTCAGCAGGGGGGAAAAGCCGATTTCACCGAGATAGAGCCGGGTGGCGTCAAGGTCGCGGTCACTGAGATCAGAGCGCTGCGCGCGGCGGCGTTCCTGACGCGCGGCGGGCTTCTCCTTCACTGGAGGGGGGGCCGGCAGGGGTTCCCCTGCCTCTTCAGCAACGGCCGTCTCCACCACATCTTCGGTGAGTATCTCATCCATCGGCACCAGCTCGATCTCTTCATCCATGAGTTCACGAACTTCCGGCTTTATTTCTTCATCTTCTTTATTGCGCATGGTTTCCGTTTCTGGTGCTGCCGGGTCAGCGCTGGGGTAGATAGCGCAGGGGATTGACGGGCTTGCCGTTACGACGGATCTCGAAATGCAGCATGGGGCGCTGGGCGCCGCTACTGCCCATGTCCGCGATCCGCTGGCCGGCCCTTATCACATCACCCTCCTTAACACGCAACTTATCGTTATGCGCGTATGCGCTAAGATATTTATCATTGTGCTTGACGATAATAAGCTGACCATATCTCACAAGTCCACTGCCGGCATAAACCACCCTTCCAGCCGCCGCCGCATGGACCGGATTGCCACGTTGCCCGGCAATGTCGATGCCCTTGCGGCCGGGGTCATTAGCGGAAAATGTCTGCAAAACCTTGCGGCTTTTTACCGGCCATTGCCACTGTGGATTCTTGGCAAAGCTAACACTCGGGCGCTTCACCGGCAACGGTGCAATGGGCTTCGCCACGGGGGGCCTTGCCCTATCGACCGCACGCGGCCCTGCCTTTATCGGGCCCACCACCGGAGCCGGCTTGCGCACCGGCGGTTTGGACCGCACTTTGGGCGGTGGGGTTCCAATCTCCGGCGGCACCACGCGCAAAACCTGCCCGGCATTGAGGCCATAGGGTGGGCGGATGCCGTTCCATTGCGCAATCTTGCGATAGTCGTAGCCATACAGAAAGCCGATGGAATACAGGGTTTCACCGGGTTCGACGACGTGGTGCATATGCGCACCGCAACCCGTCAGCAAGGCTGTCGGCAGCAACGAGAGCAACAACAGCCATCGACGCGTCAACTGTGTTGCCATTGGATGTATCCGGACGCCGGTTCAGTGCAGGATGATGAACAGGACCACCAGCGCAACCACCAGCCAGCCCAGGATGTCCACGTAGCGGTGCAACCTTTCTTCCATGCTTTTTCCACCCCACTTCATCAGCCCGGCGACGAGGAAGAAGCGTGCCCCACGCCCCACCGCGGAGGCCAGCACGAAAGGCAGGAAGGCCATGGAAATGGCGCCGGCGGCAATGGTAAAAACCTTATATGGAATAGGTGAAAAGCCGGCGATAAAGATGGCCCATACCCCCCACTCATCGAACCAGGTCACGGCCTGCTGATAGCGATCCCAGTAATTGGAGGTCTGCAGCCAGGGCTCGATCTGGCCGAAGGCGAGATAGCCGATGAGGTAGCCCAGCATGCCACCCAGCACCGAGAAAATGGTGGTAATGGTGGCGAAGCGCCAGGCCCGATCGGTGCGCGCCAGGGCCATGGGCGCCAGCATCACGTCGGGCGGGATGGGGAAAAAGGAGGACTCAGCGAAGCTCAGCCCACCCAGATACCACGGCGCATGTCGGTGTTCCGCCCAGTGCATGACGCGTTCGTACAAGCGGGAAAAGAGTTTCATTGGGGGCCTTTTGGTTTTTTCATATTTTATTTCGCCACAGAGGCACAGAGAATCATAAATACTCGCAAATCCGTCATTCCGGACGAAGCGCAGCGTAGATCCGGAATCCAGTGTTTGAACTGCTGGATTCCGGCCTGCGCCGGAATGACATCATTGTTGGTCAATTGTTCTCCGTGTACTCCGCGTCTCTGTGGCGAACATCAATACTTTGAAGATCACTACTGCGTCCCACTCAACATCGGCACAAAACTGACCCGGTCCAGCATCCGCTGCTCAAAGCCGTCGGCGGTACGGGTAATCAGGATCAGCGTCTGCACACCGCGCGCGCCCACCGGCACCACCAGCCGCCCGCCGGGTGCCAGTTGCTTCAGCAGCGCATCCGGCACCTGTTCCGGCGCGGCGGTGGCGATGATGCCGTCAAACGCCCCGGCCTCCGGCCAGCCCCAACTGCCGTCGCTGTATTTGCAGCGGATATTGTTGAGTTTGAGGTCGAAGAAACGCTGGCGCGCCTGATCCAGCAGCGGACGAATGCGCTCCACGGTGTACACCTCACCCACCAGCGGCGAGAGAATGGCGGCCTGATAACCGGAACCGGTACCCACCTCCAGCACCTTGTTCAGCAGGCCTCCGTCCAGCAGGGCCTCGGTCATGCGCGCCACGATGTAGGGCTGGGAGATGGTCTGTCCAAAACCGATGGGCAACGCGGTGTCTTCGTAGGACCGGCTGGCCAGGGCCTCGTCAACGAACAGGTGCCGGGGTGTATTGCGGATCACGTCCAACACTTGCTGATTCTTGATCCCCTCATCCGCCAGACGCCGCACCAAACGGTCGCGGGTGCGCTGGGAGGTCATGCCGATACCGCTGCGATTCTGACTCACAGTCCCTCCAGCCATCTGGCCACCTGATCGAGGGCGCGATAGCGCGTGAGATCCACATGCAGCGGCGTCAGCGAGACGCGGTTGTTGCGCACAGCGAAGAAATCGGTGCCGGGGCCGGCGTCCTGCTCGGCGCCCACCGGCCCCACCCAGTAGATATCACGGCCGCGCGGGTCCTGCATCTTCACCACCGGCTCGGACTTGTGGCGCCGGCCGAGACGGGTGGCCTCGAAACCCTCAATGGCCTCCCAGGGCACATCGGGCACGTTGACGTTGAGGATGGTGTCCGCCGGCAGCGGATCATTCTTCAGCAGTTCCAGTAGTTGCACGACCGCCTGGGCGGCGCTGTCGTAGTGGCGCAGCTCCTCCCCCACCAGCGACACGGCGATGGCCGGCAGACCGAGAAAACGCCCCTCCATGGCCGCCGCCACGGTGCCGGAATAGATCACATCGTCGCCCATGTTGGAACCGGCGTTGATACCGGCGATGACCATGTCCGGCTCCTCCGCCAGCAGCCCGGTGATGGCCAGATGCACGCAGTCGGTGGGCGTGCCATCCACGCGCACCACACCGTCATCCTCATGCCAGGCGCGGATGGGGTTCTCCAGGGTCAGGGAATTGCTCGCCGCACTGCGGTTGCGGTCCGGGGCGACCACGCGGATCTCGCCCAGCGGCGCCAGGGCGGCGGCCAGGCAGCGCAGGCCCGGCGCCTGGTAGCCGTCATCATTGCTCAACAGAATTCTCATGGGCGGGTATTATATCCACATCTCCCGCCATTATTTCCCTTGCAACCACAAACTATGACAAAGAAAAAAATCACCGGCGATGACGACGACCTGTTCCGGCGTCTAATGTCGGACGTAAAGCCGCTGGAAACGGAGCCGCGCACCATGCCCGCCAAAGCACGCCCGGCGCCGCGCCCCCGCCACGATAACCAGTCCGCTCCCACCAGCCCGGGTTTCATCGAGCGTGAACACGCCTCCGACATCGATCCCGAAGAGGCACTGTTTTTTGCTCGAAGCGGACCGCAGCAGCGCCTGCTGCGTCAACTCAAGAGGGGCGAGCTGCGCCCCGAGGCCCGTCTCGACCTGCACGGCCACACCATCGCCGAGGCCGGCGCCCGGCTCAGCACCTTCCTGACCGACGCCCAGGGTGCCGGCCTGCGCTGTGTATGCATTATCCACGGCAAGGGCTACCGTTCTGCCGAGGGGCACCCGGCACTCAAAACCCAGGTCAACCAATGGTTGCGCGACACGCCCACGGTTCTCGCCTTCAGCTCCACCCGTCCCCGCGACGGCGGCATGGGCGCCCTCTACGTGTTACTGAGGCGCCCCTGACACACTCACGCCAAGGCCCTTTGGTGGCCTCCCGCCGCCCCTCCCCCCAACAGGCAATCCCTATTTTTCCCCCCTAAAGAATCGACATCAAGATGCCGATGATGCGAAAAGCAAACGGAGTTTTAGCCGAGTATTACGGAAAAATTATAATGAAAAGCCTGTTTCGCCCCGCCACCCTGGTCATGGATCGCTTTCGCTACCCGCTTAAATTCGGGCTTATTTTTGGCGTGATACTGATCCCGATGCTGGTCCTCAGCGCCATGCTGGTGGCCAGCATTGACGATGAAATCAGCTCCCTGCAAAACAGCCAACGAGGCTTGGTCTATCTCAAGATTACAAGGCTGCCCATCGAACACATCCAGCAACACCGCGGCATGACCAGCGCCTATCTCAACGGCAATCAGGGCTTTCGCGATCGCATCCTGCAAAAACGTCATGACGTCGACCAGCACCTGGCCAGCCTGCAGGCCAGCGACGAGGAACTGGGCGGCGCGTTGGCAACCGATGGCAGGCTGCAGGAGATCCTCAGCCAGTGGGAGACCATCAAGGACAATTCCCTCAATGCCACATCGGCGGACAGTCTCAAGGCCCACAATGCCCTCGTCGCCAGACTCATCGACCTCATGAGCCACGTGGCCGACACCTCTGAAATCACCCTGAATCCCACCTTGGACAGCTATTATCTGGGCAACGCCCTGGCACACCGTCTGCCCAACCTGACCGAAAACATGGGGCTGGCACGCGCACTCGGCTCCAGCGTCGCCGTGGCCGACACATTCACCCAGTCCACGTATACCAAACTGGCGGTCTTCACAGAAAATATCCACAATTCCAACAATAACCTGCGCAAGGGTCTGGCCGCTGCCTTCGACTCTAATCCGCAACTCGGCAAGACCCTGAGCCGCCAGGTCAAGGCCAACGACGAGGCCATCACCCGGCTGGCAACCATGCTGCGCCAGGATCTGCTGGGTGCCGATCCCATCACCATCAGCAGCGATGCCGTCTTCTCCACAGCAACCCAGGCCATCACCAAGACCTATGCCCTGTTCGATGCCATCGTGCCCCAGTTGGACGCACTGCTTGCCGAACGCATCACCGCCGGCCACGCGAAAGAAATCAGCACCATCGCCATCGCCGTGGCCGTACTGTTACTCACCGCCTATCTATTCGCCGGTCTTTATCTTTCCGTCAACGACAGCGTACAAGACATGCACGAAGCCACTCATCACCTGGCCGCAGGAGACCTGACAACCCGGGTGCAGATTGCCAGCCGTGACGAAATGGGCGACATCGCCAACAGCTTCAACGAGATGGCCGAGGGATTCAGCGATACCGTGCGGCACATCATCGCCTCCTCCGCGCAACTGACCGCCACCGGCGAAGAGATGGCGGCCATCACCGCCCAGACCAGCCAAGGCATACAAGGGCAGCAGTCACAGACCGACCAGCTGGCCACCGCCATGAATGAAATGGCCGCTACCGTACAGGAGGTCGCCCACCATGCCCTGGATGCCGCCAACGCCGCCACGAAGGCAAACCATGAATCCAGTCAGGGGCGTCAGGTGGTCAACAACGCCATCAACACCATCAACGCCCTCGCCGAGGCCATCGGCCGCGCCGGCGATGCCATTCAGCGCGTGGAGGCCGACAGTGACCACATCGGTACCGTGCTGGACGTGATTCGCGGTATCGCCGAGCAGACCAATCTGCTGGCACTGAACGCCGCCATCGAAGCCGCGCGCGCTGGCGAGCAGGGCCGCGGCTTCGCGGTGGTGGCCGACGAGGTGCGCACCCTGGCCAATCGCACCCAAAAATCGACGCAGGAGATCCAGCAGATGATCGAATCCCTGCAGGCCGGCTCAAAGGAAGCGGTGCAGCTCATGGAGCAGAGTCGCAAGCAGACTCAGACCGGTGTCGAACAGACCGCCAAGGCCGGCGACGCCCTCAGCACCATCGCCGACGAGGTGGAACGCATCAACGATATGAACACACAGATCGCCAACGCCACCGAGGAGCAAAGCGCAGTGGCCGAGGAGATCAACCGCAACGTGGTCTCCATCAGCCAGGTCACCGACAAGTCAGCCCAAGGTGCCGAACAGACCACGCGCACCAGTGAGGAACTGGCTAATCTGGCCACCAATCTGCAGCAGGTGGTCGCCAAGTTCAAGGTCTGATGGCCAACGCACATCAAGTTACACAAGCGGCCTTCTGGGCCGTTTTTGCGTTTGGGACGACACCAGCTCACACAGCTCCGCCATGGCATTGCAGCCGGTAGGCACGCCATGAGGGTATCCAACCTCCGCTCAACCCTTGTCACTTGAGGTTGGGTTGGTCAATTCATGATGTCTAAAACCACCCCCCCAATCCTTACTAATTTCGTAAGCTAAAGCTCGGAGCACTCTATCCGATAAACAAATACACAAATACGAAATGAGGTAAAAGACACATGGATACCTTCATCAGCGATCTCCCTGTGAGGATGAAGATCATGGGTAATGCGGGCATCCTCCTGATCCTGCTCGCCTGCAGCTCCCTGTATGGCATCTATGCCATGTCACAGATCGGTTCCAGCCTCCAGTCCATCACTGAAGCCGACATCCCCCTGACGGCCAAGCTCACCAACATCACCGAACACCAGCTACAGCAGGCCCTTCATCTCGAACGGGCCCTGCGCTTCAGTGGCGCATTGCAGCAAGACCTGGTCCATTTCAAGGAGGAGATGCGCCGTTTTGATGGGATTAACCAAAAAATCGAAGAGGAAATACGCGAAGGCGTAAATTTGGCCGGAACCCTGGATGATCTCAGCACAGAGGAACAGGCTGAGTTCACCCGCATAGATGCGGCACTAAAAAATATCGAGAGTAAGCACGCGGATTATGCCCAGCACGCGCAGACGGTTTTCGCCCACCTCCGCGAGGGCAACATCGCAGCGGCAGAGGCAATGATCAAACGCGTAGAAGCGGAAGGAGACCGGCTGGACGAGGAGCTCCGCTCCCAGCTCAGCGTAATCAGTACCATCACCGCACAAGCCAGCCTGCACGCCGAACAGCAGGAACAGAGCGCACTCAGCACCCTGATCACCATCACCGTGGTGGCGCTGCTGATCGGCTTTTCCCTGAGCTGGCTGATCACCGGCAACATCACCCGGCGCTTGTCGCAGGTGAGTACAGGACTGAAGGCCATTGCCAGCGGCGATCTGCGCCAGCAGGGCCACGGTCGCGACGGACGTGACGAAATCGGCTCGCTGAAGGCCTCCGCCCAGGAGATGCACTCACGCCTGCTGGAGATGATTGGTCACATCAGCGAGACCACGGAACAGCTCTCCGCCGCGGCGGAAGAGATGTCCATCGTCACCGTCCAAACACGCGAGGGCATCCAGCAGCAGCAGTCCGAAACAGAGCAGGTGGCCACGGCCATGAACGAAATGACCGCCACCGTGCAGGAGGTCGCCAATAACATCACCCTGTCCGCCGAGGCGGCTGAGACAACCTACCGGGATACGGACAACGGTCGGCAGATCATCGAAGGAACCATCCAGGACATCCAGCAGCTGGCCTCACGCATCGAGCATGGCGCAGAGACCGTGCAACAACTGGAGCAGCACAGCGGAGAGATCAGCGGCGTTCTCGACGTCATCAGGGGCGTCGCCGAGCAGACCAATCTGCTGGCGCTGAACGCCGCCATCGAGGCCGCCCGTGCCGGCGAACAGGGCCGCGGCTTTGCCGTGGTGGCCGACGAGGTGCGCACCCTGGCCAGCCGTACCCAGCAGTCCACGGAAGAGATCAACCAGATGATCAACAATCTCCAGGCGGTCTCCCAGGCAGCCGTGCAGGTAATGACAGAGAGCCGGGAGCAGGTTCAATCGGTGGTTACCCAGGCGACTGCGGCGGATGCCACCTTCACTGAAATCCGCGACGCCGTGGCGCATATCAACGACATGAATGGCCAGATCGCCAGCGCGGCAGAGGAGCAGAGCTGTGTTGCAGAAGAGATCAATCGCAACATCGTGCAGATCAACGACATTGCCGGAGAGACCGCCAGTGGCGCGGAACACACCGCCATCGCCAGTCAGGATCTGGCGCACATGGCCACGGAGCTGCAAAGCATCGTGAGGCAATTCAAGGTCTGACGACTGCCCTACGTGCCCTACGGGCTCCATCCGCTCCTATATTCTGGATATCACCAGCTCCCGTAGCACCGCCGTGGCATAGCAGCCGGCGGGCAGGCTGAAGGTCAACTGCAGATCCTGCCCGCCGTCCAGCCATTGCCACCGTAAATCAGCCACCGGCAAGCGCAGGGCGCGGCGTTCCTGTTTCAGACCCGCCTTTTCCAGCCCCTCACGGAAATCGCGGTGAGGGGCCAAGACCGCCTCTTCCACCGCCCGCGCGGCAGCCACGGACGGCAACTCGCCTCTGCCCCACAGTGGCCCGCTGGGCAGCACGTCACCGCTGGCCAGGCGGGCGGTAATCTCGTCATCGATGTCTTCCGCGACAAAAAAACTGCGGCTGCCGGCCAACTGCAAGGCCTCGCCCAGCAACGCCCGGCCCCAACTGGCATCGCGTACCCGCGCCGCCAGCACCTCGTTAAACAGCAGTGAACGGGCAGCGGAAAGATACAACCCTCGACGGTGACGATCCTTCACCCGCCGCCCGCCAAACATGGCCTCGGCGGCGGCAAGATTGCTGCCCTCGCGGCCAAAGCGCTGTTCACCGAAATAGTTAGGCACGCCGTGTTCGACCACCGTAGCCAGCCGTTGCTCCAGCGCCGCCCGATCGCCCTGCACCTCGCGCAGCACCAGGGTAAATTGATTCCCACGCAGACCGCCGCGCTGCAGCTTGCGGCGGGTGCGCACCTGACTCCGTAGCTCAAGATCCTCACCGAGGATGGGCGACCAGTCCGGATCCGCCTTGCCCGGCAGCCAGACGCTGAACCATTGTGTCGTCACCGCCACGCGGTCCTTCAAACCGCAATAGCTCACATCACGCGCTCGCACCCCGGCGCAGCGTGCCAGGGCACGGGCCACCTCGTCGGTGTTGCGGTTGCGCTTGCGGATGTGCAGCAACAGGTGCTCACCCTCGCCGTCCGGCTCACCATCTCGCAGCTCGTCGACGCGAAAGTCCTCAGGACAGGCGCGCACTTGGGCACTGGCCTCGGGGGTACCCAGGGCGCAGGGCCAGCCGGGGAGACTTGTTGAGAGTGAGGCAGAGGCGTTGTCCAAAGGAGATCCTTATTTAGCGTTGATGCGCGAGGGTGGGTGAAATCAAAACGGTGGAGCGGGCCATGCCCGCGATGAAATTGCATTGTGGGAGCGGCTTCAGCCGCGAAGAAAGCCGGAACACCATTCGCGGCTGAAGCCGCTCCCACAGATTAATGGCTCCCCATCCGGACGGGGTTCATCGCAGGCATGGCCCGCTTCTACGAGGTCAGGAGACACACAGCTTGCACGGCGATACCCTCGCCACGGCCGCAGAAGCCCAGCCCTTCGGTGGTGGTGGCCTTGACGTTGACCTGGCCGACAACCACGCCAAGATCGGCGGCGAGATTGGCACACATGGCGTCGATATGCGGGGCCATCTTCGGTGCCTGGGCAATGATGGTGAGATCGACGTTGCCGATGGCGTAGCCCTGTTCGGCCAGTCGCGCAATCACCCGGCGCAGCAGGATACGGCTGTCGATATTCTCAAATTCGGCACTGGTATCGGGAAAATGACGGCCGATATCACCCAGCCCGGCCGCGCCCAGCAGGGCATCGCACAGGGCATGGATGGCCACATCGCCGTCGGAGTGAGCGACGAAGCCCTGCGCGAAGGGGATACGCACCCCGCATAACATCAAATGGCTGCCCTCACCGAAGCGGTGTACATCATAGCCATGGCCTGCTCGAATAGACATGCTTAGTACTCGACTGAAAAATCGCTATTTTATGTTCTTTTTCCGATACACCTTACGACGAAACAGGTCGCTGCGCCGGCTCACCAGACGGTCGAGGAACAGCAGGCCGTCGAGGTGGTCCACTTCATGTTGGACGGCGCGGGCCTCGAAACCCTCGCAGGCGTATTCGTGCTGTTGGCCAAATTCGTCACAGGCGGTGAAACGGATGCTTTCAGCGCGGATCACGTTGCCAGTATAGTCCGGTACCGACATGCAGCCCTCACGCCCCATGACCATGCCTTCCCACTCTATGATCTCCGGGTTGATAAGCAGCATACGGCCAGAGCAGGAGGAACCGGCAGGCAGCTTGCGCATGGCGGAGATATCGACAATGACGATGCGCTCGAAGCGCCCCACCTGCGGCGCAGCGATGCCGACGCCGCCGGGCCCGGCGCGCATGGTCTCATCCAGATTGGTGACGAAGGCACGCAGTGCGTCATCGAAGGCCATCACCGGCTGTGATTCCTGTTTCAGGCGCTCATCCGGGTATTTGAGGATATCCAGAAGCACCGCTCAACCCACCATGAGTTCAATAGGGGTGATCTGTACATCCACACCCTCGCCCTTGACGATATCCAGCGCCGACACCAGTGCCGGGATACCCGCCAGGGCACGGCCCTCGATGTGCAGGATATAGATGGGCGCCTGCTCAGTGCCACCCACGTCGGAGATAAGGTCGAGGATGTCCAGCCCGGCCTCGGCCAGGGCACTGGTAACGTGGGCGACGATACCGGCGCGGTCGGCGCCATAGACGGTGATACGCACGTCCGGCTCCACGTGTTTGTGCAGTCCAGCCTCGACGCGATCCACGTGCAGGCGCAGGCCGAGGGACTCGGCCTCACCCGCCACCAGCTGTTCGAGGGCGTGGGTGGTTCCGGCGAATCGCACCATCATCATAATAGTGAAGTTGCCGCCGAGGCGCATCATGGAGGTCTCTCCCAAATGGCAGCCGCCATCGAAAAGGGCACTGGTTACACGGGCAACGATGCCCGGACGATCACGCCCTACCAGGGTCAGCATGTACCAGTGTTCGTTCATGGGGCTCTCCTGATGCGGGTCAATGTAAGGTCGAATGGGTCACGTAGATAAGCAGCACACCGGCGCCGATCAGTGCCACCTGTTCCAGGGTGGCGCGGGCCTCGGCACGCTTGTGCAGGCCGGGAATCAGATCGGCGACGGCGATATAAATAAAACTGGAGGCCGCCACCGCCAGCACGTAGGGCAACAGTTCCTGCATATCGGCCAGACTCCAGTAAGCCAACAGCGCGCCGACGATGGTGGTGAGGCTGGACAACACGTTAAACAGCAGCGCCTTGGTGCGTGAAAAGCCACTGTGCAGCAGCACCACGAAGTCACCCACTTCCTGCGGGATCTCGTGCGCGGCAATGGCCAGCGCGGTAACGATACCGAGGTGGATATCGGTAAGAAAGGCGGCGGCGATGAGCACGCCATCGACGAAATTGTGCAGGCCGTCACCGATCAGGATCATCCAGCCAGAGGCGGCCTTGCCGTGGCCATGATCATGCCCGGCGAGGGAATGGGCCTCGCAGTGATCAGAGTGACAGTGACGCCACAGCACCAGTTTTTCCAGCACAAAGAACGTCAGCAGGCCCAGCAGCACGGCAAGGAAGATGTCGTGAAAATCCTCCACCCCCGGCGACATCAGGGCATGGGGCAGCAGGCCGAGGAAGGCTGCGCCCAGCAGCGAGCCGATGGCGAAGCTGACCAGGTGTGGCACCAACCGCGAGCGCACCGAGGCTGGCAGCAGCAGGAAGCTGGCCGCCACCAGTACGCTGAGCACGCCGCCCAGCAGGCTGAAGATGATGATCCAGGTGAGAAGACTCATG
>CAJVYS010000096.1 GCA_913009875.1 uncultured Gammaproteobacteria bacterium | reverse complement strand
GAGAAGAGAGAAGGTGCAGACGATCAGTGTGATTTTTTTTTTTTCAAGCAGAAGACGGCATACGAGATATATCAGTGTGACTGGAGTTCAGACGTGTGCTCTTCCGATCTGGCTTTTGAACAGCATGTGATTGAGGGTGTGATAGAGCGCCGCCACCAGGCCCAGCGCGCCTAGCTGCGGGTGGCCGGTGCCGAAGAAGATGAGGGACAGCCCAAGGCCGATGAAGATGATGCCGATGTTCTCGATGGAGTGGTAGGCCAGCAGGCGCTTGAGGTCGTGCTGCACCAGGGCGTAGAGCACGCCGAACAGGGCGGTGATGCTGGCGATGATGAGCAGCGCCACGCCCCAGCCCCAGTGCGGGTCGCCGAGCAGGTCGAACACCAGACGGATGAAGCCGTACACCGCCACCTTGAGCATGACGCCTGACATCAGCGCCGAGACGTGCGAGGGCGCCACCGGGTGGGCGTCCGGAAGCCACACGTGCAGCGGTACCAGCCCGGCCTTCATGCCGAAGCCCAGCAGGCCGAGGGCGAAGGCGATGGAGGCCCAGGTGAGACTGAGGTGGGTGTTGCGCATGGCGTCGAAGGTGAAGCCGTCGCCGAGGCCGGCCAGCACACCGAAGGCAAGCAGGATGCACAGCCCGCCCACCTGGGCCATCAGCAGATAGAGGAAGGCGGCGCGGCGGTTGGCGGCGTTGTGGTGCTGGAAGGCCACCAGGAAGTAGCTGGACAGGGACATCAGCTCCCAGGCCACCATGAAGGCGAAGGCGTCGTCGGCCAGCACCACCAGCTGCATGCCGGCCACGAACAGGCCCGTGGCCAGGCCCAGCACTACTGGGGAATAGGGGCTGTGGCGGTACTCGCGCACGTAGCCGGGGCCGTACAGGCTCACCGCCAGGGTGCCGACGCCGATCAGGGCCAGAAAAAAACCGGACAGGGCATCGAGGCGCAGGTGCCAGTGCAGCCAGGGCAGGCCCAGGGGCCACTGCGCGGCGAGGGGCTGATCGCCCAGCAACGCCTGCAGTCCGGCGATGATGGAGGCCAGCCCCGCCAGTCCCAGCAGGGGGAAGGCCAGCCGCGGCAGCACCCAGGCGCGGCCTTCGGCCCCCAGCGAGGCCAGGGCCGAGCCCAGGCTGCCGGCCAGGGCAAGGGTGAGCATGAGGAATTGGCTGTCCACGGCTTCTTTTGCTACTCCCGCTCCTTCAACCGCACGCCGCGCCCGCCAGCGGCACTCGCGGCGCCCTCGGCGATCAGCTCTACCCCGGCGCCCTCCAAGGCCTCGACGACCTTCATCAGGGAATCCACGTTGCCGCGCACCTGGCCATCGCTGGCCTCCATGCGCTGAATGGTAGGCAGGGACAGGCCGGCGGCCTCGGCCAGCTGGCGCTGGTCCCAGCTAAGCAGGGCGCGGGCGGCGCGCATTTGGGCGGAGCTGATCATGGTCTAACCCTGATATCTGATGTATTAAATATGACTTATGAGGTACACAACAGGATAGTCGATGGATGAGGCATGATCAATGTGCGGTCACTCATGTACCTTCAGAAAATCCCATGCGGCTATAAGATGTGCTGATTGGGGTATCGGCAACGATCAGTGTATTATGATTTAGTTATCTTGCCGCGATGGGGGTTGCGGCAGGTTCAGCGATGAGGGCAGCTTCTTGAGCGAAAAGAACAAGATCAACTACAAGGCCGTCATCGGGGGGCTTCTGTTTGTTCTTCTCGCCCTTTATCTCGCCGATGTGGCGCCCAGCGTGGAAGTCGCCTGGGTCACCGCCATCCTGCTGCTGACCATCTACCTGTTTGCCTTCGAGATCGTGCGTATCGATATCGTGGCCATCTGCATCATGGTGTTGCTGGGGCTGAGCGATCTGTTGGCACCGCTGATAGGGCTGGATGGGGGGCTGGTGGACAACCAGCACCTGTTCGACGGCTTTGGTTCCAATGCGGTGATTTCCATTATGGCGGTGATGATCATCGGCGCCGGCCTCGACAAGACGGGCCTGATGACCCAGGTGGCGGCCTTCATTCTCAAGGTCGGTGGTCGCACCGAGCGGCGCATTATTCCCATTATTTCCGGCACCGTAGCCTTCATTTCATCGTTTATGCAGAACGTGGGTGCGGCGGCGCTGTTTCTCCCTGTGGTGTCGCGTATCTCGGCGCGCTCCGGCCTGCCCATGTCGCGGCTGATGATGCCGATGGGTTTCTGCGCCATTCTCGGCGGCACTGTGACCATGGTTGGCTCCAGCCCGCTGATTTTGCTTAATGATCTGATTATCACCTCCAATCAGGGTTTGCCGGTGGAGCAGCAGATGGCGACCTGGTCGCTGTTTTCAGTAACGCCCATCGGCGTGGCGCTGGTTGTTTCCGGCATTCTGTATTTTGTCATTGCGGGCCGCTTTGTGTTGCCGACGACGGCGAAGAAGGACGAAGGCGCCACCGCTTCTTCGACAATGGAGTATTTTCAGGGTACCTACGGCCTGGATTACGCGCTTTTCGAGGTGCAGGTGCCGCCGGAAAGTGAGCTGGTGGGCCACATGCTCGATGACGTGGAGCATGCCTACAAGATCCGCGTCATTGCTGCCCAGCGGGGTGTCGATGATCTGCGCATTGGCCCTGGCGGGCTGGCGCGCGATGTGGGTATCGAGGCCAACAGCATTTTGGGTATTCTGGCTTCGCCCGAAAACTTGCTGGCGTTCGTCAAAAAATTCGATTTGATCCTGCGCGATGATCTGCAGACCTTTTCCGAAGCCCTGGCCGCCACCAAGGCCGGTATTGGCGAAGTGGTTATTCCACCCAGCTCCAGCCTGGTGGGCAAGAGCGCCCGTGATGTGTGGATGCGAAAGACCTACGGCATCGCCATGGTGGCGTTGCACCGTGGTGGCAAAACCCTGCGTGAGGGTGAAGGCATTCGAGACCTGCCGCTGCAGGCCGGCGATACGCTGGTGATACACACCACCTGGGATGCGCTGGCACGGCTGGAGAAGAACCGAGACTTCGTGGTCGTCACCACCGAGTACCCGCACGAGGAAACTCGCCCGCACAAGGTGGGCGCGGCCCTGATCTTTTTCGGTATCGCCCTGTCTCTGGTGCTGTTCACGGATCTACGTCTTTCCGTGGCTCTGTTGACGGGTGCGCTGGGAATGATCCTCTCCGGGGTCATCAAGATTGACGAGGCCTACCGCGCGATATCGTGGAAGACGGTCTTCCTGCTCGCCAGCCTGATCCCCCTGGGGTTGGCGGTGGAGATCAGCGGTACGGCCAAATGGATTGCCGAGCAGACTCTGGCGTTGCTTGGCGAGAGACCGATCTGGGTGATTCAGGGTGCCGTGGCATTGTTGGCCACCTTCTTCACGCTGGTCATGTCCAATGTGGGTGCCACCGTGTTGCTGGTGCCGCTGGCGGTAAACATTGCCATCGGTGCCGGCGGTGATCCGGCGGTGTTTGCACTTACCGTGGCCATTGCCACCTCCAACTCCTTCCTGATTCCCACCCATCAGGTGAACGCGTTGATTATGGGGCCTACGGGCTATGGTGTGCCGGATTTCATGCGCGCCGGGGGGATCATGACCATTATCTTTCTGGTTGTGATGCTTGGCATGATGAACATCGTTTTTGAGGGCGGCTGATCGTACAATGCGCAGCGATAAATCCATGCGTCATTTCCCGGTCCAGTAGATACTCAAAGGAATCGTCACCGTGACTAAATCCCTCGCCACCCGCCTGTTGGCCTTTTTTGCCTTCGCCCTGCCCGCCCTGGCCTGGGCGTCTTCCGGCGAGGGTGAGCGGTTGGACCTTACAACCCACCCCGTCGGCTATGCCGCGTTGGGCATTTTTGTGCTGGCCTATCTGTTCGTGATGGCGGAGGAATTCACCCACCTGCGCAAATCCAAGCCGGTGATCCTCGCCGCTGGTGTCATTTGGGCCATGATCGCCGTGGTCTACGTCAACAACGGCATGACCCATGAGGCCGAGGCGGCGGTGCGCCACAATCTGCTGGAATACGCTGAGTTGATGCTGTTCCTGTTGGTGGCGATGACCTATATCAACTCCATGGAGGAACGGCAGGTGTTCGACGCCCTGCGCTCCTGGCTGATTCGCAAGGGCTTCAGTTTCCGCCAGCTGTTCTGGCTGACCGGCACCCTTGCCTTTTTCATCTCGCCGGTGGCGGACAATCTCACCACCGCCCTGCTGATGTGCGCCGTGGTGTTGGCGGTGGGCGGCGACAACACCCGCTTCGTCAGCGCCGCCTGCATCAACATCGTTGTCGCCGCCAATGCCGGTGGCGCCTTCAGCCCCTTCGGTGATATCACCACCCTGATGGTGTGGCAGAAGGGCATGGTGGAGTTCTGGGGTTTCTTCGCCCTGTTTGTACCCTCGGTGGTCAATTTTGTGGTGCCGGCCGCCATCATGCACTTCGCCATCCCCGATGAGCAGCCCACCGCCAGCGATGAAAGGGTGCCCATGAAGCGTGGCGCGCGGCGCATCATCGGCCTGTTCCTGCTGACCATTGCTACCGCCGTCAGCTTCCACAACTTCCTGCACCTGCCGCCGGTGATCGGCATGCTCACCGGCCTGAGCTACCTGCAATTCTTTGGTTACTACCTGAAGAAGACCGCCCGTATCAATGAGCGTATCAGTAACGATAACGGCCGCATGGGCGAAGTGGTGCCTTTCGACGTCTTCAACAAGGTGGCGCGCGCCGAGTGGGACACCCTGCTGTTCTTCTATGGCGTGGTGCTGTGCGTGGGCGGCCTGGGTTTTATCGGCTATCTGGGTCTGGCCTCGGAACTCATGTACACCCAGTGGGGCGCCACCGCCGCCAACGTCGCCGTGGGCGTGCTGTCGGCCATTGTCGACAATATTCCGGTGATGTTTGCCGTGCTCACCATGCAGCCGGAGATGTCCACCGGTCAGTGGCTGCTGGTGACCTTGACCGCCGGTGTGGGTGGCAGCCTGTTGTCCATCGGTTCCGCCGCCGGCGTGGCGCTGATGGGTCAGGCGCGTGGCAAGTACACCTTTTTCGGTCACCTGAAGTGGACGCCGGTGATCGCCCTGGGCTATGTCGCCAGCATCGGTGTCCACCTGTGGTTCAACGCCGACCTGTTCTGAGTGCGCTCAGCATAATGGGACAGCGTTGAGCGGAATATCGAGGAGTTAAGCGTGCAAAACATCTGCCCTTTGTGGTTGATCCGTCTGTTCCCCTTTATTCGCTGGTGGCCGATGGTCAATCGCGATACCCTCAAGGTGGATGCCCTGGCCGGGCTCACCGGCGCCATCGTGGTGTTGCCGCAGGGCGTGGCCTTCGCCGTGATCGCCGGCATGCCACCGGAGTACGGCCTTTACACCGCTATGGTGCCGGCGGTGATCGCGGCCCTGTTCGGCTCCTCGTGGCACCTGGTGTCCGGCCCCACCACCGCCGCCTCGCTGGTGTTGTTCGCCTCCCTCAGCGTCTATGCCGAGCCCACCACGGCGCAATACGTGGCCCTGGCCATCACCCTCACCTTCATGGTGGGCGTGACGCAGATCGCCATGGGCTGGGCGCGCCTCGGCAGCCTGGTCAACTTCATCTCCCACTCGGTGATCATCGGCTTCACCGCCGGCGCGGCGATCCTCATCGCCAGCCACCAGATCAAGCACTTCTTCGGCGTGGAAATCCCGCGCGGCCTGCATTTCCACGAAATCCTGCTGAATTTCGGCGCCCAGCTGGAGCAGATCAATCCCTACGCCACCATCGTCGGCATCGCCACCCTCGCCTCGGGCATCCTCATCAAGCGCTATGCGCCGAAGGTTCCTTACATGATCGTTGCCATGATCGCTGGTAGCCTGGTGGGCGTGCTGTTGGACACCCTCTATGGGAACAGCGTCACCCACATGAAGAGCGTGGGCGCCCTGCCGGCCTCGCTGCCACCGTTGACCATGCCCGACTTCTCGCCGGCCACCCTCAAGGAACTGGCCCCGGCGGTGCTGGCGGTGACCCTGCTGGCACTCACCGAGGCCATTTCCATCGGCCGCTCCATCGCCGTCAAGACCGGCCAGCACCTCGACGCCAATCAGGAATTCATCGGCCAGGGCCTGTCCAATGTGGTGGGCAGCTTCTTTTCATCCTACGTCGCTACCGGTTCCTTCAACCGCAGCGGCGTCAACTACCAGGCCGGCGCGCGTACACCCGTGGCCGCCGTGCTCTCCGGTGTGCTGCTGGTGGGCGTGGTGCTGGCAGTAGCCCCACTGGCGGCCTATCTGCCCAATGCCGCCATGGCTGGCATCCTGTTCCTGGTGGCCTGGGGGCTGATCGACTTCCACCACATCAAAAAGGTCTACCAGGCCAGCAACAGCGACTTTGCCGTGCTCGCCGTGACCTTCGTCGCCACCCTCACCCTGGAACTGGAATTCGCCATCCTGCTGGGCGTGATCCTGTCGCTGGTGATTTATCTGTCGCGCACCTCACGGCCACGGGTGGTGGCCCGGGTGCCGAACCCCAAAGACCCCAAGCGTGCCCTCGTCACCGACTCGCGTCTGCCCGAGTGTCCGCAGCTGAAGATCGTGCGCATCGACGGCTCGCTGTTCTTTGGTGCCGTCAGCCATGTTGCCGAGACCCTGCGTGGTTTCCGGCAGCAAAATCCGGAACAGAAATTTGTCCTGGTGGTGGCCACAGGCATCAACTTCATCGATGTTGCCGGCGCCGAACTGCTGGCCCAGGAGGCGAAAAACTATCGCAATATGGGTGGCCGCCTGTTCTTCTATCAAATGAAGGAAGGCGTGTGTGGCCCGTTGCGGCGTGGTGGTTACATCAAGGACGTCGGCGACGAAAACATGTTTGAATCCAAGACCGAAGCGATCCGCGAAATCTTCACGGAATATCTCGACAAGAACATCTGTGCCCGCTGTGACCGGCGCATCTTCAAGGAATGTGAAACAATCCCACGCCTGGATGCACCGGCCAATGAGAAACAGACAGAGGAGGCAGGAAAATGATATGGGTGGCATTTATTGAGCTGGGCATCCTGGCGCTGATCGTCGGCTTCGTCGTCTGGGCCATCCGCAGAAAGCCCAAGCCCTGAACCTCTCATCACGGCTTGCGCAGCACAATCCCGCGACCAATCCGTAGGAGCGGGCCATGCCCGCGATAGTTTTTCGTTGCCCGGTGAGGCTGCTCCCACAATTGACCAATGACTTCTCTCCCCAGTCTTCCTAAAGCAATCCCCCATTGACGCCGCCAGTCAAGAGGTATCCAATCAGCCACTAAGGACAGTGCATTCATCAAACCCGAATGGCAGGGAGGGCAACATGAACCGGATGCAGAAATATCGAATGGTGCTATCGGCATTCGTACTACTACTTGCCGCCAGCGCAACGCCGGCTGTCGGTCATCAACAATGTGAGGACTGCCATGCCCCCGGCACACCCTCGGCCAACAATCTTATCCAGCCGTTATCGGGTCTGTGCATCAATTGTCATCAGGCAAGAATCGACGCAGGCGAGCATGTCGTGGATATCCCGGCAAACGCCGCAGCGATGGGCCTTCCCCTGCAGGCCGGTGTAATGACCTGCGTCACCTGCCATGACCCCCATGTCCAAGGGATTGCCTTGCGGATGAAAGACCCGGATCTGTGCCAAGCGTGTCATCGGCGTTGAGAATAGAGAGTTGCGGCCCTGCAGTACCGCCAGACCAAGGAAAGTTTATGGGAAATATTCTTAAATCATTCGAAGAATTTGAGAAAGTGATTTTGTGGTTTGAACATGATCTTTATGATCAACTGCAAATTCTGCAAATATTAGATTGGTTTCATAAAAATAATAACAACGGAGTAAAGCTCTCGTTAATCTGTACGGATAAATACTTAGGCCCGCTTTCGCCTACTGAAATGAAGGATTTGTTTGAGTACGAAGAGCCGATTACAGAGAAACACCTGTTGCTCATGGTTTAGAAGTATTGGCCGGAAAAAGAAACTGGCTTGAAACTTCAACGCTGGATCGTTGAATTGGAGGCGTTCACCTACAAGCAAATAATGTTTGTTGTCTGGTTCGTTATTGATACGGTTATTTCCGTCTATTATCGTGTTGGTTTCAATGTGTTCATTAATATCACCTTCTTGTTGTTTGCGCTGCTGCCATTAATCTCCACCAGAAAATACTTCAGGAGGCCCTAATTAAGTATTCTTCCGTCATTCCGGCGAAAGCCGGAATCCAGGAAGCTCAGCATGCTGGATCCCGGCTTTCGCAGGGATGACGAATTAATCGAGCCTTCCTTTACTAAAAGGTGCGTAGGGTAAAACTCACACTCCCATCACATCCTGTGACGCTCAGCATCGCTTGGCGCGCGCTGAAATGATTCCCGCTCCATTTCGTTTTCTGGTGGGCGGTGCCCACCCTACTGAGGCGGTAAAATTCGGGTATCGCTAGCGCTTAACTCGATCGATGCGGTTCGCAGGCTCACCATCATCCTACGTCCAGAGAAAAGGCATCAGTCCGTTTTACTCGTCGCCAAGCATCCCTTCCTTCAAATCCGAATCCGCCGGTTTTTTGCCCAGCCAGACCCTGAGCAGGGCGGGATAAAATTCCTCACCGGGGATGCTGCCCTTTATCTGCTTGTTAATGCTGACCCGGGTGCCGGTTTCCGGCAGATAATCCAGTGTAATTTGATCACCGCGCTTGACAGTGATGAACAGTTGATTGAAGGCGTCGAGCTTGGGCTCAAGGGCCTTGAATTGTTTGCGGCTGTGGTTGTCCTTGAAGCCATCATTCCAGCCGTCGATGAGCTTTTCCCTGCTGACCTCCTTGTAGAGAAAGTGCATCAGTACCCGCTTGGGGCCGGGCATGTTGATGGCCGTTTCGGCGTCCTGTGTTTTTTCCGGCAGGTAGAGCGCACCCACATAAATATCAAAAAAGAATTTGCTGCGGATGCCGGCGCCATTCAGCTTGAGGGGGGTGCCGACGAGCGTGATTTGCTCTGCTACGGTGACGCCGGCCACGTCCCGCGCATAGACACCGATGGGCAGGAAGAAGAGTAATAGCAGGCTGGCATATTTAATCCGAACGTTCATTTCAGATCCTCCGTGTTTTGTTGCTTGATTTATAACACAGCCTGGGAGATGTGGAATACCGTCATTCCGGCGCAGGCCGGAATCCAGTGGTTTCAACGACCTGCCGGATTAATAGCAGGGCAGCCGTCGTGTTACAGGGATTCCGTTCAATAAAAAAGCCGCAGCCATAAATGGCGCGGCTTCTTGCTGATGCCAGATTTGAACCACGTGGCGTTTATTTGCGTTTTTTGTCCGCTGCCAGCCAATCGGTTATGGCGAACAACAGGGCGGATACCACGAACGTCATGTGTATGCCGACCTGCCAGGCGAGTTCTGTATTGGTGTATTTGTCGAGGCTGAGGAAGGCCTTGAGCAGTTCGATGGCGGAGATGGCGATGATGGAGCCGATGAGCTTCATCTTCAGGTCGGCGAAGGTGACATGCCCCATCCAGTTGGGCCGGTCTTCGCTGTCGCCGGTATCGATCTTGGAGACGAAGTTTTCATAACCGGCGAAGATGATGATCAGCAGCAGGTTGGCGATCATCACCACGTCGATCAGGGTCAGGACGCTGATGATGACCTCTGAGCCTGTACCGCTGATGGCCGTTGGAACAAAACCGATAAACTCTTTGACGAACTTGATCAGCAGCAGGGCAATACTGAAAACCAGTCCGAGATAAAATGGCACCAGCATCCAGCGGCTGTTGAAGATAATGACTTCGATAAAATGTTCTACCTTTCTCATCGGTGTTTACGTTCCTGTCAGTATTGAAAATGAGGTCTCTCGTGCCATGCGGCACGGCAAGTTGTTGTCCTGTGCGGCTTCAGCCCTTTGCCTTAAGCGCGGCCACGGCCTTGCGCTTGGCGGGCTTTTTCTTGCCGTGAGCCTTGTCGGACTTGCCCTTGGGCTTGCGAGGCTTGGCGGCCTTCGTCTCCTCGCCGAGGCGGCTGATCTCCAGCTTTTGTCCGCATACCCAGGTCTTCTTCAGGTCCATGAAGATGTCCTTGGGCATGTCGGCGGGCAGGTCGATGGTAGTGAAGTCGTCGAAGATTTCAATGTGGCCGATGTACTGGGCGTCGATGCCGGCCTCGTTGGCGATGGCTCCGACGATGTTGCCGGGCTTGACGTCGTGGGCATAGCCCACCGCCAGGCGGAAGCGCTGCATCTCGACGTCGGGGTGCTCTTTCAGCGGACGCGGGGTGTTGCTGGGGGTGGTGCTCGACGGGCGCGGCTTGCGCTGGGGACGCTCGCTGCGGCTGTCTTGGCGATCGCCACGGCCCTCGGCAACGATGCGCGGCGGACGCTCGCGGCGCTGGGGCCTGTCGCTCAACAGCAGCGGCTCCTTGCCCTGTGCCATGTGGGCGAGGGCGGCGGCGATGGTCAACGGGTCGGCGTCGTGCTCGTGCTGATATTCACCGACGATCTGGTTAAAGATATCGAGGTTCTGGCTGTCGAGGGTCTCGCTGATGCGCTGCTTGAAACGCTCGATACGCTGCACATTGATGTCCGAGGCGGTGGGCATCTGCATGGCCTCGATGGGCTGGCGCGTGGCGCGTTCGATGGCGCTGAGCATGCGCCGTTCACGCGGGGCGACGAACAGGATGGCGTCGCCCGAGCGCCCGGCGCGGCCAGTGCGGCCGATGCGATGCACGTAGGACTCGGTGTCGTGGGGTACGTCGTAGTTGATGACGTGGCTGATGCGCTCCACGTCGAGGCCGCGGGCCACCACGTCGGTGGCGACGAGGATGTCCAGCTGGCCCTTCTTCAGGTGCTGGATGATGCGCTCGCGGTTGTTCTGCGGGATGTCGCCGTTGAGGGCGGCGCTGGCGTAACCGCGCGCGGCCAGCTTGTCGGCCAGTTCCGCGGTGGCGGTCTTGGTGCGCACGAAGACGATCATGCCGTCGAAGTCTTCCGACTCCAGGATGCGTGTCAGGGCATCCAGTTTGTGCAGGCCGCTGACCGCCCAGTAACGCTGACGGATGGTGGTGACGGTGGCGGTCTTGGTGGCGATCTTCACCACCACCGGATTATTCAGATGGCGCTCGGCGACCTTGCGGATGACGCTCGGCATGGTGGCGGAGAACAGCGCGATCTGGCGCTTTTTCGGCGTCTGTTCGAGGATCCATTCGACATCGTCGATGAAGCCCATGCGCAGCATCTCGTCGGCCTCGTCCAGCACCAGCGCCCGCAAGCCGCTCAGGTCCAGAGTGCCGCGGCGGATATGATCCATGACCCGGCCCGGCGTGCCGACCACCACCTGCACGCCGCGCTTCAGCTGGCGCAACTGGTTGGTGTAGGACTGGCCGCCGTAGATGGGCAGGACGTGGAAATTCTTCAGGTGATGGGCATAGCTCTGGAAGGCCTCGGCGACCTGGATCGCCAGCTCGCGGGTGGGCGCCAGCACCAGCAGCTGCACCGCGGCGCGCTTGACATCGATACGCGACAGCAGCGGCAGGGCGAAGGCGGCGGTTTTGCCGGTGCCGGTCTGCGCCTGGCCCAGCAGGTCGCGGCCCTCCAGCAACAGCGGGATGGCCTCGGCCTGAATGGCCGAGGGCTGCTCATAGCCGGCGTCGATGACCGCCTTTAAAATCGGCGCAGCCAGGCCCATGGCCTCGAAGGTGGTGGGGGTAGTTGTCATGCGGAAAACCTCTGCTCGTTCAAAATGCGTCGCATGTTTTCAGCGCCGGCCATTTCAAAACAGCCAGACAGGCGCAGCAAGTGCACTCGGGCACCTGCGGCAAACACGTGTTGAAAACGACTCGCGACAAGGGATTCCATCGTGCAGTGCGATGAGCAACAGGCTCGATGCAGTGCGCGCCCCGCCTCTACATGGGCGTGGGAAAGCTGGAATAGCACCTCGAACATTGCGGCCCGTGCGTAACGCAATCTGCGTACGAGGGTGGCCGCGAGAAACCTGCAAAGGGAACAGCGGCGGGTGGAAGAGGTATTTCATGCCAGCGGTTGGAATGGCGGCGCGTAGTGTAACAGGTCGCGCCAGATTTGGCTATATTTTGACCAGTTTTGTCCGTGGCTTGGATAAGGGCTGCGAAACCCGGCTAAAGATTAGAGGCAGCCAAGCTCAGGTTTTTAGCCCGCGAGCGAGGCGAGGGCTGGTGTAATTTCAGGGGCATTCCTCGAGTCTGTCAGCCATATTTTCCAGTAAGCGCTTCCCATGGATTACCGCAACAACAAGAACCCGTTCCGACCCAACTTTGTACACCAAGCGATAACTGTAGACGAACCGCTCTCGTATATTTTCATCGCCCATCTCAGGCAGCATGCGCCCAATTAGCGGAAACTCTCCGAGACTCCTGGAAGCCTCAAGGATTTTCGAAACAACGGATTGTGCGTAGAATAACGAATCACGCTCGATATATTCAGCGATCGACTCAAGATCCTCAACCGCTTCTGGCGACCACGTTACTCGGTATGCCATTTTCCAAGCCGGCTCTCAACGTCCTGTTGCGACACTTCGCCTTCCTTCTCCACCCGCTCTATACCTCGATGAACTTTCTCAACGACGTACAAATGGTACTGAATATCTTCTAGCGTGCAGTCGTCTGGCAATTTATCTAAAAGCGATTGCACCTCATTTTTAGCTGTGCTCATATCTGATTCTTCCTGTGATTATCGAAACACATAACGGTTAGTGCTAGGCGAGACTAAGCTGATAGAGAATAACTTCGAAATCCACGCCACGAGCTGCCTCCAGTCTGTCCCCGATATCCCGGTTACCCGAATTAGAGCGCGAGCATAGCACGCGCATTATCTCGCATAATAACAACCGATCTAGCTGCACCATCTCCAGCAATGTGATGCTCTGCACCGAAGCTAATGAGTTTTGGAAAAGCGGCAAAGGGGGCGCCAGCCTCATTCACGTCCCCTTTTCCCTGGTGGCGATAAAGGATAAAGGGTTGCGTCCCCTTTTCGCGTGCCCGAATGCGACAATGATTTTCTTCCACACCTTCACTTTTTCAGCCCTCTAACGCCACGCGTAACCGGCAGCCGCCGCTTTTGGCTGTCAGAGTTTACGCGCTTGTTAGAGCATTTCATGTTCATAATGAAAGGCGATGAATAAAGTCTGGTGGAATTGATTGAGATTCAAGTTCTTCCATAATTACCTCTCTAAATAGCGCCTTATTTCCCTCCGTGTTTTCCGAATATCCGGCTTCAGCTATCAAGATTAAAGTGACAAGATGGGCAACTCCTCGTATCTCGTCCCCATCGATCATATTGAGGAGTATTTCCTCATGATCTTTCGCATCTTCGCCATAGCGCACTGATACCAAAAACCGCAAAACATCAGAAACGTTGGCGCCTGGATTTTGCTGGATGTAAGAGGAATACCCTTTCGCGGCCCATCTTGCGGTAGAGCCTACTGCGCCCTTCCTGGCTAGTGCCTTTTTGATGCCCATGTATTATTACCTGTTACTTTATCCAATAAATAGGCGCATTATTCGCCCATTGCTGCCTTCACCTCCAACCACTTGGCATGAGGTAGTACGCTGGTTTTTGGTTTTCCTGTTTCGTACACAGTGAGTGCGTAGAGTTTATTTGTGGCGGGATTCTTGAATTTTT
>CAJVYS010000095.1 GCA_913009875.1 uncultured Gammaproteobacteria bacterium | reverse complement strand
TTTTTTTTTTTTTTTCAAGCAGAAGACGGCATACGAGATATATCAGTGTGACTGGAGTTCAGACGTGTGCTCTTCCGATCTAATATACAAACCACCAATACGATCCAACTTTTTTGTAATTAAATTGAATTCTTCCGGCGGTATACGTGACTCATGCTGCCATCCTTGCACATACGCAAATTTAATGGAAAATGGGCCACAAGCTGTTTCTCGGCCGTCGCCCTTCCAAGAAATACGGTGTGGAACCGGCTCTCCACCGTAAACACTCACGGTTCCTGAAAATTGACCGAACTCATCAAAACGTCCATTGAAATGATGATCCGCGGAGTCGAATTCATCGGCCGTAAAAAAGGCACTTTCTCCAATGAGTTCCTCAACGGTGCCATCACGTCGATGGTCTCGAAACCGGGTATTGATCGGAACGGTTTCAAATTCTGTAAATGTGCTACTGCTGAAACCCAGCAAATTACGGAGCAAGGGACTGGCGATATCCTCTTCACTGACATCGATATCCGAGTCCAGAATCGGATCAACGGGCAGAATATAAAAATGGGTTCCGTATCCATCACCGCGCAAGGATGGCTCATCCAGGAAACGATCAAATTCCATCGGATCAATCGTGACTCGTTCAAGATCCCGTAAAATACCATCAGCGGCATCCACTGCCACCTTGGCACCCAGGCCATGTAAATTTTCCCGAATTTCATCCGCTAACTCGACGACCAATTTTTCGTCAGGGAAGGCGCCTTCAGAAACCGTACGAACCGGGATTTGTATGTCAGAGAGATCCACGCCGGGGAGCTCGAACAATCCCCAGTGGATCAAGCTAATCACCAAGTCGTGTAAACCATCCTCGCGAATTGCCCGCGTCATGACGAGCACTTGCGGCCCGATAGCGGCGATGGCCAATCGGCCAATGCCCTTTTCGCCGAGAACGTGGCGAGGTCGATGGGCGAATTCACCCAGCCATTCGGCTTGAACTTTATTGGCACCCAACTTGCTTTCAGTGCCCAAAGTGAGCCAATGGCCCTCAAAATCCTCACGGGTCATTCCGAACCCATTGTCTCGCAAGATCAACAAGGCATTACTACGATAGTAATCGACCTCAACCCGTTGTGCATAGGCATCGTGAGCATTTTTGAATAACTCGTGGATGGCGGTAGGAATACCGGCGATCTGCTGGCGACCCAACATTTCGACGGCTCTGGCCCTGACCTGAATCCTTGCCATTGATCAATCCTTTACTTGTTGAAGCGTTTTAATGCCGCGTTGTGCCTGCACAGCTCGAATAGCTATTTCGCACATTTCATTGATCGGTTGGTGCTCCCAGAATCGTAAAACAATCCAGCCCAGATGTTGGAGATGCTGTGTGGTGTTGCGATCTCTTGCTTGGTTCGATGCAATTTTTTCCTGCCACCAGCCCCGATTGTTTTTGGGGATCTCGCCATGTTGTGGACAGCCGTGCCAATAGCATCCGTCGATGAAAACCGCAATTTTCAGGCCGGGGAAGGCGATGTCCATTGTTCGGCGTGCTTTTCCGGGAACCGGCCATTGCAGTCGATAGCGTAACCCGTACTTGTACAGTGAGCGGCGCAGGGCGATTTCCGGCCCGGTATCGCGTGTGCGTGTTTCACGAAAATTTTTCGATACCGTTGGCGAAAGTGCAATCGGGCGTTCCATGCTTCAGTTACCGGGGTTGACCATCTTGATCGCAGAACGAAATACAGGAGCGAGATTCTCCACCATCGCCACCGGAACCGCGTTGCCGATCTGCATTGCTATCTCTTTTGGCGAACCCTTAAATCTAAAAGAATCCGGGAAAGTTTGTAGAGCGGCTGCTTCACGTAAGGTAATCGCTCGATCATCTTCAGGATGAGCAAAGCGGCCGCGGGTTAGATCCGTGCACCCGGTCGTTAACGTTGGAGCAACGTCATCCCACTTCATTCGCCCGTAAACATCTGGATGACCTTGATAGCCCTTATGACAATTCAGCTCCAGATGAGGCGGCAGATCAAAACGATCACCGCCGTCTTTGCGGATATATTTCAGTCGCTCCAAGGCGATATCTCGGTGGTTTCTAGCGAAATGCAGAGGGTCGGATTCAGATGCTTCACCGGACTTCAAGGATTGAAAGCCTGCAAATGCCTCTCGAACTGTTTTTTTCGGCAAATCCGGTAAACCATCGCCGAAAATATCCGCTGCGGAAGCGTTAGGTGATGCAAGCATGATACAACGTAAGCGCCGTTGCGGCACTCCCAGTGTCGCAGCATCAACACGGAATTTGTCACTCAGCGCGTACCCCGCTTTGCTGAGCCTCTTTCGCAATAGGGCCAGTACCGGCGAATTGTGCAGACCCGGGACGTTCTCGAAAAATACCAGCTTGGGTTTGAGTTCACAAACGAATTTAACAGATTCCAGAATAAGGTCTTCTCGATCATCATTACCCTTATTGCGATTCTGGCTGCTAAACGGCTGGCACGGTGCACAAACGACCAAGAGATCCAATCGTCGCCCCGTGGGAATGTGCTTCAGCATGGAACTGGGGCTCAACCGACGAATATCCGTTCTGTACAGAGGCACGTTCGCGTGATTCGCCCGGTATGTTCGGCATACAGTGCTATCCGAATCCACTGCTGCAACGACTTTGAAATGTTTTGTTTTTAGCCCTTGTGTAACGGCGCCCGAGCCGCAAAACAAATCGATTGCGATGGGCCAGGATCGTTTGTGGCTGTGATTATCCATTATCTTCAATAAGCAGGTGATTTCATACGCATTTTTACCATCATTTATTCACCATTACCAGCCATCGCCTCTAACGACAACCCCAATGTCAACTTCATTAACAGGCTTTAAACAACAGGTCTGAAAACTGACCGGTTAAAGCCAATGATTTTAACCTTATGATGGAAAATAAAGCACTTTCAATTTTCGACAATCTAGTACGCAACTCGGGGTTGAGTCCGCGACCTATAATCACTGATAAGAAATTTTTGCGTCGCTTATTTGTTGAAGCGACACAATCTCGTCTATGGCCAAATCGTTCGCTGCCGAAGAGACTCAAACAGGCAGACGCCAGTGGCAACAGAGACATTGAGGCTTTCCACCGTGCCGACCATGGGGATGGTGGCGAGGAAATCGCAGCGTTCTTTGGTAAGGCGGCGCAAACCCTGCCCCTCGGCGCCCATGACGATGCCCAGCGGTCCGTGCAGATCGAGTTCGTACAGGGTCTGGTCGGCGTGACCGTCCAGTCCCACCAGCCAGATGCCGCGCTCCTGCAGTTCTTTCAGGCTACGCGCCAGATTGGTGACCTGCACGAAGGGCACGGTCTGCGCGGCACCGCTGGCGACCTTGATGGCGGTGGCGGTCAGCGAGGCGGCACGATCCTTGGGCGCAATCACCGCCTGTACTCCGGCGGCATCGGCGCTGCGCAGGCAGGCGCCGAGGTTGTGCGGATCGGTGACGCCATCGAGGATTAGCAGAAAGGGGGGGACATCGAGGGTGTCGAGAATGCGATCGAGGTCGGCCTCGCCCAGATTACGTGGCGCCACCGAGCGCGCCACCACGCCCTGGTGGCGCGCCCCGGAGACCAGGGTTTCCAGTTCACGTTTGTCGCTGCCGTGGATGGTGGTGCCGGCCTTTTTCGCCAGCTCCAAAATCGCCGCCATGCGCTTGTCATGACGGCGCTGATCCACCCACAATTCAGACACGCTGTCAGGCGCCTGCTCCAGCGCGGCCTGCACCGCATGCAGGCCGAACAGATAGTCGCTCATTCGCCGGTCGGTTTTGGCTTGCGGCGCGGGCGACGACGACGCTTCTTTTTCGCCGGCTTGTCGGCGGAAGCTTCGGCCGGCTTGTCGGAAGGCGCATTCGATGTCTGCTCCGGGGACTGCGCGCTGGCATCACTGCCCTTCTTCTTGCTGCGTCGCCGGCGTTTCTTCTTTTTCTTCGGTTTGTCCGCGGCTTCACCGTCCTTGCCCTGCGCGCCTTCCTCGCTGGCAACAGCGGCGACCTGCGGTTGACCACCCTCGCCCGGCTTCTTCTTGCGACGCTTGCGTGTCTTCTTCTTTCGCTCCTGCCGCTGCTCACCCGGCACCTTGTCGGCCAGCTCAAAGTCGATCTTCTTTTCATCCAGATCGACACGTACCACGCGCACTTCGATCTTGTCGCCCAGCCGGTAATGCTTGCCGGTGCGCTCACCGCGCATGATGTGATGCGCCGGATCGAAGTGGTAATAGTCACTGGTCAGCGAGGTGACGTGCACCAGGCCCTCGACATAGATGTCATCCAGCTCCACGAACAGGCCAAAACCGGTGACGGAGGTAATGATGCCGGGAAAGACCTCGCCCACCTTGTCCATCACGTATTCGCACTTCAGCCAGTCGGTGGCGTCGCGGGTCGCCTCGTCGGCACGACGCTCGGTCATGGAACAACGCTCGCCCAGATTCTGCATGTCAGACGGGGCATAGTCGAAGTCCGCGGCCTTGCCACCGCGCAGAATGTGGCGAATACCGCGGTGCACCAGCAGGTCGGGATAACGACGAATAGGCGACGTGAAGTGTGCGTATTCCTCCAGCGACAGACCGAAATGGCCAAGATTTTCCGGCTGATACACGGCCTGATTCATGCTGCGCAGCAGCACCGTCTGGATCAGGTGTGCATCAGGACGCTCGCGCACGCTCTCCAGCAGCGTGGCGTAATCCTTTGCGGTGGGCTTGTCGCCGCCGGGCAGATCCAGTCCCAGCTCAGCGAGGAAGGCGCGCAGGTCGATCAGCTTGGTCTCTTTGGGGGTATCGTGCACACGGAACAGGGTCGGCATCTTGTGCTTGGCGAGAAACTTGGCCGCTTCCACGTTGGCGGCGATCATGCACTCCTCGATCATCTTGTGGGCGTCATTGCGCATCAGTGGCTCAATGCGCTCGATCTTTTTGTCTTCACCGAAGACGATGCGGGTCTCGGTGGTTTCGAACTCGATGGCGCCGCGCTTTTTACGCTGTGTGATGAAGACCTGGAACAGGTCATGCAGATTTTCCAGATGCGGTACCTGACGTGCGTAGGTCTTGCGCAGACCCGCGTGGCCGTCAATGATGGCCGCCACCTTGTCATAGGTCAGGCGCGCATGGGAACGCATCAGGGCCTCGAAGAAACGGTGGCTCTTTACCTTGCCGCTGCTGCTGACCTGCATCTCGCACACCATGCACAGGCGATCCACCTTGGGATTGATGGAGCAAAGGCCATTGGACAGCACCTCCGGTAGCATGGGAATCACCCGGCCGGGAAAATATACCGAATTGCCGCGCTCGATGGCCTCGGCGTCCAACGCACTGCCGACGCTCACATAATGGGACACATCGGCAATGGCCACCAGCAGACGCCAGCCCGAACCCTGCGGTTCGCAATAGACGGCGTCGTCGAAATCACGTGCATCCTCGCCATCGATGGTCACCAACGGCAGCTCGCGGATGTCCTCACGCCCCTTCTTGTGACTGGGCAGCACACGCGGCTTGAGGCCGGCGACTTCATCTTCCACCCCTTGCGGCCACAGATAAGGCAAACCGTGCGCACGAGCGGCGATATCGATTTCCATGCCCGGCGCCATGTGTTCGCCGAGCACTTCCAGAATGCGGCCGATAGGCTGACGACGACGGCTGGGCTGCTCCACCACCTCCACCATCACGATCTGCCCTTCGCGGGCGTCGCCCAGTTCGTCGACAGGGATCAGGATGTCATGGGTAATGCGTTTGCTGTCGGGGGCGACAACGGCGATACCGCCCTCAATCAGCAGGCGACCGACGATCTGATGGGTATTGCGCTCAAGCACCTCCACCACGGCACCTTCACGGCGGCCACGGCGGTCGATACCGGACACATGCGCCACCACGCGATCGCCGTGAAACAGCGCACGCATGTCGCGCGGCCCCATGAACAGGTCATCGCTGCCGTCGTCCGGCACCAGAAAGCCGAAGCCATCGGGATGGGCGATGATGCGGCCGCGCACCAGATCCATCTTGTCCAGCGGCCCGTAGGCATTGCGACGATTGCGCACCAGCTGGCCATCCCGCTCCATGGCGCGCAGGCGGCGGGTCAGAGCAACCTGGGATTCCTCGTCATCCAGCCCCAGGCGTTCCGCCACCTGCTGCCAGACCAATGGCTCACCGGCCTCTTCGAGCAACTGCAGGATGAGTTCGCGGCTGGGAATGGGGTTTTCGTATTTCCGTGCCTCACGTTCGGCATGCGGATCGGTAACAGTCGGTTTCTTGTTTCGTTTAGTCATCCGGGTATTCTACTCGATACACGGGGCGAATGGCGTATGAAATGCATTATTGGGGCCAGAAAAGCCCCGTCGAGCGTTGACAACAATCGAGCAGATCGGTAAAGTTCGCGCCCAGTTGCGAAGGCCACTTCGGCCAGTCCGCAGCAATCACCTGCCGAGGTGGTGAAATTGGTAGACACGCTAGCTTCAGGTGCTAGTGGGGGTAACCCCGTGGAGGTTCAAGTCCTCTCCTCGGCACCATTTTTCCAGACCACCACAGACCATCAGAAACCTCCCAAGACACTGTATTTACAGCGCTTTTATTATTTCTGATTTTCTATTCCGTTGTCGCTCATTGTCCACGATTGTCCCAATAGTGGAGCGCGAGTGGAGCGTGGGTGGAGAGCGTTTTGGTTATTTTTTGTCCAAAACGCATCCACTCACGACGCATGGTTCTTGCGCAGTTATGCTTCATCAACCGATGAAAGATACGTCTGTAACCGCCCCTGCAAAGACTGTCGAACGAACAACGTTGACGCACTTTCGTTTCGCTCTACGATCAGCCGAATCTTATCGGTTACGCCATCAATGTTGTTCAATCTTGACGCAGCTTCCAACGCGCGGTCGAAGGCCTCGACCACGTCGACGCTGGTCACCTCAAAACCCCACCCTTCACTCAACCAGCGAAGCGCCGCCATGGCGGAACCGAGGGCAAATGCCGGCTCCGCGTCGAGGTAATCCCTGGCCGCCCTTGTCAGTGTTTTCGGATCACAGGGGCTGCTGTTGGCCAGTTCCAGCGCCAGATCAAAAAGTTTGATCTCCTTGGCCGTGGCAAACCACTTACCCTCTTCTCCCGGCGTCGTGGCAATCAGGTCAACCAGGATCTGTGACTTGTCTTTCTCGGGGTAGCGCTTCGCGACCGCGCGAAACCGGGCGATATAGGAATTGCCCACCGCGGCGCTTAATCCATAGCGCTGGTAGGCCTCCTCATGCAAACCGGAAGAGATCAGAATCTCCTCACAGGCCTGATCGATCACGGAGTCCAGCTGGTTCAATCCCCGCGAGGCCTCGGCATACTGAATGGCTTCCGCCTTCTTGCCCATCGCCAGCAGTGCCTCAACACCATAACGCCGGTAGTGCCACATGGAATACCGATTCAATTCCAACAGCTCAAGCAACGCCTGATAACGCCCCGCCACCAGCAGGCAGGACAAACACGCCGTCGCACCGTGGAAATAGCGACCTGGATTCGGATCCGTCCAGCAGGACCGCAACGTGGGAACCAAATCATCGGCCCACTGCCCGGCAACCTCTACCGAGCCACAGATTTCACCCCAACGGTCACCGACTGGACTGAGGTAGTCAACACCGTCGTCTGCCATCGCCTGCCAAAGCCGGTCCAGCCATTTACTACTTACTACGCGTCTTGGCGTCAGCAGGCGCCTTGACGATAATCGGGATCAACGCATCAGCGCCTTGTTGACCGCCGATCCCAGTGCACCACTGGATGTGTCGATGTGCTCCAGGGCTGGCCAAAGCTTTTCTATCAGACGGATCGCGCCCTCTGCCCCAAGCACGGGATCTTTTTTTGTCACCTTTTTGATCTCGGAGACAGCTTCGCGAAGACGCTGGCTCGCCAGCCGGGATGCCTTCCAGCTATAAGCGCCGGTTCGGAAGCGTGCGGGGAAGGTCCATTTGTATTTTTCGGACTTGCTCATTCAGTACCTATAATCCCAAGCGGGCAGCCACATCCTCATAATCTGGCGTCTCGGCATACAGCTTTTCGAGCTCACTACGCGCCCGGCGGTGCTGTCCGAGATCCTCATAGACCTGGATCCGTTCAAATCGGATCGCTCTCAGCAGCCCCCCGAACGGCCCTTCTTTCGGTGCAATGCGCTGGTTAATGTGTCCCGTGCCTCACCAGAAGTCCGAGACCGTGCAGGGCTTTCGCCTTGTAGAATAGCAGCGCGGTGTGAACAGGATGCTCGCCATGGGCGCCGCTCAGGGCAGCAGCTCCGGGCGCAGCATCCAGACGATCTGCCAGGCCTCGCCGTCCTGCCTCTCCAGGCACACCAGACTGCCCGGCCGATAGGCGGTGAGGGTCGGGTCCGTCCCACCGGTAACCAGGTACGCCACCAGCTTGCCGAGATACGGCAGGTGGCCCACCACCAGCAAGTCCTCGCGCTCGTCCTGCCAGTCGTGGGCCGTGACCGCGTCATTGGGATTCAGGAAGTCGACCTGCGCGGGCTCGACTCCCGGGGCGACGGCCTCGGCCAGCCACACGGCGGTCTGCCGGGCGCGCAGCTTGCCGCTGTGGATCACCCGCGCGACCCGCACCCCGGCGCCCTGCAGAAAGCCGGCGAGCCGCTCCACGTCGGTGCGGCCCTGCGCGGTCAGCGGGCGCTCGGGGTCGACCGCCTTGGCACAGGCCTCGCCGTGCTGCACGAGATAGAGTTTCATCGCCAGTCCTCCGTTTCGCCGTGTGGCCCACCCGTCAATGATAGTATCGGATCATGCGCACCGGTATCGCCAACCTCCCCCTGCACGGCGGCAAGGCCCCGCGCTGGCTGTTCGAACGCATGACCCGGCTGGCGCGGGAGATCGTCTGCCACTTGGTAGCCGAACACGGCCCCCGCGAGGTCCTGTTGCGCCTTGCCGATCCCTACTGGTTCCAGGCCTTCGGCTGCGTGCTGGGCTTCGACTGGCATTCCAGCGGTGTCACCACCACCGCCTGCGGCGCCGTCAAGGAGGGCATCAAGGGCCTGGAGCGGGACCTCGGCCTGTACGCCGCCGGCGGCAAGGACGGCACCCCCTACCCCGTGGCCCGCGAGCGCTACGACCGCACCATCGACTCCTTCCACGACACCCTGTCCCGGGCCCGGCTCGGCGACACGGAGCGCCGCGACGCCCTGAAACGACTGGGGCAGTGGGCCCAGCGGCTGGCGCACCCCCCCGTCCGCCCGGCGGCGCGGGACTGACCCGCCATGCCCGGCCCGCAGACCAAGCCCGGCCGGTTCCACGTCGGCACCTCCGGCTGGGCCTATCCCCACTGGAAGGGCCCCTTCTACCCCGAGGACCTGCCCGACCGGGAGCGGCTCGCCTACTATGCCCGGCACTTCTCCTGCGTGGAGATCAACAATTCCTTCTACCGGCTGCCCTCGGAACACAACCTCGCCAGCTGGCGTGACAGCACCCCGGCGGACTTCCTGTTCGCCGTCAAGGCCAGCCGCTACCTCACGCACATGAAGAAGCTGAAGAACCCGCAGGCGGGACTGGACACCTTCTTCCAGCGCATCGACCTTCTTGGCGACAAGCTTGGCCCGGTGCTGTTCCAGCTGCCGCCGCGCTGGCGCTGCAACCCGGGGCGGCTGGAGGCCTTCCTCCGGATCCTCTGCGGGACCCACCGCCACGCCTTCGAATTCCGGGACACGAGTTGGATCAACGACGCGGTGCTGGCACTGCTGGAGCAATACGGTGCCGCCTTCTGCATCTACGACCTGGCCGGCTACCGCACGCCCCTGCACCTCACCGCCGACTTCGTCTACGTTCGCCTGCACGGCCCGGGTGATGCCTATCAGGGCAGTTACGACGAGCGCACGCTTTCAGACTGGGCCGCTCGCATCCGCGAATGGCAGGCATCGGGGCTGGACGTGCATTGCTACTTCGACAACGACCAGGCCGGCTACGCGGTGGACAATGCGCGCAACCTGCAGGCCCTGCTACAGGACGGGACCGGCTAATCGGGACAGAAACAGGTCACGGGCTCCCAGCCCGGGTATTCGTGGCAGGCCTCGCGCGCCTCGCGGATGGTTTCGGCGTAGAAGTGCTCGTGGCACACGCGGCAGCGACAGAACTTGGGTTCCTTTTTGATGCTGCGGGATGGGGGGTTGCTGTTCACGCATGGCGCACTCCTCGTTGTTGCGACCAGCGATGGCCCGCCGCGCCAGCTGGTGGGCCAGGGGGTTGTGCTGCCGCGGTATGGCGCGCTGCTCGAAGCGTTGCAGCGGCCCGGCCAGCGCCCGCAGCTCGACGAGGTTCCACCGCCCCTGCCCCACGGCTGGCGATGTATTCCCGGCCCGGCCCCTCGGGCCACCATCCCGAACAAGGGGGCAATCCCTCATCCAGAGGGAACAACCACGCATACCGGTCTCACCGCGCCGCGCCAGCCCCGGGTGGCAACTCAGCCCACAGCATGGCGATGCAGAATCTCCGCCACCTCGTCTTCGCTCACGTCCGACCACTGTTCATAGGCATCGGCCACCGCAAAGCGCAAGCCACCGCGGATATTGGCGCAATACAGCCGGTCGACAAGGCCACCGATCTCCTCCACCGAACGGGCATGGCCGGTGGGGACGGCCACGATGATCCGCCCGGCGCCAGCCCTCTTTAACGCGGCAACCGCGGCGCGCAGCGTGGAGCCGGCCGCGAGGCCGTCGTCCACCAGGATCACCGGCCGGTCCCGAACCGCGGTAAAAGGGCGGTCCCCCCGGAAGCGACGCAGCCGCCGCTCCACCTTGGCCTTTGCGGCACTCACGCCGGCCTCGACGGTCGCCGCGTCCAGCCCGTAATAATCGATATAGTCCGGGTTGAGCCAGACGCTGCCATCGAAGGCGACCGCGCCGTAGCCCGCCTCGGTGGTCCATGGCAGCAGCACCTTGCTGACCACCAGCACGTCCAGCGGCAGTTCCAGGCGTCGCGCCACCTCGGCGGCGACCGGCATCCCGCCGGCGGGGATGCCCAGCACCCATGCCCCGCTGCCGCGAAATTCCTCGAGCATCCCGGCCAGGCGGCGGCCCGCATCGGCGCGATCCCGGAACACACCGGTGGCATCATGCAGTTCGGGCAATTCAATGATATTGGCGGGAGGCATGGCGGCTCGACGGAGCAACGATCAAAGGCGGGCGGCGCGCTAACATCTAACATTAATCCGTATATGGGTTAATAATAGTTGGTGAGCAGGATATCGGGTGGTTCATCACGCAACACATCCTTGTCCGTAATCACATTCTCAGGCCCCATGCCCGTGGCGGGATTATCTTCTAGCCCACCAACGAAAAGCCCGACCTGTACACGCCCTTTTAAGCCGTCTAATTGATGAATAGTCCGCGCAAAACGCTTGGCCTGATCCGTGGCCAGAGCATTCATGGGGTAAATAATGATCGCCTTAATCCCCGGCCCCGGATGACGGGCACAATGATCGAGCAACGGATAAAGAAAGCACTCGGTTTTTCCCGAACCGGTGCCGGTAGCGATGAGAGTCGACCTGGCATCCCGGTCGGAAGCCAGCCGCTGCCATGCCTGCTGCTGATGGTGATAGGGAGTGAAGCCCGGCTCTAAGCCGTGGAAAAAATTGCTGCCGGAGTCGCCAAACAGAAACGCAAAATCAATGGATAGATAGGGGCCCTTGCAAAAATGCCCAGGGGTCTCGACCAGCTCCCAAAAGGCACCAGAAAATGCGCTGTTGGCATCTCGAATCCCGTCGTTATATAGGATTGGAGGCCTTGGATAATCTCTCGGGCTAACAGGCTTGGCAGCATGGAATCAGGTGGCCATTATTCGGAGCGGATCTTTCTCAGGAGATCAACAGAGATCCGGTAGCCACACTCAGCCATTTCATTGATCAGTCGTTCTGCACTGTCGATCTTCCCCAGCCGCTCCGCGACGTCGAGCAGACGCGCAGTGCCGATGATATTCAGCCCGCGTTTCAGTGCGTAGCGCCTTGCCAATCTGTCATCCATGATCAACAGCGATCCCTCCGGCTCCTGTTGCGCAAAGCGGATCGAATCGCTCTCGCCGATGCCCAGGCTGGGAGACAAGGGTTGATCCGCATCTGCTCCGGGTACAACCTTCAACCAGCCGTCTTCAATGGCCCGCGAGATCCGCCGGCTGTCATCGCCCGGCTTCGCCAGGCACTCATCCCTGACAGAACCCATGATAAACACCTCTTCAAAGAGCTCTCGCAGCAGGGTCAACGTGTCGATACAAGCCAGGGCAATCAGCGGTCCCGCATCGGCGATTACGACGCGAGCCATCGGCTCAAATCGCGTGTTTCATGCTCCGTGGTTTCATCGGCGCCCGTGACCTCGATACCCAGCTCGCCAAGGTACTGCAAAAACGCCTGCATGGGCATTCCACTCAGGCGAGCAGCACCACCCAGGGAAAGCGTCCCATCCTTGAACAGAGACGCAGCCAACGCTGGCCGAACCGAGGCCTCCCCTTCGATCAGTGACTTGTCCAGATGCACGATGAGGGCATTGGGCTCATCGCCCTTGAGCACCAGAACCGGCGAATCCTCGGCCTGCCGAAGGGCAAGGGAAGGATTTTTCTTTAGATTTCTGACGTTTGTGGCGTGCATAAACTACCTCCTGAAAGATATCAGCGATCACACAACCGTAGTCTACACCGCGTAGTCCACGGTGTCGCCCCACTGATTTGGCCATGCCCTTGGAAGCAATGTCAAAATCATCGCATCAAGTGAATTTGCCCTCGATCAACTCTTGCGCCTCTCGACTCAATTTTCTTCAAATGCCGCCCACGCGGTACGGTAGTCGGTTTCGCGGTCGAAGGGGGCGAGGTAGGTGATGGTCTTTTCGCGGTGGCCGCTGGGCATGGTGTCGTCGAGGATGGTGCGTTCGATGCGGTTGCCGGGGGCAGGTCGCGGGCGTCTTCCCAGCCGAGGGGGCGTTTTTCGCGGCTGCCGTCGGGGTGGATGAGGCGGCAGGGGGTGTCGTTCCTGCCGGCCTTGCGGGGCAGGCCGACACCGACCAGGCCCTTGCTGGCGGTGAAGACGATGCGGCCGTTGGCGTCGTACCAGGTGTCGGCCTCGTACTGGCGCATGACGGGGAACTGGACACGATAGAGGGTGAGCAATTCTTCCAGTGTCAGCTTGTCCAATTTGTACCGCAGTCGAATAATCAATCACTTACGGTTGACTGTGCTTTCAAGTTAGCACAAATCTAGCACAGTCCAAATTTCACCAATTGGGCTGAAGGCCTCCTACTTTTCCCAATAACCAGCACTGCAAGATTACCGACACAATACCCTATGCCACCCTTCGGGCTTTGACTTCCAAGTGTATGCCTTCCTGCTCCTGCAGATAACTAATCACCGCAAACAGATTACTCGCCTGGAAAATAAGGGGAGAAAATAAGGGGACACAAGATAAAATAAGATAAAATAAGGATAAAAATAAGGGTAGAGTAGAGAGCAGGCTTCATCACCTGTAGAAACGGCCTATCTGTTTCCGCCCCTTTCGTTTGGCGGTGCCTCAATAGCCATTTCATGGATAACGTTACCAACCCTCCCTCATCAAACCGTGCATACGGTTTTCCCGTACACGGCTTTCCGATGTTCTTCATGCCAGGGCATGCGCCCTCTTCCAGGGGGCTGTCGTCGGTAGCTTGAACAGGCCATGACGCTCATACAGCAC
>CAJVYS010000094.1 GCA_913009875.1 uncultured Gammaproteobacteria bacterium | reverse complement strand
GCAATCAGGAGAACATCATGTTTCTAGATCAATTACACGAGAAAAAAAAGCGTATTGTTGCACTGAGTGGGAAGTATGGTGCACGGCGTATACGTGTGTTCGGCTCTATTGCAAGAGGTGAGGAAAGGCCGGACAGTGATGTGGACTTTTTGGTGGACTTTCCCGCGGGCTATGATCTTTTTAGTCAAAGGATGCCACTCATGAATGATTTGCAGGCGTTATTAGGTCGCCCGGTAGAAGTGATACCGGAGCACGAACTTAGCCCCTATATTCGTGAGCAAGTTCTCAATGAGGCAGTAGATTTGTGAACAAGCCCTGGCAACCATATGCGCAGCATATACTGGATGCAATAGCAAAAATTCAGCGTATTCAGCTCCGTGGCAGCATCGTTGAAGATGATCTACTTTATGATGCAGCTCTGCGAAACTTGCAAACACTTTCTGAAGCGACGCAGAAATTACCGGATGACAAAAAGCTCAGCTGTAGTGGCATTCCCTGGCGTGAGATTTCAGGTTTTCGAAATATTCTTGTACATAATTATCTAGGTGATATTGATCCGATAACTGTTTAGGGAGTCATTGATAATTATTTGCCATTACTGGAAGCGTGTATTCGCAGTTTGCTGGATTTAGATGAGAGTGATGCAAAGTGAACAGTAAATCATTTTCCAGGTATCGCTATTGCTGTAGATGTAATGAGCCAGATTCTACAACTCGTTGAGTCGAATGATCGCTCTACAATGGTGTTCGTTAGATAGTTTTTCACCCACCGCTGGATACATGCACATCATTTTCCGGTTAGTGAGACAAAATTATAGATTTCAAAGTTTTTATTAAGCTTCCGCTTTTATCACTGTGTTAGAATGCAACCTATTGATAATAAATTAGAATTTCAATAATTCTGAGATAGCATGAATCCGGGGGATAAGGTGGCGTACCCTTGGGGACGCCACCTTAATCCCCTGATAGATATCTGTATGCGAATCGGACTAGTTTTCATGCTTGTCGTTGTCATCCGTCTGAGATGAACTCGATTGCCATGTGCTGCTAAAAGTAGCTGAGAGATTCTTCTTTGTTTATCCCATGAAATAACTAATCTGCTGTAGGGAAATTGCCACTATAACTTTGGGTATCTAATAAGGCACTTGCTGAGACTTGAAAGTTAGATGTAGCCAACCATGATGTGACATAATCAGACACTGAGCATTGGTTATGTAACTAATGTTAATTGAGAGCCAAAATCAAACAAGCAGACTCTTTTTATAATGTGAATATTGATGAATCTGCGCTCCACCCACGCTCCACTCGCGCTCCATTATTGGGACAATCGCAGACAATGAGAGACAACCAAGAAGAAAAACATTAACGAGAAAAACACTGTAAATACAGTATCTTTGGTGGTTTCTGATGGTCTGTGATAGTCTATGAAAATGGTACCGAGGAGAGGACTTGAACCTCCACGGGGTTTCCTCTGCTAGTACCTGAATTATGTCTTCGTTTGCCCCAGGTGGTGTTCAATATCCATGCGTCCGTGTGGGATTCTAAGAATTTCTATACCGCTATCACCCACACGGTAGAAAATAACGTGTTTCCCTTCAGTTATGCTTCTGTAGCCGGGTTTTATTTCTGGTCGTTCTCGACCCATGTGTGGACTCTGGGCTAACTCGTCACACCTTTTTTCCAGTGCATCGATGTATTTCTGTGCTTGCTGTGCGCCCCATCTTTTCCGTGTATAAGCATGGATAGTAAGAAGATCCTTTTTGGCTTCCGGTGAAAGGTGATAGGACGGCATTAATCATATTGTCCTTGTCTCAACGCCTCGAAAAATTCTTCCCCGTCTATTCCTTCGCCACGGTCAAGCTGCGCTTCTCCGACCGCCAGCATGGCCCGAAGACGTTCCAGTTTCATTTTTTCATACTCTACTTCGGAAAGAACCACAGCGACGGGCCTCCCGTGTTTTTCAATGGTGACGGGTTCCCGCTGTACGGTGTCCATCAATTCACCGAACCGGTTTTTAGCGTCTTTTGCTGACATTGCTTTCATAATCGAAACCCAGTTTCAAAAATAGCTCTTAAGTCAATAATAGCCATTATATCCATTATAGCCATTTATACAATGAGAAATTGCCGGAGCATGGCGAATCCCAATTCATTGTGGCAATTTAAATATTTCAGAGGGCAAAAAGGACTGTGCTAGATTTGTGCTAACTTGAGAGCACTGTCAACTGTAAATGATTGATAAGTCAACTGCGGTATGAAGAGGGCAAGCGCCGCAAGTGACTGATTAATAAAGAAAGTTAACGTTCATATACTGGCTACGAACCAGGCGGTCGGGAGTTCGAATCTCTCCGGGCGCGCCATTCCTTTAAAAACAGTAAGATAGGAGAGATTTTAGGCGTCTTTTCTATCTGCTGTTCTCCCGCCCCATAATTTCTATATTCATTGTAAATCAACAAGTTGTCTTCTTGTTCGACTACATGGTTAAAAAACAGGCGGTCAGGAGTTCGAATTTCACCGGACGTGTTATTTACCAACAACTTACAGTTCCCTTGGTCTATCGACTGTCCAATAGATGTCCGAACGTCCAATAGAATCAGGTTTCCCCGTTTTTATAGCGGTACAGATTTAAATTGAAATGTAGCTTGGTTCCACATAGGCATCAGATCCTGACTTATAGATACTGGGATATTGAACGAGCAAGATTGAACGGTCAGCGTCGTCTTCGTCCTCGACGATAAAATGAACTGGTTGTCAACCTGTCTCCAAATAACAGAACACAAGACAAATGTGACCGTCAAATACGGCAAACGTTTCGTGCACCAGCAAAAACATCGCTGCCCGGCATCGCGCGCCTCCTTGTGTTTTAATAACCCTGATCCGCAAACAGGAGAAACACGCTTGGTCATCATAGTCATGGGTATTTCCGGCGCCGGGAAAACGGCTACAGGGTCCGCACTGGCGCACGCCGTCGGCTGGACTTTCCTGGAAGGAGACAATTACCATCCGCCGGGCAATATCGAAAAAATGCGTCACGGACAGCCCTTGAACGATGCCGATCGCGCACCCTGGCTTGAACGTCTGCGCATACTCATTGCCGAACAGTTGGAACAAGACAAAGATACGATCCTCGCCTGCTCCGCGTTACAGCACGAGTACCGTCAGTTCCTGCAGGTTAACGCGGACCATGTCCGCTTCGTATTCCTGAAGGGAGACTTCGACCTGATCCATCGCCGTCTTAAGAAGCGCCACGGGCATTTCATGACGGCCGGCCTGCTGGCATCCCAGTTCGAGGCGCTTGAACCGCCGCGCGATGCGTTTACGCTGAATATAGCGGAACCGGTTGTGTCACTGGTGGCAAAAATTTGTCAGTAATTTGATATTTGATATTTGATGGCCATTTTTGGCTGGTTTGAGGAAACAATGTTCAAGGAAGCGCAATCGCATGTTCTGATCGACGGACTGGCTTTCCCGGAGGCGCCGCGCTGGCGTAACGACCGCCTGTGGTTTACAGACCAGCATGCGCGTCAAATCCGTTGGGTGGATTTAAACGGACAAAGTGGGATTCTGGCTGAAATGAACGACCTGCCCGGTGGTCTCGGCTGGCTGCCCGATGGCACACTGCTGGTGGTGGCCATGACCTCACGCTGTCTGTATCGGGTATCGGAAGAAACTTTCGAGCTCTACGCGGATCTATCGTCACTGGCGTCGTTTCATTGCAATGACATGCTGGTGGATACTCAGGGGCGCGCTTACGTGGGCAATTTCGGCTATGATCTGCATGGTGGCGCCGAGGTTGCTCCCGCCGAATTGATCATGGTGCAGCCCGATGGGCATGCGTCCGTGGTGGCGTGCGACCTGATCTTTCCCAACGGCATGACGATGACACCTAATGGAGAACTGTTGGTAGCCGAGACCTTCGCCCATCGACTATCGGCGTTTACCGTCGCCAGGAATGGCCAACTGTCAGGCAGACGCACTTGGGCCGAACTCGGCGGCGCCACACCTGACGGTATCTGCCTTGACGCCGAGGGTGCTGTTTGGGTGGCAAGTCCGGGAAGCGGCGATGTGCTAAGAATTCGTGAAGGCGGTGAAATAATCGAGCGGGTGGCGCCGGTGGGAACGCCCTATGCCTGCCTGCTAGGCGACCCAGACCGCAAGCTGCTTTTTATGCTGACCGCCGAGACCGATGACCCGGTAGACGCTGCCCGCCTGCGCTCCGGCCGCATAGAGATTCATACAGTCGCGGTGGCCGGCGCTGGATTACCCTGAACAGGCTAGGTCCGGGATTCGCAATACCGGAACTCATTCAGATCAAAAAAAAGGTTTGTGAGTAAGGAGATAAATATGCCGTTGAGTATGGAAAAGGTTCTGGCCGGGCAGCGCGCCCTGGTAACCGGTGGCAATTCGGGGATCGGTGCGGCCACGGCGCGTGCGCTGGCCAAAGCGGGCGCCCGGGTGGCGATCAATTATCTGTTCAACGAAGCGGATGCACATGCACTGGTCAACGAAATCCAGGCAGATGGTGGCGAAGCCATGGCCATCAAGGCCGACGTGAGCCAGGAGGATCAGGTCCGGGCCATGTTCGATCGGATGCTCAAGACCTGGGGAACGATCGATATCCTGGTGGCCAACGCCGGCATCCAGCGCGATGCGCCCTTCCACGAGATGACGCTCGATCAGTGGGAAAAAGTACTCAGCGTGAATCTCACCGGTCAGTTCCTGTGTGCGCAGGCGGCAGTGCGCGAGTTCATGCGCCGGGGTGTGGTGCCCGAGGTATCCTGTTCGGCAGGCAAGATTATCTCCATGTCTTCGGTGCATGACGTCATTCCCTGGGCCGGTCATGTCAACTATGCCGCTTCCAAGGGCGCCGCATTGATGTTCATGAAGAGTCTGGCCCAGGAAGTCGCGCACCTGAAGATCAGGGTCAACGGCATTTCACCCGGGGCCATCCGTACCCCCATCAATCGCACCGCCTGGGAAACCCCCGAGGCCGAGGCTGAATTGCTTAAACTGATTCCGTACGAACGTATCGGCGAGCCGATGGATATCGGCCATGCCGTGGTATGGCTGGTCTCGGATGCCTCGGATTATGTTATCGGTACGACACTGTACGTTGACGGTGGCATGACGCTCTACCCCGGGTTTCGCGAGGGAGGTTAGCTGGATTCATGCCGCAGGATGCAAACATGCCAGGCGTGGTGGCTTTCGGCCGTGAGATCTGCGCAGATCTGGCCCTCGCCGAAACCCGCGAATGGTGGTTGACGAACGGTCTCGGCGGCTATGCCGCAGGTACAGTACCCGGCACCCTCAGCCGCCGTTACCACGGGTTACTCATCGCACCGGTGCATGCGCCCCTGGGGCGCATGCTGTTGGTGGCCAAGGCCGACGCCAGCTTGCGCCTGGGCAACCAGACATGGCCGTTGTTTAGCAATCGTTGGGCCTCCGGGGCGGTGGCGCCAAGGGGACATGTTCATCTGCAGAGTTTCCGCCTGGACGGGCGCATGCCCGTGTGGCATTACGCCATTGGCGGTGTTCTGTTGGAGCAACGGATCTGGATGGACTACGGGTTGAATGCGACCCGCGTGGCCTTCCGCCTGTTGGCCGCGCCGGACGGGGAACAACCGGAATTGGACCTTTGTCTAATGGTAGATTGTCGTGATCATCACCAGGTGACAGCATGGCCAACCCTGACAGCGGAGGTAAACGCCGACGGTTCCCACTTGCGCGTGAATGTTGCAGGCGAGACTGTTCATGCCCAGGTTAACGCCGGGGCATGGCGAGAGAGTATCAACTGGATCGAAAACTTCCACCTGGCGCGGGAGCGCGAACGTGGTCTTGAAGACCGGGACACGCATCTTAAAGTCGCCGAGGTCACAGTGCCGCTTGAAGTCGAGGCCTGGGCAGGCTTGACTCTGGCGTACAGTACGGCGCCCGGCTCCGGGATCGTGCAGAGCCAGGAGGCTTTCATTCGTCGTGAACGGGGCTTGCTGGCGGCTGCCGAAACCATCATGGGCCCGTTGCCGGGCTGGATTTCCCAACTGGTGCTGGCGGCCGACAGCTTCGTCTTTGCGCGTCCCGTGGCCGGACAACCGGAGGGCGAATCCATCATCGCCGGCTATCCCTGGTTTGGCGACTGGGGACGCGACACCATGATCGCCCTGCCCGGCTTGACGCTGGCGACCGGCCGGCAAGACACCGCGCGCCGTATCCTCGAAACGTTCGCACAGTTCGTCGATCAGGGCATGCTGCCCAATGTCTTTCCCGGACGGGGCGAGACAGCGGAATACAACACGGCAGATGCTGCCCTGTGGTACATCGAGGCCTGGCGTGCGTATGTGGCGGCCAGCGGGGACCTGGCCAGTCTGCGCAAACACTTCGGCGTGCTGGAACAGATTATCCAGGGCTATCGGGATGGGACCCGCTACGCGATCGGGTTGGACGACGATGGCCTGGTGCACTGTGGCGAACCGGGTGTACAGGTCACCTGGATGGATGCCAGGATCGGCGACTGGGTCGTGACGCCGCGTATCGGCAAGCCGGTAGAGATCAACGCCCTGTGGTACAACGCACTATGTGTTATGCGTGAATTCGCGCGCCGCATCGGCGGTTCGCCGTCAGTTTATGAAGCGCTGTCCGGGCGGACCAGGCAGGGATTCCAGCGCTTTTGCCGCAGTGATGGACAAGGCCTGTACGACGTACTGGACGGACCGGATGAGTCAGGCGGCAACGATGCGCGGATCCGTCCCAACCAGGTGCTTGCCGTCAGTCTGACGCACTCGCCGCTTGAGTCCGTACAACAACAGCAAGTGGTGACAATATGCAGCCGGGAACTGTTGACCAGCTTCGGCCTCAGATCGCTGGCGGCTTCCGAGCACAACTATCGTGGCCAGTACCACGGCGACGTGATGGCGCGCGATAGTGCTTATCACCAGGGACCTGTCTGGGGCTGGCTGCTTGGTCACTTTGTACTGGCCGAATTCCGTCTGAAGCGGGATGTGGCCCTCGCCAAGCGCCGGCTGGAGGCCATACAGAATCACCTGGCGGATGCCGGGCTCGGATCGATCAGCGAAATCTTCGAGGGCGATGCCCCGCACCGGCCGCGCGGTGCGCCCTTGCAGGCCTGGTCGGTGGCCAGCGTGCTCGAAGCCTGGTGGCGCATTCATGCTGAATCCGGTAAACCACATAATACAAACGCAAACGGATAAACGAACGCATGACTAAACAAGGAAAAATGAACGCGGAACGCTTACGCCTGGAACAGCAACACAGGGGCGAGGCGGACTGGCGGCTTTGGGGGCCCTACCTGGCCGAGCGCGCCTGGGGCACGGTGCGCGAGGATTACAGTCCGGGCGGCACCGCCTGGGAGCATTTCGATCACGACCAGGCGCGCTCGCGGGCCTATCGCTGGAACGAAGACGGCCTTGGCGGGATCTGCGACGAACAACAACGCCTGTGTTTCGCCCTGGCGCTGTGGAACGGGCGCGATCCGATCCTCAAGGAACGCCTGTTCGGACTCACCGGCAATCAGGGCAATCGCGGTGAGGACGTCAAGGAATACTACTTCTACCGGGACGCCACACCCAGCCATAGCTACCTGCGCTTTCTGTATAAATATCCGCAACAGGCGTATCCCTACGCCCGGCTGGTGGCAGAGAACAGCCGGCGGCAACGGACGCAGCCACCCTTCAACCTGCTCGATACCGGGGTGTTCGAACAGAGCCGCTACTGGGATGTGGAGGTCTTCTATGCCAAGGCGTCGCCAGATTGCATTCACGTCCATATCGACGCACATAACCGGGGGCCGGATGAAGCACAGCTACACCTGCTGCCGACTTTGTGGTTCCGCAACACCTGGTCGTGGTCGGAGGAACAGGCGGAAAAACCCGTGCTTCGCGCCATTGACCCGCCACCGGGGGCGGCCTGGGCCGTGGTGGCCGAGCATCCCGGACTGGGCAGGTATTTCCTGTATGGCGCGCAGTCCGCGGCCGGTCTTTTTACGGAAAACGAATCCAATGCCGAACGCCTTGGATGGGGCGCCAACCGTACGCCTTATGTCAAAGACGCCTTCCACCGCCGCGTGATACAGGGTGACGATACCGCGGTGAACCCCGCTAGTGTCGGCACCAGGTTTGCCGCCTGGTCAGAGTTGCGGGTGGCTGCCGGCTCTGATGCCCAACTTGATCTGGTGTTAAGTTCAAAAGCCCTCGAAAACCCCTTTGCCAACAGTAAAACCCTCTTTTCGACCCGCCAGTCGGAAGCCACGGTGTTTTACGATGAACTCCTGCCTGAGGCCAGTCCGCAAGACCATCGTATCCTGCGCCAGTCGCTGGCCGGCATGATCTGGTCCAAACAGTTTTTTCACTACAACGCCGCGCGTTGGCTGGATGGCGACATTCATCCGCCACCACCCGGGCGTCAAGATCCCGGAGCACGCAACACCCAGTGGCGGCACCTGCGCGCGGCCGACGTGATCTCCATGCCCGATGCCTGGGAGTATCCCTGGTTTGCCGCCTGGGACCTGGCCTATCACTGCGCCGCCCTGGCGCTGATCGACGTGGATTTCGCCAAACACCAGATCGAGCTCATGTTGAGCGAACGTTACCTGCATCCCAACGGTCAGATCCCGGCCTACGAGTGGGCCTTCGGCGACGTCAACCCGCCGGTGCACGCCATGGGCGCCCTGAAAGTCTTTCGGGCCGAGCGGGTGCAACGTGGAGCGGGTGACCGGGATTTCCTGCAGCGCATTTTCCACAAGTTACTGCTTAACTACGCCTGGTGGATCAACCGCAAAGACACAGCGGGCCATAACCTGTTCGAGGGCGGTTTTCTTGGCCTGGACAACATCTCTGCCTTTGACCGCAGCCACCTGCACCTGCCCCCGGGCTGGATATTCAAGCAGGCGGACGCGACCGGCTGGATGGCGATGTTTTCGCTCAACATGACCGTCATGGCGCTCGAACTGGCGGTGGACGATCGCGACTACGAAGGCATTGCCATCCAGTGTTACGAGCAGTTTCTGGCCATCGCCGATGCCATTGCCGGCGGTGGCAAAGGCATCTCGTTGTGGAATGAAGACAAGGGATTCTTTATGGACCTGATGGTTCGTCTCGAAAACGGTAAACCCGCAGAACACCGCTACATCGAGGCTTATTCCTGGGTCGGGCTGATCCCGTTGTTCGCGACCGAAATTATCGATCAGCGTCTGTTGAAAAACGTGCCCCGTTTCCGGGACCTGCTGCACCAACACAAGGGCGGGGTGTTTCAGGGGCACACGATCTGCCTCTGCCCTGAATGGCAGAACGACCGTGGCGAACACTTACTGGCGCTGGTGGATCATACCCAATTACCGAAAATACTGGAGCATCTTCTCAATGAAACCGAATTCCTGTCGCGCTACGGCATACGCAGTGTCAGTCAAGTGCATGCGCAGCAGCAAACGGTAGGCTGGATCCCGGGCTGGGAGCAACCGGCAACCATTGAATACAGCCCGGGCGAATCCACTACCCCGATGTTCGGCGGCAACTCCAACTGGCGTGGTCCCGTCTGGATGCCCACCAACTATTCACTGGTGCAGACACTGGAAAAATACCATCGCTTTCTGGGGCCAAACTTCCGTGTGCGTGTTGCCTGTCTTGGCAATGAGAAACGCAACCTGCAGGAGATTGCCACTTTGGTGGCGGAACGCCTGGTGGACCTCTACCGTCAAGGTGACGAAGGCATGGTTCCGGCGCTGCGCCGTGACAGTCCTTTTCAACACGACCCCCACTGGCGGGATCTGTTTTTGTTCTACGAATATTTTCACGCCGAGACCGGCCAGGGACTCGGCGCGGCACACCAGACCGGCTGGACAGGATTACTGGCAAACCTCGTCATGCGCCGCTACCAGAAAGATATCACACCCTGGAGCGGGCTGGATGCCGGCGCCAAAGCATCACCCATCGACGAGATGGCGTGATGGTGTGCATGGCAAATTGATAGTCAAGCCGCTACGGGAAGCTGATAGAGTCCCCGGCAGTGAGTCTGCCAACGGTGGTACCGGAAGCGGGTCATTGTCAGAACTGAGGTAGTGCGGAATACCCCGGGTAGAAATGGCTGTGTTGGATAGGCGACACAGGGCGACACCATCTATATCTCCAGCATGGACACCAAAGCCGATGATACGCCGAGTGAACCGATCCATGATGACGAGAACCCAGTGGCTTTTCACGATGAGCGGTTACCTGAACTGCTGTTCCGCTACCGTGCCCGAAATTGGCCAGAGACTTTGTCGGTTGAGGAGGCGCAACGGTGGGAAAAATTTCGCCGTCATCGTATCCAGGATGCAGATAGGGGTGGCAGTATTGACCGCGGCCATTGGCTGGCTGCAGGCGAGGTACCGTTATCTTGCTGCACCTGCGAAGCCGGCAGACGATTCGAGCCCGTGGTTTGAGCGTTGGCCTGGCGCAGTTATGCGTTGGGCTGCGCAGATGGGGGTCGGTACCTTGCCCCGGTTGCGTGCTCCATGGCTGGCTAAAGTGGGCCGTCTCCGGCAAGTCCGTGCATGGCAAAGAGCGTTGGACGGTAGTGAGCGTTCTCTGCAACGCTGGGCCTATGCAATCACCCTGTTTCTGTTGCTGGCGATAGTGGTGGTGTTTGTCGGCATATCATCGTGGTTCTGATGAACGCCTTCGCGTTCCCGCTTGTTTTTCTGTTTGTGCCGGGATTGCCGCTGGCATTTGAACCACCTGAACAGAATGTAACGCGACGTCCACCACGCGACGCCCATGAACCGATGCTGACACCTCATCATATTTGGCGTGTTGCGTTTGTTTCAATTATTCTGATGAGCGGAACATTTGGTCTTTTTCTTTGGGATATGGAGCAAGGTGTCAGTATCGAGCATGCGCGCACAGTCGCGGTGAATACACTGGTGATTTTCGAGATATTTTATTTACTCAATTCTCGTTATATCACAGACTCGGTATTTAACCGGGCAGGATTAACCAGCAACCGTTATGTACTAATCGCCATTGGTATACTCATCACCTTTCAGTTTGGTTTTACCTACCTTGCGCCAATGCAGTCCTTATTTGGCACCATGGCAATCGACTTCAATATATGGTTACGTATTCTGCTCGTCGCCTCATCTGTGTTATTTTTGGTTGAGTTGGAGAAGTATTTTGTGCGGTACATGGATCAGAATAGATAAGAGAGGATAACAATATGCAGAGATTCAAAAATATTCTTTGCGTCACGGCACCTGATTCTGCCAATGTGACTGCATTGGAACGCGCCACAGCTCTAGCGGACAACAATCAGGCCCGTCTTACGGTTGTCGAGGTAATCGATGAAATACCGTCTGACATAAAGTCACTCGATCGTACTTTATGATCCGTGGACTTTCAGGCAAAGAGAGTTGCAGAGCATCGAAAGAGACTGGAAGAACTGGTTGCTCCCTGGAACAAAAATATCGAGCTCCAAACCAAGGTGCTTATCGGTATACCGTTTCTGGAAATCATCCGCGAGGTTCTTCATAACGGACGTGACCTGGTGATCAAGGCAGCCGAAAGCGGCGGTCTACTTGATCGGGTGTTTGGTAGTGATGACATGCACTTGTTACGCAAGTGCCCGTGCCCGGTATGGTTAGTCAAGTCGACATCACCCAAGGCATACCGCCGCATTCTCGCAGCGGTCGATGTCGATGATTTTTACCCGCCGGAAGAGTTAAACACAAGACATCTACTCAATCTTCAGATTCTTGAAATGGCAAGTTCATTGGCACTGTCTGAATTTGCCGAACTGCACATCGTTTATGCGTGGGATGATATTGGTGAAAGTGCGATGCGACGTCCGCTCGTGGATACGCCGGAGGAGAAAATCATTGCCTATGTCGCAGAGGTAAAGCAACAACACAGGCAGAATTTGAACGTACTTATGAATGAGACGATCAACAAGTTGGGGCAGAGTGCCTTGGAATATCTCAACCCCCAAACATACTTATTGAAAGGCTCGCCACGCAAAGAGATTCCAGCTTTCGCTGACAAGATTGAGGCCGATCTTGTGGTCATGGGCACAGTGGCTCGTACTGGTATTCCAGGATTATTTATGGGCAACACTGCAGAAACCATCATCAACTTGCTCGACTGTTCGGTACTTGCGGTCAAACCGCCGGGGTTTGTAACGCCGGTTATCCAATCAAGCTGACATCGTTAATCGCGTCAAAGGGCTGTAATCGCACATTCGATCTTATTGAAGCAAGGAAAAGCAATTGAACGGGTGCACCGACCTTGCGGCCCAACCGTTTAAATTGTAACAATGAAAGAGACCAGTTTAATCATCCCAGCGGCCGATACCTGGAATTACTATCTGATGCTCGTTGTAGACACCGGCATCGGCACTGCGGTGGCAGGCTTGGCAGTTACTGGAACTTCCCACATCCGCATTGCCCCGAACGAATCAGGTGGTAATTTCATAATGCTCGCGCTGGAAATAGCTCGTATTCGTGATTTGAGGAAGTGAGGCACCTGCTCCGGTCCTGTGGCGAAGGTGCGTGAGCGTGACTGGCTTGAGTGGTCGGCAGCATTGTCGAGCAGATACTTGCGGATTTCAGTTGCCTGTTTCTCGTCGAGCCATACGTCGTCACCATAGTAATCATTCAATGAGTCCATGATACGCCCCCAGGCTTGTTGCGGAAGTAACCCTGGCTGGTAGGAGAAGTGACAGCCGCCACACTCGTTTCGATAAATCTCGTTCTGAACCGGGCGCACATCTGCTTGTGGTCTTAGCCAGCCACCCCGGAAGAACTCGTACTCGCGAGGTGACCAGCGCCGATGTGGTGGAGGCCTATAATCGTGCTATGGACGCCGCATTCAGGTTGGATAGTATTGACGACGTAACCGATCAGATTCGGCAACTCGTCGAGTCGAATGAGGGCGCTTCAGTGTTGTTCGTTCGACAGTCTTTGCACGGACGTATGCGTGCGCACCATTCATCGATTAACGAGATGTATGCGGGTGAATCATGAACAGTGAACATGCGAACTTTGGAGAAGAAAAACATCAATTCGCGCTCCACACACGCTCCACTCGCGCTCCATTATTGGGACAATCGTGGACAATAAGAGACAACCAAGAAGAAAAACAATAATGAGAAAAACGCTATAAATATAGTATCTTTGGCGGTTTCTGATGGTCTGTGATAGTCTATGATAATGGTGCCGAGGAGAGGACTTGAACCCTCACGTGATTTAGAGCTTCGTATTTGCTAGTTCGCTATCCTTTTTTCTTCTCTGTATTCTAATGCAACCTATTGATTATCAATCAAATATTTAATATTTGTGAGATAGCATGTATCTGGGGGATAAGGTGGCGTCCCCTTGGGGACGCCATATTGCCTTGTAATTCATTGAATTATAAGAAAAAATTAAGCCCTGTGTTTTGTAAAAAACACGGGGCTTTTTAATTCCCTGATTTTATTCAATAAATCCTGGGGGTTCGAATCGCCCTCCCGACACGTCGCTCTCCCCCATACCCCTATATAGTGATGTGGTGCTAGTGACCAGCTACGTTTTGAACTCTATCGAGTCCCACGGGATCGTAAATCGATAGAAGCTGAGCTAGTTACATTGAAGTTAAACGTCGACGATGGCACCACCCAGGTGATCTTCGAACCGCTGGACTTCATCGCCCGGCTGGCGGCACAGGTGCCAAAGCCAGGAGTGAACCTGACAAGATTTCATGGCGTGTTTGCGCCTAACAGCAAATACCGCGCCCTGGTAACACCGGCCAAGCGCGGCAAGGTCAAAAAGGCCAAAGCGTTAGATGAGCCG
>CAJVYS010000093.1 GCA_913009875.1 uncultured Gammaproteobacteria bacterium | reverse complement strand
GGGGTGGTGGGAGGAAGGACACACGGACAAGTGGGAAGTAGAAATGGGCAAAGGAAAAAATGAAAAGAAAAAAAAAAAAGATAGAATTTTTTTTTTTAATGATACGGCGACCACCGAGATCTACACTCTTTCCCTACACGACGCTCTTCCGATCTCCTGCAGGCGCATCATCGGCACACCCTGCTTGCCCGCCAGGGGGTGATCCGGTGGGGCAATGACCACCAGCGGATTTTCCATGAAGGCACCGGCCTCCAGTTCGCCGCCGGCCGGCGGCTGACCCATGATGACCAAATCGGCCTCGTTGTCGGCCAGCTGGCGCAGCAAGGTCTCGCGGTTGGTGACGTCGAGGCTGATAGTGATATCGGGAAAACGCCGGCAGAAGGTGCCCAGCAGGGCCGGAGCAAAGTAGTTGACGGTGGAGGCCACGGACAGCGCCAGCTTGCCGCGGCGCGCGCCTTTTAGCTGCTTGATGACCTCATCGGCCTCGTCCAACAGGCCGGCAATGGCGCGGCTGTAATGGAACATCTCGCGCCCCGCCTCGGTGAGAAAGACCTTTTTGCCCACATGATCAAACAGCGGCAGTTCGACGTTGGATTCCAGCTGCTTGATCTGCATGGAAACGGCGGGCTGACTGAGGTGCAGTTCCTCCGCAGCGCGGCGAAAGCTGAGGTGGCGGGCGACGGCCTCAAAGACCTTGAGTTGGCGCAGGGTGAGGTGCATAGCTTTCCGGTAGTACATTATTGATAAGCATTTACTTATCAATATGATCAAAAGTATTTAGTTTTAATTATGTGTTCTTGTCGCTAGAGTAGCAACCCTGATCGAGTAGAGGGGTGGCGAAAACCACGCAGCGCGGCACTCTCAGCGCACTCTCGATACCGTTTATAACTGTTTTTAGCGTGTGATTTCTTTATTCCGGGCACGTGTTTAAGCCCGGTTTTTATACTGTAACAAAGGAGATTGAAATGGATCAGTCGAATCGTTATGCAGATCTGAGCCTGAAAGAAGATGATCTGATTGCTGGCGGCAATCACGTATTGGTTGCCTATACCATGCAGCCCGCTGCGGGTTACGGTTACCTGGAAGTTGCGGCACACATTGCTGCTGAATCTTCTACCGGCACCAACGTTGAAGTGTGCACCACCGATGATTTCACCAAAGGTGTTGATGCACTCGTTTATTACTGCAATGAAGCCGAAGGCGTTATCAAGCTTGCCTACCCAATGGATCTGTTCGACCGCAATATTACTGACGGCCGCGCGATGATCGTTTCTTTCCTGACCCTGTGTATTGGTAACAACCAGGGCATGGGAGACTGCGCCAACCTGCAGATGCAGGATTTCTATATGCCTCCTCGCATGATTCAGCTGTTTGATGGTCCTTCCAAGGACATTAGCGACATGTGGCGTGTCCTGGGTCGCCCGATTAAAGACGGTGGCTACATCGCCGGTACCATCATCAAGCCCAAGCTGGGCCTGCGTCCTGAGCCATTCGCTGAAGCGGCTTACCAGTTCTGGCTGGGTGGCGACTTCATCAAGAATGATGAGCCTCAGGGTAACCAGGTCTTCTGCCCAATGAAGAAGGTCATTCCTCTCGTTGTCGACGCCATGAAGCGTGCGCAGGACGAAACGGGTCAGGCCAAACTGTTCTCTGCCAACATCACGGCTGACTGTCATGACGAAATGATCGCCCGCGGTGAGTACATCCTGGAGCAATTCGGTCCGGATGCTGACAAATGTGCGCTCCTGGTTGACGGTTATGTCGGTGGCCCGGGCATGGTGACGACGGCTCGCCGCCACTTTGCTGGCCAGTACCTGCATTATCATCGTGCCGGTCACGGCGCCGTGACTTCACCTTCTTCCGTCCGTGGTTACACGGCTTTGGTGCTGTCCAAGATGTCTCGTCTGCAAGGTGCATCCGGTATCCACGTGGGTACGATGGGCTTCGGCAAGATGGAAGGTGGCGCGGATGACCGCATCATTGCCTACATGATCGAGCGTGACAGTGCTGACGGTACCTACTACCACCAGGAGTGGTACGGCATGAAGCCCACCACGCCCATCATCTCCGGCGGCATGAACGCCCTGCGTCTGCCTGGCTTCTTCGAGAACCTGGGGCACGGCAACGTGATCAATACCGCTGGTGGTGGTTCTTACGGCCACATCGACAGCCCGGCGGCTGGTGCGACCTCCTTGCGTCAGGCCTACGAGTGCTGGAAAGAAGGTGCCGACCCGATCGAATACGCCAAAGAGCACAAAGAATTTGCGCGCGCATTCGAGTCCTTCCCGGGCGACGCCGACAGGATCTTCCCTGGCTGGCGCGAAAAACTGGGCGTTCACAAGTAAGCTGGACGGTTCAGTTGATAGAAAGATCGAAAAAAGGGGCCCCTGCTTGCAGGGGCTTTTTTTTCCAGGCAATTATCGTTTACAGGCATCAGGGCTATTCCCAAACCGGCTCACACGAGCGGATTTGGGAATACCCCTCACCCAACCTCAGGAGCAGGTGACCGCATGAGCACACAAGATAGCGAACAGTACAAAATTACCCAGGAGCCCTTCTACGAGCCGCAGGGCAACGAAGTCGACCTTTACACGGCGGCCTACGCGTCACGCCTGCCGATGATGGTTAAGGGGCCGACAGGCTGCGGCAAGTCACGTTTCATCGAACACATGGCCTGGAAGCTGGGCAAACCGCTGATCACCGTGGCCTGCAACGAGGACATGACCGCCTCTGATCTGGTGGGTCGTTATCTGCTGGATGCCGACGGCACCCGCTGGCTGGATGGCCCGCTGACCGTGGCCGCACGCATCGGCGCCATCTGCTACCTCGACGAGATCGTCGAGGCACGCCAGGACACCACGGTGGTGATCCACCCCCTTACCGACCACCGTCGCACCCTGCCGCTGGACAAGAAGGGCGAGCTGGTCGAAGCGCACCCCGACTTTCAGCTGGTGATCTCCTACAACCCCGGCTACCAGAGCCTGATGAAGGACCTCAAGCAGTCCACCAAGCAGCGCTTCGTGGCGCTGGACTTCGATTACGCCGGCGCCGCACTGGAGGCCGACATCCTGGTCAAGGAAACCGGTACCGACAAGGCCACCGCCGAGAAGCTGGTCAAGGTGGGGCATACCGCGCGCAATCTCAAGGGCCACGGACTCGACGAAGGCATCTCCACCCGCCTGCTGGTCTACGCCGCCAACCTGATCAAGGGCGGTATCGCCGCGCGCGACGCCTGCCGCATGGCGCTGGTGCGCCCGATCACCGATGACGCCGATATCCGCAACACGCTGGATCACGCCATCGATGCGATATTTGGGGAGTGAGGCTTGAGGCTTGAGGGACGAAGTATGAGAGATCACAGGAAACTTCGGGCCTTTGAGCTGGCTGACCAGCTCGTGGTCGCCGTGTATCGAGCCACGCAGGCCTTTCCTGCGGATGAGCGCTTCGGCCTGACACAACAGATACGCCGGGCTGCGGTGTCGGTGCCTTCGAATATCGTCGAAGGGTGTGCACGTAACAGTCAGGCAGAGTATTTGCGCTTTCTCGACATTGCCTATGCCTCCTCGCGGGAACTCGGCTACCAGCTCGGCCTGGCACGGCGGCTGGGTTATCTGCCCCAGGAGCACTACAGTGAACTCGAGGCAATGAGCGATGAGACATCCCGAGTCTTCAATGGTCTGATTGGCAGTTTTAGAAAAGACGTGTGAACCAGCAGCAGAGACAGATGATGGAAAAAACCACCCCTCAAGCCCCTAGTCTCCAGCCTCACGCCCTGGAAACAGCCTCCGGACTCCAGCCTGAAGCCATAAAAACCTCCCGTGTTCTCAACGGCCTGATCAGCGGTATTAATAAAAGCGCCCAAACCAAGAAGCAGAGGTCAATGATGGAAACACCCCCCCCTCCAGCCTCAAGTCTCCAGCCTGAAGCCTTAAAGGCCTACCGCGAACACCTGACCTGCAGTTTCCCGCAGCTCGACGACGTGTTCGCCGATTGCATGACCGAGGCTGCCGCGTTGCTGTCGCCCAAGGGGATCGACGACTATCTTGAGGGTGCCTCCCTGGTGTGCATGATCGGCCGCGGCTTCGAGCCGGTGCTGACATACCTGGAGAATATGCCCCAGGTGGCCAAGCAAGTGGGCGAAGAGGCTTTGCCGCTGATTTCGCAGGCGGTGTGGAAGATGTCACGCACGCCCAACGGCCGCGCCATCCCCGGCTTTCTGCAGACCATCGCCGAGGCCACCCGTCGTCTGGGCAGCCTGGAACAGCTACAGCGCTACGTCGACCTGATGTTCGATATGATGGAGCGCACCACACGTTCCATCCACGGCATCCACGACACCATCCCCAGTCCGGGCATGCCCGACCTGTTGGAGCAGATCCCCTTTTTGCTCAGCCAGTTATCGCTGGAAGGTCTGCGCAACTGGATCGACTACGGCATCCGCAACTACAGTGATCACCCCGAGCGCCAGCGCGACTTCTTCCAGCTGCAGTCCGCCGATAGCCGTGCAGTGTTGCAGCGTGAACGCCACGGCGTGCTGTTCATGGACCACGAGCGCAAACTCGATCTCTACCTGTGGGCCATGTGGCTGGAGCACGGCGAAGAAAAGCCGTATCTGGTGCCATACTCCGAAGGTTTTGACGAGTTGCGCAAGCCGCAGCCCTATTTTGATAACCTCGGCATCCGTGTGCCAGACGTCTACGATGATCGTGACGGCATCAGCGGCCTCGACCGCTACCGCGCCCTGCTGGCCCACATCGCCGGCCACCGACGCTGGAGCGGCAAGGTCATCGCCGACAACTTCAGTCCTTTCCAGCGCATCGCCATGGAGCTGTTCGAGGACTGCCGCATTGACACCCTGGTCATGCGTCGCTACCCCGGCCTGCGTCGCATCCTCCTCGGTCTGCACCCGAAGCCGGTGGATGATGCCTGCGACCCGGAGACCGAGTCCTGTATTCGCCATCGTCTGGCCGTGTTCTCACGCGCCGTGCTCGATCCTGATTATCACTACGATGACCCGGACATCCGCGAATTCGCCGAGCGTTTTCAGGGCCTGCTTGCCGAGGGTGAAAGCAGCACCAAAGAGGTGACCGGCCTCGCCGCCAGCTTCGTCGCCCGCACCCGGCGGCAGAGCGACCAACTGCCCAACATCCGCTTCACCGACACCGTGGTGGACTACCGCGATGACAACCGCAGCCTGTGGGTGTTCATCGAGATGGGCGACGAAGAGGAAATGTTTGATCTGAACGAAAAGCAGGTGCAGGAAGAGGACAGTCCGGAGTCAGGCCTGCCGCCGCGCCACTATCACGAGTGGGATTACAATACCCAGACCTTCCGCCCTGACTGGGTGAGCCTTTACGAATCCCTGCACCCCGGCAGCAGTCCGGCGTTGATTGACGATTTATTGGCCAAAAACGCCGCGCTGGCCAAGCGCCTCAAGCAGATCCTCGACATGCTCAAGCCTCAGCAACTGGTGCGCGTGCGTTATCAGGAGGATGGCAGCGAACTGGATCTGGATGTTGCCATTCGCTCACTGATCGACTTCAAGACCGGCCACACCCCGGACCCGCGCATCAACATGAGCCACCGCACTGACGGCCGCGACATCGCCGTGTCGCTGCTCATCGACCTCTCGCAATCGGTGGCCGATATACCCGCCGGCTGCCAGCAGACGGTGCTGGAACTGAGCCAGGAGGCCGTTGCCCTGCTGGGTTGGGCCATCGACAAGCTGGGCGATGAATTCGCCATCGCCGGTTTCTCATCCAACACCCGCCACGAAGTTCGCTACCAGCATATCAAGGGCTATAGTGAAAAGTGGGGCAATGACGTCAAGTCACGCCTGGGAGCAATGGAGGCCGGCTATTCCACCCGCATGGGTGCCGCCCTGCGCCACGCCGGGCACTACCTGGGTGCACGCCGTGCCGAAAAGAAACTGCTGCTGGTGCTCACCGATGGCGAGCCTTCCGATATTGATGTCAACGATGAGCGTTTGCTGATTGAAGACACGCGCAAGGCCGTGCAAGAGCTGGACCGTGACGGCATCTTCACCCACTGCATCAGCCTGGATCGCCGTGCTGATGACTATGTCGGTGATATCTTTGGGCAGCAATATACCGTCATCGACAACATCGAACGCCTGCCGGAGAAACTGCCGCAGCTGTTCATGTCGCTGACCAAATAGACCGAACAGCGCGCAGATGACCCCCGCCCAGCGCCAACGCATCCGCGACCGCCACCGTGATGCCCTGCAGCGTCACGGCTGGCACCCCAACGCCCTCTACTGGAGCACCACCACGGTGCAGGAAACCTGCTTCGCCGTGCTTGCCGAAGCAGGCCTGCGGCCCGGCGACCGCCTGCTCGACGTCGGCTGCGGCTTCGGCGACCTGGCCGCCTTCCTGCGCCGGCAAGGCCATGACATCGACTACACCGGTATCGACCTGTCACCGGATCTCATCACCGCCGGTCGCGAGCGCTACCCCGGTCTTAACCTGCGTGAGGGCGATTTATTTGAGATCGACCCACCGCCACAGAGCTACGACGTGGTAATGCTCTCCGGCTCCCTCAACGAGGCGCTGAATGACGACGGCGACTACGCCCGCCGCTGCATCCGGCGTATGTTTGAGAGCAGCCGGCGAGTCCTCGCCTTCAACCTCCTCGACGCCCGCAACGACTGGATCGCCAGCCGCCCCGACCTGCAATCCTTCGAGCCGCAGGCCATACTGGATTACTGTCAAACTTTCGCTGCACACTGCGAGTTACGCGAAGGCTATCTCGACAACAACTTCACGTTATTTCTCTATCGTCAGCCACCGGCCGCTAATGCGTGAATAGCCGCCATCCGTAGCCTGGGTTGAGCTTGCGAAACCCGGGGATTTATCGCATTGCCCCCCGGGTTTCGCAAGCTCAACCCAGGCTACACGCTTTGCTCCTTAACGAGTTTTTTGCATAGCGCGTAGGATGCGGTGAGCCTGCGAACCGCATCGATCGAGTTGAGGCGGGCAGGCGTTCAACTGAACCCCGCAAGGAAACGTGGCCGAGTTAAAATCAGGGGCAATGCCTGATGAAACAAGGGAGACCCCATGAGCGACACCATTATCGACCTGCTGCGCCACGGTACACCCGAGGGCGGGCGTGCCTACCGTGGCCACAGCATCGACGATCCGTTGAGTGAGAAGGGCTGGGCGCAGATGTGGGCGGCGACGGGAGGCGAATCGGCCGAGGATTGCCCATGGACGCGCATCATCAGCTCACCGCTGATCCGCTGCCGTGATTTTGCCGAGGCGTTGGGTGCACGCCATGGTCTGCCAGTGGCGGTGGATGCGCGCTTCCGCGAGGTGGGCTTCGGCAGTTGGGAGGGGCGCACCCCGGCGCAGATTCAACATGACAATCCGGACGAATACGCGGCTTTTTACCGCGATCCGGTGCACTGTCGCCCACCCGGTGCTGAGCCGTTGGCGGACTTCGTCGCCCGGGTCGCCAGTGCCTTCGATGATTGTTTAAAGGAATATGCGGGAGAGCGGCTGCTGGTGGTGGCCCACGCCGGGGTGATTCGTGCCGTGATGGCGCATGTGCTTCAAGCCGATCTGGCCTGTGCCTATCGTGTGGCGGTGAACAATGCCTGTTTTACCCGTTGCCGCCAGGGCGAGCGCGGTCTGCTGCTGGAATTCCACAACTGTCCTGTGTTGTAGGGTGGGCATTGCCCACCGTGATGCTCCCTGCGTCATTCCTGGTGGGCGGTGCCCACCCTACGGTCTTTACTTGTAGTACTGCTCTGCGGTATCACTCATCAGGCGACACTCAGCGCCGCATCACCCCCGGTTGGATTTCCTGTACATGCAACGTTATACCGCAGAGCGGTGTAACGGGAGGGAATGATCAATTGATTTCTCTGTGAACTCTGTGTCTCTGTGGTGAAAACCCACGCTCAGCGACGCTCCGGAAATTTCGCCGCCGGCGCCTGGCAGAGCATCACCCGGTTGCGCCCCGCCCGTTTGGCCTCGTAGAGGGCCTCATCGGCGGCGCGGTTGATACCCTCGGCATCGCGGAATTGTTCCACGCTGGCGATGCCGGCGCTGAGGGTGACGGAAAATTCCTCATCGCCATGGCGGAAGCGCAGTTTGGCGAAGCCCTCGCGGATCTGGTTCAGCACTTGTTTGGCCGATGCCAGGCTGCAACCTGGCAGCACCACGGCAAATTCCTCGCCGCCGTAACGGCCGATGCCGTCACTTTGCCGCAGGCGCTGCCGTAGCAGTCGCGCCAGGCTCTTGATGACACGGTCGCCGCTGAGGTGTCCGTATCGGTCATTGACGGCCTTGAAGTGATCGATGTCGATCATGCCGAATGCCAGCGGTTCGCCGGCGCGGCTGGCGCGCGAGGCATCCGCAGCCAGTTTCTCCTTGATTTTGGTGTGTTTGAGCAGGCCGGTGAGGCTGTCCTGCACCATCAGCATGTTGAGGGTACGCGCGCGTTCTGCGCGGATACTGACCGAGGCGACCAGATGCCGGTCATCAATGGGCTTGGTGAGGAAGTCGTCACCGCCGATGCGCATGGCACTGAATTGTTTTTCGGTATCGGTTTCCGAAGAGAGGAAAACGATGGGAATGCTCAACCAGGCATCTTGCTGGCGGATCAGCCGGGCCAGCTCCAGGCCCGAGCACCGGGGCATGTAGACGTCCATCAAAATTAGTTCCGGGCGCACGTCGGCAAGAGTAGTGAGGATGTCCTCCGGGTGAGCCAGGATGGTGGTATCCATGCCGGCCTGTTGCAGGGTCAACGCATAGTGCGCGGCCAGGTCCGGGTCATCCTCCACCACCAACACACGGTAGGCCTCACTTAAACGGCTCTGGGTGATCTGGTCGAGGCGGTCCACCAAGGGTGCGATATCGATAGGCTTGACGAAATAGGCGTCACCGTCAGAGCGCACCGCCTGCAGTCGCGCATCAAAATCGTTGAGGGTGGAGATGAAGATCACCGGCAGATTTTGCCCGTAGCGCGCCTTGAGGCCACACACCAGCGCTGAGCCTCCCTGCCGGGTGTCGTCCAGCTCAGGATTGACGATCAGCGCCGCTGGACGCTCTTCGGCGAAAGCCTCGTCAAGGCCGCCAGCATCGCGGAATACCCGCACCTGATAATCAAAGTGACTAAGTTGTTGGGGAAGCCTGTCGACCGTCGCCTCGTCGTTGTCGATGAGGAACAGCAGACGCCGCTCCGGCGGGCGCGCAGGCGCTACTGCGGCCGAAGGGGGTGTCGGTTGTGGGGCGGCGTGGTTGCCAGGCTCGTTGCAAAGGGTGTGGATATGTGTTGCCAGCTCGGCGATTTCGTTCTGGCCGGGTGTGTGCATCTCACTGAGCCACGCCTTCAGCAGGTGTTCGGCACGACGTGCCCGCTGCCCAACGCCGCTGAAACCGAAGGTCGGTGCGGAACCGGCCAGGGTGTGCACGCTGCGGTGCAGGGCCTTGGCCCGATCGACATCCCAAGACTGCTGATGCATTACCCGCCATTGCTCCGCCACCTCCACCAGCTTGTCCGGGAGTTGTTTGGCGTAGGCCTCGCGCAGGGCCTTGAGGCGGGCCTGGATATCGCTGTCATCAGACATGGCGTCGCTGCCAGATATCCTTGATCTGCTGCGCCAACGTCATGGGATCAAAGGGCTTGGCGATGACCTCGATGACGCCATCGGTGCGCAGTTGTTCCACCTCCTGAGGCTGTACCTTGGCGGTCATGAAGATGGCCGGGGTATCCGCCAGCGCCGGCAGCCGGCGCAGGGCGGCGAGGGTCGTGGGGCCGTCCATACCGGGCATCATCACATCGGACAGGATCAGCTGCGGGGCGAAGGCCTCGGCAGACTGCAGGGCCTCTTCACCGGAGCTGCAGATCTTCACGGTAAATCCACCCACACCCTCGAGGGCGACCTGGGCAACGGCCTGGATGTCGGCTTCATCTTCGACGAAGAGAATGCGCCGTAATTCGTTGCTGCTCATAGGCTTTACTCCTTTCTTCCCTGGTCAATGGCGTTGGGACTCGGCATGCTGCCAAGCGCCGCCAGTTCTAGATAAAACGTCGTGCCGACCTCGGCACCGGGAACAAACCCGATTTCGCCACCATGCCGTTCGACGATGGCCTTGCTGATGCACAGGCCGAGGCCGGTGCCGCCGCTCTGGCGGGTGTTGCCGGTGTCGCCCTGGGCGAATCGGCTGAACAGGCGCGGGCGCAGCTCCTCAGCGATGCCGGGGCCGTAATCGCGGATATCGATGCGCACCCGGTCTTCACGATGCATGACGTCGATCTCCACCGTGCTGTCGCGGGGCGAGAATTTGCAGGCGTTGGAGAGCAGGTTGCCCAGCACCTGTAGCAGGCGCTGCGGGTCGCCATGCACGCTGGCCCCATCGAGATGCCGGACGATGACACATTGCACGGCGTGTTTTTCGGCAACGGCGGCATTCTTGGCAATGGCCTCTTCGATGAGCGGCATCAGCGCCAGCGACACGAAATGGAATTCCATGCGCCCCGAACCAAGGCGCTCCACGTCCAGCAGATCATCGACGAGCAGCAGCAGGCGTTCGCTGTTGTCGTGGGCAAGCCGGATCAGGGCGGCCGACTGCGCCGGCAGTTCACCGACGACGCCACCATTGATCAGGCCGAGGGAGCCGCGGATGGCGGTCAGCGGGGTACGCAGTTCGTGGCTGATGGTGGCAATGAATTCGTCCTTGAGTCGCTCCACCTTCCTGCGCTCCGTGATGTCGCGCAGCAAGCCGCTGAACAGGCGCCGGCCGTGGATTTTCATAGCGGTAACAGCCAGCTCGACGGGGAAACGGCTGCCATCACGGCGCAGTGCCTCCACCTCGCTGCGTCTGCCCAGCACGCAGCGCACGCCGGTTTCCTTGTGGCGGGCGAGATAGCCATCGTGGGCGCTGTGGTGGGGCTCCGGCATCAGCAGGCGGATATTCTGCCCGATCACCTTACTGGCAGCGTGGCCGAACATGGCCTCTGCCGCCGGGTTGAAATTCTGGATCCTGCCCATGTCATCGATAATGATCACGGCATCCACCATGGTGTCGATCAGCGCCTGTTGCTGGATCTTGCTGGCCGCCAGCGCCTCCTCGACGACCTCTCGCCGGCGCTGTTCACGGTGCAGGGCCAGTCCCGCCATCAGCACTACGGCAACCGCGATCACCAGCGCCATGGCGGTACCGGCCTGGGCGCCGGACAGGCCGGCGGCACCGGCCTCCGAGGCCCAGGGGACGGCAAACGGCAACAGCATGGGGCGTCTACCGAGATGGCGGCGGTGATAGCGATTCATGGGCGGCGGCCTCAGTCCCGTACCTGCCGGGCAATCTCGGCCACCGCATCGGCCAGGCGGGGAATCATCTCCGGGCCGCGCGGCACCAGCATGTCCGGTTCCAGCTCCGCGGCGAAATTCTGCCGCTGGCTGGAACTCACCAGGATGACCTTAATATGGCGATTGATGCCGTTGGCGGCGCGCACGGCATAGAGCACACCAATACCGTTCAGGGTGCGCGTCTCGGCACCCATGATAAGCAGATCGAAACGCTCATGCAGCAGGCGATTCAGCGCCACCATGCCGTCCTGCTCGACGGCGAGTTGCACCGGCTGATCCGCCAACGCGCCCTGGTAGAGGGCTGTCATGGCGGGTGAATTCTCCACAATCAGGCCGCTCAACTGGTGAGGTGAGCTGTGGTGGCGGATGTCTTCCAGGGCCTGATCGATCTCGGCATAGTTGCCGCGCTTTTCCCGCGCAATCTCGATACAGCGGTGGATCAGATCCAGGTAGCGCAGATAAAGATCGATGCGCTCAGGCGCGTGCAGTGTCGTCTCCTGGGCGGTGGTGAGGCCATCTTCCAGCTGGTGGCAGATGGTGCTGATGGCCGCGATGCCGTGGGTACCGGCGCTGCCCTTGAGACTGTGGATCTCACGGAACAGGCGCTGAAAGTGCTTGCCGTCGACATCCTCGCCCAGGGCCAGGATGCCTTCCTCGATGGCATCGCAGCGTTCCGGCAATTCATCGAGAAAATTGTCCCGCAGCTGCTGAAGAATCTGTTGCGCCTTGTCGAGGCTGGTGTTTTTATTCATCCTGACGAAACCACTGGCTGGGATAGGCACTTATCGGCCACGTTTTCCAGCGGCTTTAAGAATGATGGGGACAATGATGAAGAAAATGCGCGGAATGATTGTAGCGGTATTGCTGGCCCTGGCCCTGACCGGCTGTGAGGGCGAAGGGGGAGATGCCGCCGGCCTCCGTGGCGGGCTGCCGGTGCCCGAGGGCGTGGAACGCAACAGCGACCCGGCCCTGCTGGCTCAGGGAGAGCAGATTTACCGGCAACATTGTGCGGACTGTCACGCCGCCGATGCCAGCGGCGACCCCAACTGGCGCAAGCGCGATGCTGAGGGCCTTTTCCCGCCGCCTCCACTGAATGGCTCCGGCCATGCCTGGCACCACTCCACCGAGGTGCTGGCGAACCTCATCCTCAACGGCAGCCCGGGCGGCAAGGGCCGCATGCCGGCCTGGGAGGGCAAACTCTCGGAACAGGAGGTTGTAGCGGTGATCGCCTGGTTCCAGTCCCTGTGGCCGCAGCAGGTATATGATGCCTGGTTCGAAATGCAACAGCGCGGCCGCTGAGAGATCCGCTGGCGGCGCGATACGGCGCTTGCTTTTGGGGATTCCGCCTCGCTTAAAGCACCTACTTTTGGTGTCTTGCACTCGCCAGCGGGCCTCTCAGCAGTTTGAACTGAATTCCCAGTGCAGAACCCTGACTTGAACCTGAATCCGAGGGTTGAATTGTGTGCCAAAGCGCACAATATTAGGTTTTTCTAATTTGTTGAGATTCTCCGAGGAGACAAACCATGAGCAACTACGGATTCGGTGTCACCGTGCCCGGCAGCTTTGACGAAGTGATCGAAAAGACCATCGAGGCACTCAAGACCGAGGGCTTCGGCGTCCTCACCACCATCGACGTCAAGGCCACCCTGAAAAAGAAGATCGACGTGGACCGCCGCCCCTACACCATCCTCGGTGCCTGCAATCCGGTGCTGGCCAACCAGGCCATCGAGGCCGAGCCCGACATCGGCCTGCTGCTGCCCTGCAACGTGCTGGTACGCGAGGAAGACGATGGCAGCGTCAGCGTGCTGTTCATGGACCCCAATGCCGTGCTGGGACTGACGGACAGCGATGCCGTCACGGGCCTTGCCAGTGAGGTGCGCGGCAAGCTGCAAAAGGTCGCCGACCTGCTCAAGGGCTGATCATTCCCGGCAGAAAAGGCTCGCCACAGGTCAGCATCGTCCTGCCCTTCCGTGACGCACACGAGACGCTGGCCGAATGCCTCGACTCCATCGCCGCGCAGACCCTCAGCGACTACGAACTGCTGGCCATCGACGACGGCTCGCGGGATGGTTCCGCCGATCTCGTCGCCCGTCGCGCGCTGCGGGATGCCCGCATCCGCCTCATCCGCCAGCCGCCGCGGGGCTTGGTGGCGGCCCTCAACCGCGGCCTGTTTGATGCCCGCGCGCCATTCATCGCACGCATGGACGCCGACGACCGCATGCAGCCGGAGCGCCTCGCCGCGCAGGCCGAAGGCCTAACCGCTGATCCAGCCCTCGGCCTGCTGGCCACGCAGGTGCGCCTGTTTCCCGAAGAGCACATCCAGGCCGGTTTCCGCGAATACATCCGCTGGCAGAATGCCTGCTGTGACCCTGCCACCATCAGCGACGAAATCTACATCGAATCCCCCTTCGCCCACCCTTCAGTGATGTTTCGCCGCACGGTGGTACAGGCCGCCGGCGGCTACCGTACGGGCATTTTTCCCGAAGACTACGACCTCTGGCTGCGCCTGGCCCAGTGCGGGGTGAGGATGGCCAAGCTGCCGCGGGTGCTGCTGGACTGGCGCGACAGCGAGGGTCGTCTGTCGCGTACCGATCCGCGCTGTTCACGCCAGGCCTTCGACCGCCTGCGCGCCGCCTATCTGGCCCGCGACCCGCGTCTGCAGACGCGTCCCCTGGTCTTCTGGGGCGCCGGCCGCAAGACCCGCCGCCGCTGCAATCTGCTCATCGAACAGGGTTTTACGCCCATCGCCTGGGTGGACATCGACCCGCGCAAGATCGGCAACCGCCTGCAGGGCGTACCCGTGGTGCCGCCCGAGTGGCTGGCGCGGGACGCGCGGCCCTTTGTGTTGTCCTACGTCACCAATCATGGTGCGCGCGAGGATATTGCCTCAACGCTGGCGACGATGGGCTATCGGCGGGGGATGGATTTCTTGATGGTGGGGTGAAGGGCGATTCGTACCCACTACATTTGCCACAGAGGCACGGAGGACACAGAGAATACTCAACAACCACCGGCTAAAGCTGGTGGGTTAGTTTAACGGACTGAAAGTCCGGATACGGGTCAATAGACCCGTTCTTGAAGGCCACTTTGGAACTTCCTGTAGGATGCCGGTGAGTTCCACGAACCGCATCATTCGAGAG
>CAJVYS010000092.1 GCA_913009875.1 uncultured Gammaproteobacteria bacterium | reverse complement strand
GGTAGTCAGGCGTACATGGTGAAGCACGTGCTCGCTTGAGCATGCTCCGGACAGCTCTGAGACAGAACTGTGGTTCTTTTTTTTTTTTTAATGATACGGCGACCACCGAGATCTACACTCTTTCCCTACACGACGCTCTTCCGATCTATTTAGAGTTCAGCATCCATGTTTCTGAAAAAATTCATCTTCGTCAACTGGGGCAACATCCCGCAGCTTGAATTCGAGCTGGGCCCCATCAACCTGCTCTCGGGCGGCAATGGCTCGGGCAAGACCACGGCGGCGGACGCCATCCAGACCATCATGACCGCGGCCCACGAAAACCTCTTTCAGTACAATCCGGGGCAGGATGAAACCACCCAGCGCGGCCGCGGCGGCAAGCGCGTGCGCACCCTGGCGTCCTATGTGCTCGGTTGCGACGATGGCAGTTATGCGCGCCTCGATCCGACCGATGGCTACCTCGCCGCCGTGTTCTGCCCCACCAAGGGCGAATCGGCGCAATCGTTTACCGCCGTCATCGGCGTACGCGCCTGGCTGGATGCCAGCGGCGGGCAGCAGGTGGCGCGGCAGGATGACCTGCTGTTTCTGATCCTGCCCGGTAAAGAGCTGACGCTGGCACATTTCGTCCGTGACGATACGGTGGCTGATAAAAAACTCGGCCAGTACATCACGCCCCTGGATAAAATCCAGAACCTGCTGATCCGAGAATTCGGCCAGCGCCACGTACAGAAATACGACACCAAAAAAACCTACCTGCGCCGCCTCTACGCCGTCCTGCGTGGCCAGAACGATAGCGTCTCCGAAGCGGAGGCCACGGCGGCGGCACGGGCCTTTTCCCGCTTCATGGCCTACAAACCGGTGCGCAGCATCAATGATTTTGTCGCCCAGGAAATTCTCGACAGAAAGGATCTCGGCGAGGCCATCCGCGCCATTTCCGGCCAGCTCAAGACCATTCACGCCATGGAGCGCGACGCGGCCCGGCTGGTGGAGTCCATCGGCATCCTGGAAAACGCCGAGCAGCAGGCCAGCCACTACATCCAGCAATGGATCGAGCTGAACAGCCTCGACTTCACCCTCGCCCAGTACGACTACCTGCAACGCCAGCGCGACTACATCAAGGCCAAAAAACAACAAAGCGATTACCAACGCCAACTGAAGGAAAACGAAACCGAGACGGCGCTGGCAGAACAACGCCTGCAACAAATCCACGAACAGCGCGTGCAGCTGGAGGCCCAGCGCCTGGGGATCAGCGCCCTGCAACAAAAGGACGAGCTGGAACAACAGCGCGAACAACAGCAAAAGCAGCTGACGGATATCGCCCGCCGGTTGCTGGAACAAGACAACTCGCTGGACAACAACCTGCAGGCCACCAAGGCTATCGAAAAGGATTTGCAGGACGCCGAACTGATGGACGCACTGCCCCTGCTGGCCGACCTGCAAATCCGCCAGCTGGCCCGCAGCGTGGTACAGGAAGGCGGACGCGGCGAGCTGGACATCCCTGCCCTGCTGCAAAAGGATCTGACCAATGACCTGTCACCGCTGGAGCTGCACCTGGATCAGGCCCGCGCCGCCCAGCGCCTGCACAACCAGTGGCGCGAACAATGGCATCAAACCGGCAGCCCGGTGGGCGGCCCATCCCTGCACGACCAGTTGGCGAAACTGGCGCACAAGCGGGAGGCCCGCTACGAACAGCTAAAGAGCCAATGTCGGCAAAAACAACAGGACATCGAGCGCCTGAAGGCCAAGCAGGTCAACTACCCACCTTATGTTACGCGGGCGCTGGAGGCCATCCGGCGCGACTGCCCGCAGGCCGATCCGCGCGTGTTGTGCGATCACGTGGAGGTCAGTGACCCGCGTTGGCAGATGGCCATCGAGGGCTATCTGGGCATGGCGCGCTTCTCCATCATCGTCGATGCCGATCACGAAGCCGATCACGAAGCCGAGGCGATCCGCATCGTGCGCCGGCTGCCGGGGCGCGATAACCGCGCACGCATCATCCAGGGCGGCAAGGCGCAGCGGGACGCCGAGCGCAGCAGCCTGCCGACCGATTCCATCATTCATCGGCTGTCCTTCAGTCACGCCACGGCAAAGCATTATCTGACCGCCAGTTACGGCAGCGTGGTGCAAGTGTCCTCGGCCGAGGAGCTGCGCCAGACCCGCCGTGGCCTGACCGCCGACGGCATGGGCGCCGGCGGTTACAGCATGTTCCGCTGCGACCTCCCCGACAGCGAGCTGGTGTTCGGCGTGGCGGCGCGGGAGCGGGCCCTGAAGGCCACGCAGGAGGAACTACAACGTCTCACGGAAGAATGGCAACAGGCCAACGACCGCCTGCAACAGATCAGCCGGCTGCTGGAGAACGTCAAGAAACTGCGGCCGCTGGATTATGCCGACGCCATCACCCGCATGCTGGAAATACATCGTGAACTGCAGACCCTGGAAAATCTGCTGGCACAGCTGGACCTGTCGGAACACAAGGATCTGGAAGACAAGCTCGGCAACCTGCGCGAACAGGAACAACGGCTGCGCCAACAGCAGGGCAGCCTCAAGGAAAGCAAGGGCGAGCTACAGGAAAAGATGCGCAAGGTCGGCAAGCACTGCGAAACATTGGCCGACGAGCAGGAAGCGACCCAGCAAGTGGTGGAAGACTGCGAACAGAACCTGCTGGCCATTGCCGCTGAATGGCCCGGCTTCGACGCCGATGCGCGACTTGCCACGGCGGAAAAGGAGGCTGACGCCATGACCGCCGAGGCGGCCGACAGCGCCGCCAATTATCGTCAGGAAATCGAGCGCAGCCTGCACAGTCTGGAACGCAAGATGGACGAGGCGATCCAGAGACATAACCAGCATTGTCTGCCTGGCGACGCCATCGTCTACCACAGTTTCAACGGCGACTACAATGCCGCCCTGTTCCGCGCCATCTGCGGCCTGCAACACGACCTGGACCGGGTCTTCAACCGCCTGAAAAACAACATTCTGGTGGAGAAATACGACAACCTGCGGCAGCTCAAGGAGAGCTTCAACAACGCCTTTGTCACCCACTTCTGCCATACCATTCATCAGGCCATCAGCAACGGCAAGCGTCAGATCGAACGCCTCAACAAGGAATTACAACATCATCAATTCGGCGACGACCGTGAATGCTTCCGCTTCGACAGCGACTGGATTCCCGAATTTCGTGACTATGCCCGCTTCTTCGAAGAGGTCATCCGCCAGCCCGGCGTCGGCGACGAGGTCGACCTGTTCAAAATGGAACTGTCGGCGAAATCACAACGAGTCCGCGAGGAACTGATGCAGATGCTGCTCGATGAAGACGAGCACAAGGCGCTGCGGGAACTGGATCGCATCGGCGATTATCGCAATTACCGTAAATATGAAATCTACAAGGAAGTGGAAGGCAAGGAACCCATCGCCCTGAGTGAATACGGCACCGGCAGCGGCGGCCAGCTGGAAACCCCCGCCTACATCATCCGCTCGGCGGCCATCACCTCCGCGTTCCGCTTCGCCGAAGGCAACAGCCACCTGCGCATGGTGCTGGTGGACGAGGCCTTTTCAAAAATGGACGAAACCCGTTCGCGGGAAGTCATCGACTATCTGACCAAGGCCCTCGGTCTGCAACTGATCTTTATTATGCCCACCAGCAAGTGCGGGCCATTCATGGACTTGATCAGCAATGAATTCGTGTTCGCCAAATGCCCCAGCGAGAAACTCCGAGGACAACTCCACACCCGGGTACTGGTGGACCGCAAGCAATGCAACACGGAAAAGATCCAGCAACTATGGGCCAACCACAAACGCACGGTCTACCAGCAGGCCGAGCTGGATTTCATGGACGAGGTATTGGCGGCAGAATGAAGGACACACCCGCCTGGCTGAGCGAAAGCGTCGCCATTGCCGATCTGCTCGCACAGTTCCTCAACCGGCTGGACAAGCAGCCGGCCGCCGAGCGCCAGCGGCCTGTAGCAATAACGCTGAATGAAAAGTCCATCCCCGCCCTGTTCCGCCAAGGCGCGGAAGCCGATCACCTCTGGGACCTCATCAAAAGCCTGCAAGAAGACCACGCCGTGATTCACATCACGCCCGACAAACGGCGCGATCCCTTTTCACCCGAATACACACAGGCAAGGCTCACCCTGCAGGACGGCGGCGAGGAAATCCTGCGACACTGGCTGCAACGCCCACGGGGACTGTCACCCATTCAGCGCTGGCGAAAGGCGGTGGAGAAAAACCGCCACCGGTTCCCGGGCAACACGGAAAAACTAATAGCCTATCGTATTGCAGTACCCGGCAAAGAAGACGAGGCCGTAGTTACCGCATTCACCCAACTTGGCAACGACTCGCAGGAAAGACTGAGTCTGCGGCAACTGAGCAGCCGCTGCTTCTGGGGTGATTCCAAATTTCTCGATGCCCGCGAAGAGCTGATCCGTGAACTCTATCCTGATTTAGTCATCAGGGTGCGACCGGTGATGGTCAACATCTTCATCCCTGAAACCATCGAAGGCATCCTGTTCATCGAAAACCAGGACAGCTACACCAGCGCCGTTACCGGCAACCCGGCCTGTTGCAAAAACCTGATACTGGTCTACGCGGCCGGATTCAAGAGCAGTGCAAGCAGAATCAGACAGCCCGACGGCGTCAGCCTGCACTATCACAGCAAGGCTGACAAAAGGGCGCAACAACAGCTGGAAGACTGGTGGTTCAAGCGACACAGCCGTGACTGGCCCGTCTGGTTCTGGGGCGACCTGGACTATGCCGGCATGGGTATTCTCAAGGCTTTGAAACAACGCTTCAGCGAAATCCGCGCCTGGCCACCCGGCTACGAACCCATACTGGAATTATTGCGACAGCAAAAAGGCCACAGCCCCGCCCAGACCGGTAAGCAGGCACAACAAGACCCAGGCCCCACCGGCTGCGACTTCGCCGACAAGGTACTGCTGCCGACCCTACGCCAGGAACAGGCATTCATTGATCAGGAAGTCGTGTTTGAACCTGTGCGGACTTGATTTCCTGCCACTTTCAGAAAATATCATCATTCCGGCGAATGTCGGAATCCAGTGGGTCTTTCGTAAAGGGGGAATAAGAAAACTCGATACAAGCCTTTATGGCATGTCCCAGGAAAAAAGCAAGAACGGCCCCCCCCCATGCTTTAGCCTTGTGATCCATAAAGCTTAATTTTCAACACTTTATTAAGAAACCGAAAGTGCTTGTCAAGTGAGTAAACCTCACAGTTATTTTGCTTAGCATTCTGCGCAATAATCAGATCAGGAATGCCCGCTCCATTCGCCCCCCCCTTTAAACACTTCACTTGATATTCTATTAGCTCTTCCCAGTGAATAGATAGTGGAACTCTATTTATCTCGTGAAGAAGTTTAATGACTTTAATCTTTCTTTTTATCTTCAAATATGGGACTAACTCAGCGAGAATGATATCGTTGATGACTATAAGATTTTCATCTATTAGATAATCCAGATCCTTAGAGTTGTCGCCCGCCTTGAAATAATCAATCCATATTGAAGTATCAACCAACACTTCCATTAGCGACGATCTCTTAACTCATTTAGATCGATATCCAAATCAATCTTCCCTCGGTACTTCTTAATATCTGAAATCTTTGATTTTCTTACTAATTCTTCAAGAGCCCTGACGATAACAGCTGTTTTCGTGTCGGTATGGGTAACCTTCATCGCCTCGGCGAGTAGGTTCTCAGGTAAATCTAGGGTTGTTCTCATATATACCTCCTTAAGCTATGCATACAATTTTAGAATAATATGCATACACTTTCAAGAAGGCATCGCAGCAGAGACATCGGTTACCCCACGCCCTCTGCACATATCCCGGCGTGCGGTTTTCCCGCACCCGAAGGCCGCTCAAAAAAATAGCGCTTACATTATCATAAATCAAAGGCCTGTGGTGCTGTGGTGTGCTGATGAACCGGGCACCCCCCCTCCCTCGCGCACTGGATACAAGACCTGTCAGGGGAATGCCTTGCCCTGCTCCTATAAATAAGTCTCCAGGCACAAAAAAGCGCCCGACCCACTGGGACCGGGCGCTTATCGGCATAATAATCAGGTACGGCGCTTATCCCAGAATTGCGCCGCCAGCATCTTCATTTCCTGCGCCTTGGTGGCCATGGCGTTGCTGGCTTCTTCGCTGACGTGAATGCCTTCGACGCTCATTTCCGATGACTGCTGGATGTTAACGACGTTCTGGTTGACCTCTTGGGCGACGGTGTTCTGCTCTTTCACCGCCGAGGCGATCTGCGCGCTCATGTCATTGATGGTGGCCACGGCATCGGTGATGGCATTGAGAGAGGTGACGGCCTCTTCGCCGCGTTCGACGCTGCTGTCGGCCTGTTGCCGGCTCTTTTGCATCACTTCCACGGCGCGACTGGCACCGCCCTGCAGGTGTTCAATCATTGCCTGAATTTCTCGGGTGGAGTCGTGGGTGCGGTTGGCCAGGGTACGGACTTCGTCGGCGACCACGGCAAAGCCACGTCCCTGATCACCGGCACGGGCCGCCTCGATGGCGGCATTCAGTGCCAGCAGATTGGTCTGTTCGGCAATGCCGCTGATGACGCTGACCACGCTGCTGATCTTGTCGCTGTCTTCGTTCAGCTTGCGGATCACTTCACTGGCCTGCTCCACATCGTCCGCCAGGGTGTGGATGGCGTCCATGGTACGGCCCACGACTTGTTTGCTGTTGCTGACTTCGGCGTTGGCCTGGGTGGCCGATTCCGAGGTCAACTGCGCATTGTTGGCGACTTCCTGAATGCTGGCGGACATCTCCGTCACCGCCGTGGCGACCATGTCCGTCTCCACGTGCTGGTTGTTGATGCTGGTCTTGTTCATTTCGATGGAGGCCATCAGTCTGCTGGCATAACTGTAAATGTCTGCCGACGAATCGGCAATGCGACCGACAATGCCGCCGGTTTCCTTTTCCAGGTATTTCAGCGCCAGCATGACCTGGCCGGCCTCGTCCTGGCGGCCGGTGAAGACATGGCGGGCAAGCGAGTTGGCAAACACTGAGCGGGCAATGGCAAAGACCTGGCACAGGGGACGAACCTCGCGGATGTAAAACAAGCTCATGATCACAAGACCCGGCAGCAGGCTGAGCAGCGCCATCATGATGCCAAGACCACCCGTGGCGACAGGAATCGCCAGTGTCGCTATCTGTATCAGCACGAAGGCGAGGATCAGTTTATAGTGAAAGACCAGCGGCGGACGCTTCAACCAACGGGGAAGCTTGCCGGCGTTGATGCGCGCATAAAGTTTTTCCGCACGTTCGATTTCCGTGACGCTGGCCTTGCTGCGGATGGATTGGTATTCCACCACCTGACCATCCTTGATGATCGGCGTGACGTAGGCGTTGACCCAGTAGTGGTCGCCATTCTTGCAACGGTTTTTGACGATACCCATCCACGAGCGGCCCGACTTGACCGTCTTCCACAGATCCTCGAAGGCCGCCGGTGGCATGTCCGGGTGGCGTACGACATTGTGGTTCTTGCCAATCAGCTCATTTTCGTCAAAGCCGCTGATCTCGATGAACGCCTGATTGACGTAGCTAATCGCCCCTTTCAAGTCGGTCGTGGAAAGGAGATTGACATCATCACTGAAGGTTTTTTCAACATTGCTAACGGGCAGATTTTTCTTCATGTTTCGACTCATTGGTGTTCAGACCGTCACCACATCAGGCCTGCACCGTTGAAGGTTGCTGTTCGGGATGTCATCCTGAGCGGGATGACATCGGCGAGTCGGTGAATAACTTTATGAGTATCAGGAAGCTTGCGCTTGAAACCGGGTGGGCTCGGCAATCAGGTAGCCAGCCATGGAGCAATGGTGGTTTGTAACTTTTCAGCCCGCTAGGGGGACATGGGGGAAATGGATATCCATCTTGTGCGTTTGGCGCACAAGACACCTGCCCGTAACGTGCGCCGTACGCACGATGCCCCCTTGTCAGTTCTCCATAGGGGCACGAATTACTCGATACCAAAATCGCTCACTCATCCCATTGATGCACCCTCTGTATCCTGTGTGCCTCTGTGGCGAATGATTACGGTGGTCAAGGCCGCAGGCTCCGGGCCGATAGCCTGTGGCAACACCATGCACGGGAACAAAGGCCGGCAAATGGGAACAATTTTATTGGTCGACGACGACCATTTTCTGCTTGAAGGGCTGCTGATTACCTTGCGCAATCAACCGCACCACGTGCTGACGGCCAATTCGGCAGCCGAGGGCCTTGAACGGCTGTCACAGGAAAGCGTGGATGTGGTGGTGGCCGATGAAGTGATGCCGGGCATGTGCGGCTCCGAGTTTTTGGCCATTGTCGCCCGGCGTTACCCGGATACTGTGAGTATTACGCTTACCGGTCAGGCCACGGTGGCGGCTGCCGCACGGGCAATCAATGAGGGGCGGATCTTTCATTTTCTACAGAAGCCCTGCAGTCCCAGGGATTTTATCGAGGTTGTCACGGCCGCCTTTGACAGCCGAACACCGACGGCGGCCGGATCCAATCCGCTCGGGCAGGGCCTTTCCAGCAAAGAACTGGCCGCCCTCTCCGCCCGCGAACGGGGCGTGCTGGAATTGCTGCTGGACGGGCATCGCATCAGCAGTATTGCCACCCGTCTGCACATCAGCCCCCACACCGTACGCAACCACCTCAAGGCGCTGTTCCATAAGCTGGATGTGCATTCCCAGTCGCAGCTGATCGGCAAGTGCCGGCCCCGACCCGAATAACGCGTACCGCACAAAATGCCTCATTTTGGGCCATAGGCCCGGCCTCGGATGCGCCGATAAACAGGGTAAGCACCGAATGGCACTACGTTAAGTCTTTTAGCCAAGGTAGATTGGGAAAAGCGTAGCGTGTCCAACATTTCCATATATGCCGTTGGGCACGTCGCTTCGCTCCTTTGCCCAACCTACAGGGAGTTCTTAACGTAGTGCCATTCAGGTAAACACCCCGCCATTCGCCAGGAGGCCGCATGAAACCTGAAACCACCGCCGTGATCCTCATCGGTTACCAGAACGACTATTTTTCGCCCGACGGCATCCTGCATTCAGTGGTCGAGGAATCGTCCCGGGTCACCGGCACACTCGACAACACGGTCGCGCTGCTGCACGCTCTGGCGCCCACGCCGGCCCTGCTCATCGCCACGCCGATCATCTTCACCCCGGACTACCGCGAACTCGAAGAGCCGGTGGGCATTCTCGCCAGCATCAAGGAGGTCGGCGCCTTCAAGGCCGGTACCCGGGGTGCAGAAACCATTGAACAACTGCGTCAGTTCGGCGACCGCATCCTGGAAGTTCCCGGCAAGCGCGGTCTCAATGCCTTCTCCAACACCGCGCTGGATCAGGTTCTGCAAGACCACCGTATTGAAGACGTGGTCATTGCCGGCACCGTGACCTCCATCTGTATCGACTCCGGCGGACGCGCCGCGCATGAGCGCGACTACCGCGTCACCATCCTCTCGGACTGCATCTCGGGGCGAAGCAACTTTGAGCAGGATTTCTATTGCGAACAGATTTTTCCACTCTACGCCAACGTCATCGGCTACCAGGCACTGCTGCAGGAAATGGATGTGCCATTGGCTGAACAGGACGCACCCGCCGCAGCCAGCGCCGACTGATCCTCCATCTCACAGATAATTAACGGAAATCATGAGCAAACACGCCGACACGCAAGCGGAAGGCCTCCGGGAACAAAGCGAACTGGAAATCCAGAGCCGTTACCGCCTGATCGAGGCGCTTTCCGCTGCCGAACGCAAGTCGCGTCAACGGGTGGAAAAACTGCAAGAAGTGGTGTTCGAGACCGATGCCCAGGGCAGGCTGCTGTTTCTCAACAAGGCTTGGGAGACGCTGCTCGGCCACCCGCTCGAGGCATCGCTGGGCCAACCGCTCACCGCCTTTGTGTGGGAAGAAGACCGTGCCCAGCTTGCCCGGTGCTTCAACTGTGAACACTTTGAGCACTGCCTGGAGAGGGATTCCGGTGAAGAGCACGAAGGAACGCCCTGCCCACCGGCGCATGACGGTGCCGAACAATGCACACACCCGGGCCCGCTGAATGATGGCGAAATCCGTTTCTGCCACGCCAACGGCACGCCGGTCTGGGTCAGTCTGTCATCGATCCGCATCGACAAGAACCTGCGCCTCGGCGTGCTCCATGACCTCATGGAGCGCAAGCAGGCCGAGTCGGCTATCCAGCGCGCCAACGAAAAGCTGGAGGTGCGCATCAGCGAACGGACTGCCGAACTGCGCGAGGCCAACGAGCAACTGGTTCAGCAGATGCAGGAGCGGCAGCGCATGGAGCAGGAGCTGCAGCTCGCCCACAAACTCGAGGCGGTCGGACAGCTGGCCGCCGGCATCGCCCACGAAATCAACACACCGATGCAGTTCATCGGCGACAATGTCCACTTTCTGCGCGAGGCCTTCGACGATCTCCTGGGGCTGATCGAACACTACGCCACGCTCAAGGATGCGGTGCGTAAAGGCGATGACAACCCTGCCCCGCTCGCAGCCATCGAGGAAGCGGAGGAAATCGCCGATCTCGATTACCTGAAAGAGCACGCACCACGCGCTATCGAACGCACGCTCGACGGTATTTCACGGGTCTGCTCCATCGTCTCAGCCATGAAGGTCTTCTCACATCCGCAGAATGACAAGGCACCCATCGATATCAATGCCGCCATTCAGACCACGCTCACCGTGGTGCGCAACGAATACAAATATGTTGCCGAGGTCGATACTGAGTTTGGCGACCTGCCCCTGGTACCCTGCCATGGCGGCGACATGAACCAGGTGTTCCTGAACCTGATCGTCAACGCCGCCCATGCCATCGAAGCCAGCCAGAAAGATGGCGATGGTCTGGGACGTATCCGCATCCAGACCTGGTGCGAAGACGGCTTGGCCGTGATCGCCGTCAGTGACACGGGCGGCGGCATTCCCGAGGCGATCCGGCACCGCATCTTCGACCCGTTCTTCACCACCAAAGAGGTGGGGCGCGGTACCGGGCAGGGCCTGTCGCTAGTGCGCACCATCGTGGTGGACAAACACGGCGGCACCCTGAACTTTGAAACCGAACCGGACCACGGCACTACCTTCTTCGTTCGCATCCCCATCGACGGCATGCCGGCATCGGCGGAGGGGGTCTCATGATCCGCGTGCTCTTCGTCGACGATGAAACGGCCATTCTGGAGGGCCTCCGCAACCGCCTCAGAGGCCTGCGCCGAGCCTGGCAGATGGCCTTTGCCACCGGTGCGGAGGAAGCGCTGGCCGAACTCAGCCGCCGGGAATACGACGTCATCGTTACCGACATACGCATGCCGGGTATGGACGGCGCCACCCTGCTGCAGCGGGTCCGGGCCGCGTATCCCCATATGGCGAGGATCGTGCTCTCCGGCCAGACCGGCAAGGAATGTCTGCTGCGTGTTCTGCCCATCGCACACCGCTTCCTGGCCAAACCTTGTGAGACGGCCGACCTGAAGGCGGCCGTGGAACGGGGACAATCCCTGCAAACACTGCTCAATGACGCCGGGGTCCGGCAGCTTGTCGGCTCCATCGGACGTTTGCCTGCCTTGCCCCCCATCTACCGCGAACTGACCGAGGCACTGGAACAATCGGATACTGGCCTCGACAAGGTCGCCTCCATCATCGAGCGTGACATGTCGATGACCGCGCGCCTGCTACAGATTGCGAACTCCGCGTTTTGTGGGCGCGCCCGCCCAACGACTCACCTGCGCGACGCCGTCACCCATATGGGGCTGAATGCGGTGCGAAGCCTGGTGCTGTCGGCAGGGTTGTTCGCCGCACTCGACAAAGGAAACACACTGAAGGGTTTTTCCCTGTCCACGGTGCAGACCTACTCACTTCGCACCGCCCGCATTGCATTCCGCCTGCTGGATAACCATCTGCCGGACAACAAGGAAGAAGCGAGGACGGCGTTTTCGGCCGCCATGTTGCATGACATCGGTCACGTGGTGCTGGCCACCTCACTGCCGACATTCTATGAGCCCGTTTCTGCCCTCGCCAAGGCCGAAGGGCTGCCTCTGTATATCGCCGAGGAGAAGGTGCATGGATTCGGTCACGCGGAGATTGGTGCCTACCTCCTCGACCTTTGGGGCCTCCCCCTCCCCATCGTCGAGGCGGTAGCCCACCATCACCACCCGGACCGGGCCGGCGAAAGCACATTCGGCGTGGTCGGCGCCGTCCATGTGGCCGACCGTCTGGCGCATCTGGATAAAGATTCGCAGGCCGAGCAGAAAATCGATGCTGACTATCTGGCCGACACGGGCATGCTCGACAAGCTGTCGGAGTGGACAACGTTGGCCCGCCATGTGATCGACGATGGAGAGCGTCATGGCCATGCGTGAAGCTCCGCCTCTCCCGCGCATCCTGCTAGTAGACGATGAGCCGGCCATCCTCGAAGGCCTGCAATTCCAGCTACGCAAAAGCTTCAATGTCTTCACCGCCGCGAACGGACTGGAAGGGCTGGCGCAAATCGGCAGCCGTGGTCCCTTCGCCATCGTAGTCTCGGACATGCGCATGCCGAGGATGGATGGTGCAGAATTCCTCACCCGGGTGCGACAGGCAGAACCGGATACGGTACGTGTGCTGCTCACCGGACAGGCGGATCTCAATTCCGCCATCGCCGCAGTCAACGAGGGACAGATCTTCCGCTTTCTCACCAAGCCCTGTCCGCCCGAGCAGCTCCACAAAACCCTCGAAGACGCCGCAAGACAACACCACCTGCTCACCGCCGAGCGCGACCTGCTGGAAAAAACGCTGCACGGCAGCATCAAGGCCCTGATGGATGTGTTGGCACTCACCAACGCCGTGGCCTTCGGCCGCGCCACGCGCATCCGCCAGATCGTGGGCGAGTTGTGCGATGCACTCGACATCTCGCAGCGCTGGCACCTGGAAGTCGCCGCCATGGTCTCCCAGCTCGGCGCCATCACCCTGCCCGAGGAAACCGCGAAAAAGCTCTACTACGGTGAAGAACTGAACGCCGACGAGCAGCAGCTGGTTGAGTCCCTACCCGAAGTAGTTGCCAGCCTGCTGGGCAATATTCCCCGTCTCGAGCCGGTGCTGGCGCTATTGGCCGGTCTCGGCAAGAAATCCCCGCGCGACACTGCCGGCAACTCACAGGAACTGGGTCTGCTGCGCATCGCCCTGGACTTTGATGCCCTCATCACCCGCGGCCTGTCGCCACAGGCCTGTCTGGATACCCTGCGCGGCCATACCGGGCACTACGATAAAGCCGTGCTTCAGGCCCTCGCCCACTGCCGGGGCAACGAAACGGATAGTCAGGAAATCCAGGAAATCCAGATTCAATCCGTGCAGGAAGGCATGGTTTTCGCGGAAGACGTGCACACACACACGGGCACACTCCTGGTTCCCCGTGGCTATCAGGTGAACGCCAGCTTCATGGCCCACGTGAAAGCCTTCAAACGCGGCTACGTGCAGGAAACCGTAGCCGTCATTGTTTCAACCTAGACTAATCAGTTGACCGCTTTAAGGTAAATTTAAGTGCTTGATAGTAAACAAATTCATCTAAAAGTTAGACTTCACCTGTTGGGTGAGAGCGCTGCAACCCACCCAGCGGCCCTGAGTGCCCGCCTGACTATGCAAAAAAACTCATTAAGGAACAAGGCCATTAATTCATTTTTTTACTACGCCAGTCGAACACTCAGAACCACTGGGCGGGCTGCCCAACTGATTAATCTAGGTTGATGAGGCAGTCCTTGGCCAGATTGATTTTTGCCGCCAGGTAGTCCGAGCCGCCGCGGTCCGGGTGCAGCTTGTGCATCAAGCGACGATGGGCCAGGGTGATCTCCTCTTCCGTTGCACCCGGCTCTACGCCGAGGATGGCACGGGCCTCCTCTTCGCTCATGGGGCCGCTGGCGGTGCTTGCCCGCTGTTGCTGCGCCTCGGGCTGCTCGCGCCAGTCGCTGTGGTGGCGGTCGAGATAGGCCTCCAGCAGGGCGGCGGAATCGTCGGCTGCCGTGCGGCACTGATCCAATAGATCCAGCAGCGCCTCGCGTGGCATCTGGCTGAGGAAGCGTCCTTCGTAACGCCCTTCCAGTACCTCGCCGTCCATGTCGCCGCTGTCGTGGTCCAGATTCATGCGCAGGAAGCGTGTCTCCACCGTGGACTGCTGACCGCCGGCCGGTGGGCGCTGGCTCTGCCCGGCCTGATAGCGGGCGTACAGGCCGCGCAGAAAGGGCAGGTAGCGCAGCAGCACCCAGCCGCGCCGCAGCAGGGGCAGCAGGGCGAAGGCGAGGGCGGCGATCCAGTTGAGGCGGCCGGTGGCGGCAAGGAAGGCGATACCCAGCACCAATACGGCGAGCCCCACCCGCTTGAGAACACGGATCACGTTGTGCGGTGGGGTGCGCACGAACCAGCGTATCGCTAACCAGACGCAGAACAGCAGGCCAAGGATGAACAGCAGACGGGACATGTCAGCGCCGGGTGAGCTTTAGCAGGGTGCTGCCGTGGCGGCGGTGAAAGTCCGTCAATGCGCTGTGGCCGCCGACAGCGAATACCGCCACGGCGGCGAGCAGATCGCGCAGTTGTTGTGCGCTATT
>CAJVYS010000091.1 GCA_913009875.1 uncultured Gammaproteobacteria bacterium | reverse complement strand
CGAAAGGGAGTGGGTAATGATAATCGCATCATACTGCTCCTCATTGTTGCATGTTTTTTTTTTTTTTTTAATGATACGGCGACCACCGAGATCTACACTCTTTCCCTACACGACGCTCTTCCGATCTGGGCGCCCAGTAGCTGGGCCAGCCACTGCCGGAATCATATTTCTGTTGCGCATTGAATAGGCGGGAATGGCAGCAGACACACTGGTAGATGCCAGGCAGCTTGAGGCTGTAATAGGCGCCGCTGAAGGCCCTTTCCGTGCCTCCTTCGCGGGTGATGTGATACTGCTCGGATGTAAGCCGGTCTTTCCAATCGTCTGCCATGCCGCCATTCTCTCGCTATCTTCGAGCGACGGCAACCGGCTAGCACTCTTTCACCACACTCACGGGTAACCGAATCCAGAATGTTGCACCGCTTCCGGTGTTGTTGCGCGCACCAATCGCGCCATTGTCGAGGGCGATGAGCTGCTTGCACATGGCCAGGCCCAGTCCGCTGCTGCTTTCGTTACCGGTGGGCCGGTTGCTGAGCCGGGCCTGTTTGATGAACAGCTTGCTGAAGTCGTCCTTGTCGAGCCCCGGGCCGTTGTCTTCGATTTCAACCATCACATATTCACCCTCTGTGCGGGTGCGCACCACCGTGTGCGTCTGTCGCGGAGAGAATTTCAGTGCATTGCCGATAAGGTTGTCTATGATCTGGCACAGACGGAATTCACTGGCCTGAACCGATGGCAGTTGTTCGGCAAATTCACTGCTGAGCACAATGCCCTTGCGAGCGGCATAGTCCACATTTGCCTGCAGGGATTTCTGCGTTGCCTGGTTGAGGTCGAGCACACGCCGCAGTGGCTCTTCACGACCATGACTCAGCCCTTCCTGATCGAGGAAACCGCTGATCACCTGTTGCATGTTCTGCCCGGTGCGGATCAGCAGATCCAGCAACTCATCACTGTCTGCGGGCATGGCGCCCGACTGTTGTGATTCCTGCTGCATGGTTTCGGCGATATCCATCATCACCAGCAGGGGTTTTTTCAAGTCGTGGCTGGTGAATCGCACCACGTCTTCCTGGATGGTGGCGAGCCGGCCAACACTGAGCTGGGCCTCGATACGCGCCAGGGTCACCGGCAGCCGTAGAGGCTTGGCGAGATAGTCGTTGGCGCCGACGCGCAGCGCCTCGACCAGATGCTGCTCCTGATCCTCGGCCGTCACCATAATAACGGGCAGGGAAAGTTGCGAGTAGCTGCAACGAATCTGCTGCAACACCTCGATGCCATCCATGCCAGGCATGCGGATATCGAGCAGCACCAGATCAAAGTGCTCCCGCGCAATCATCGCCAGCGCCTCTTCACCGCTTTCCGCCAGCGATACCCGATAATGATTGCGCTGCAGCTGCAGACGCATGAGATCACGGTTGCTCTCGATATCATCGACCACCAGCAAGTGCTGGCTGTGTTCTGCCGGGCTTGTTAAGACTGACTCCATACGGGCATCTATACGTATTGTTTGGACAAAGGGGATGACACTACGACACACCCACTGTCCGTGGGTATTTCCGCGTCTCTCATTCTATCGGCAGGGTCTGGCCAGGCTTGATTCTTACCGGGTTGATGCGGGGATTAGCGAGTGGAGTGCCATCCGGACGGGGGTATCGGCGACATCAGCATCAGCAGGAGAATGCGTTGTTCGTTATAAATCGAAGACAAGCATCATCAGCACAAAGGTTGCCGCAGCGGTCAGGGCCGCCAGGACGATGATCTTCAGCGAAGAGGAGGGGGAGACGTCACCACGGCGCAAAGGCTTCATGCTCTGCTCCGGCGGCGTGTGTTTCTCGATCATATCACTGGGGTCTTCGATATCCGGCAGTACCTCAGCCTCCGGCTCTGGCGCCTGCACCACGCGGTTATCACTGACCAGTGACGGACCCTTGCTGGCCACCGCCACATGGGGTGCCGCAGGCTGTACCTGGGCGGCGCTTGCCGTGGCAACATGTGGCACTGAAGCGGTACGCGCGGCAGGAGCAGACGGCGCCCTGTGGGCGGATTGTTCTGCTTGATGATGCTGTGCATCCGCCTTCTTCATCAACACCTCAACCTGGGACTGATTGATCATCCGGGTTTCGTTGCTGCCCAAATGGGGATTCACCGCGCTTTCACCCTGGAACAGCAGCTGATAGTGGCCGATGGTGAGCACGTCACCATTGTGCAGGGTGTGGGTCCTCACCTTTTTGCCGTTGACGGAGGTGCCGTTGGTACTGCCGAGATCCTCAACATAGGTCGAACCGAACACGGTAACGATCTGCGCATGACGACCGCTCACCGTCAGATCGTCGATACACAGGTCATTGTCGTTATTGCGGCCGACACTCAGCGTGCCCTGTTCAAGCTCGATTTCGTCGACCTTGAAATTCTCTCGATTGACGATGATCTTGGCCATGCCGTGTTGCTCCTTAGCTGTGTCCGCGGAATCGATGATCCAAAGGCAGACTATAACCCCATGCGCGCAGCGTGAAAATGCCGGAAACTGATATCACATGCAAGCTTTCTCGGCCACGGGCTGCCTGTAACATTCAGCTTGCGGTAGACTCTGCGTTTTTTCACGGCAAAACTGCCGCAAAATCAAAGGTTCCCATGGCAGATCACAGCCTTCAGTGGCGTCTCGGCCAGCTGACCGCCAATGCTCATCGCGGCCTGCTCGCAAGTGCACACATCGGCCTGGAAAAGGAGAGTCTGCGTGTCAGTCCGGACGGCAAGCTCGCACAAACGCCACACCCCGCCGCACTGGGCTCGCCGCTCACCCACCCGCTGATCACCACCGATTACTCCGAGGCGCTGGCCGAATTCATTACCCCGCCGCTGGCAGACACCGGCGAGGTACTGGCCGCCCTGCGCGACGTACAGAGCTTCGTCTACGGCAAACTGGAAAACGACGAACTACTGTGGGCCACCAGCATGCCCTGCGTGGTAGCCGGGGAGGGCAGCATCCCCATCGCCCAGTATGGCCCCTCCAACATCGGCCAGATGAAGACCGTCTACCGGCGCGGCCTCGGCCATCGCTACGGGCGCCTGATGCAGGTCATCGCCGGAGTGCATTTCAACTACTCGCTGCCGGAGGCCTTCTGGCCCGCCTATCAGCAGATGGAAGGCGATTCGCAGCCCTTGCAGGACTTCATTTCCGAGCGCTACTTCGGCCTGATCCGCAACCTGCAGCGTTTCGGCTGGCTGGTGCCCTACCTGTTCGGTGCCTCGCCGGCGGTGTGCAAATCCTTCCTCAGCGGCCAGCCCACCCAGCTGGAGGAATTCGATCAGTACACCGCCTACCAGCCCTACGCCACCTCCCTGCGCATGGGCGACATCGGCTACCAGAACAACCAGGAGGCGGAGACCGGCATCAAGGCCTGTTACGACGACCTCGACGCTTATGTCGACACCCTCACCTGCGCCATCAACACCCCCTGCGCCGCCTACGAGCGCATCGGTGTATTCGTCAACGGTCGTTGGGAACAGCTCAACGCCAACATCCTGCAGATCGAAAACGAGTACTACTCCACCATCCGCCCCAAGCAGGTCGCCGGCGCCACCGAAAAGCCCACCCACGCCCTCAAGCGGCGCGGGGTGAAATACGTCGAACTGCGCTCACTGGACGTCAATGCCTTCGACCCCCTCGGTATCAGCATGCCGCAGATGCACTTTCTCGAAGCCTTTCTTGTCTACTGCCTACTGCTCGACAGCCCGCCCATCGATGCGCAGGAACGCCGCGAAATCGACTTCAACGAACTGGCCGCCGCCCACCGCGGGCGCGACCCGAAGCTGCACCTGCAGCGTCACGGCAGCAGGATCAAGCTGTCACAATGGGCCAGCGAGATCCTCGACGGCATGGACGGCGTGTGTGAGCTGCTCGACGACACCCACACCAGCGAGGTCTACCGCAGCAGCCTCGCCGTGCAGCGCGGCAAAGTGAACGCCCCCGAATGCACCCCCTCGGCGCGCATGCTGGCGGAAATGCGCGCCAACGGTGAAGGCTTCTTCCACTTCGGCATGCGCATGTCCCAGCAGCACCGCGATCACTTTCACAGCCTCAGCCTGAGTCCCGAGCGGCATGCCGAATTCACTCGCATGACCGAACAATCACGCCAGCAGCAACAGGCCATCGAAGCCGCTGATGACAAGTCCTTTGGCGAGTTTCTGCGCGAGTATCTGGCGCAGACGCTATAAGCCTCCTCGCAGCACCAACAACGCAAGCAACTTGGAAGCGTTCACGGGATATCTCAACGTAGGAGCGGACCCGTGGGCCGCGATGGTTTTCCCACCCTTGCTATCGCGGCCCACGGGTCCGCTCCTACAACCAACACACCGCGTGGGCACATAAAACGTGCCCTACATACTGCGCAGCGCAGACGCTGTGATTTCCACACCCATCATTGGCTGTCCGGAAGCCCGGATTTCCAGCAGCCTGTTCCAAGGCAAGGATGTATCGGCAAAACCGAAGGTCACCAGTTTTTTCTTTGCTTACTGAAACGACACCATTTGCGAAAGAGGCCGGGTTTCACCGATTTTCATCACCCACAGTTTTTCCCCCGCAAAGCCTCCGCCTGACCCGGCTTTTCTGAACCGTTTTGGTGGTTCCCACGGTGGCTCATCCGACAAACTGCTGACCGTCCCCCAGTGCGAAGCTATCAATGTCTTTGCATGAACGTCATTTCCAATGGCAACCGCTTCTTCCGGCGTAACGTGCGACATCCACATTAGTTTTCTGGGTTCATAAGCCCCTATGGGTATGATCGCATAATCAAACAAGCCATATTGCTCGCCAATTCTGTTAAAGACAGTGTCCGAATAGCCCGTATCACCAATAAAGAGAATTCTTTTCCCAGAACTCTCTATTGCCCAGGATGCCCACAAGGTTTGGCCGCGGTCATCAATACTCCGGGCAGAATCATGCACGGCGGGTAAAGCCCTCAGTTCCATACCGTCAACTATGACTGACTGCCCCCAATCCAGCTCACTGATATTGCTGTATCCCCGCTCGACAAAAAACGGCTTCAAACCCAGAGGCACAACAACATGAATCCTTTCTTTGTTTGTCAAATTGCTTACGGTTTCATCGTCCAGGTGGTCATAGTGATTATGTGAAACAACCACAATATCCACCGAGGGCAGTTTATCCAGAGGGATACCGGGATCCACAAACCGCCTCGGACCCGCCCATGAAACCGGGCTAGCGAACTCCGTTAAAAATGGATCCGTTAAAATGGTTATCCCAGAAATTTTTATCAGAAAACTGGCATGGCCCAGCCAAGTGATGCTATCGCCTTTAATGGCGTTCAGCAGCTCTACAGATTCTGTTTCAGGGAGTACATGTCCATCAGGAATATTAGGCGTGAAAATCGAACCCCAAAATCTACGAAGATAGAATAATACGCCCTTGGAAGCGGCAGTTTCCACAAAAGGATGGTTTTGAAAACCGCTAATGGTGTGATGTTTGGGCTTGTTCTCCATAACGATTTTTTCATCGCTTTGAGATGATATTGCAGAGCACGCGAAAGTCACCGCTAATATCGTTACTATGCCGGAAATGGTTTTTGTTAAATTCGTCATCTCTCGATAAATCTAACACGCATGCCGGAACAGCTCAGCCAAGTAGGTTGGGCAAAGCGTAGCGTGCCCAACATTTCCATGCATTCCGTTGGGCACGTCGCTAGCGCTCCTTTGCCCAACCTACGAACGGGTATCTTTTCACCATCAATTCTCTTGATGCTTTCTGGCTCTGTTGCTCCTCAATTCGGGAGTACCATTCTTTTGCACACATCGTTTGAATAGGCTGTTGGCCATTCGCCTAGCACTTCATCCGGACTACTCACTACGATTCACACGCCGGGCTTTTCGTCCTCTATCTCAGTGGACTTTCCATCCAGGCTGGTGGCATTTTTCTCCCGCCAGTATTCCTCGATCCCCGCGGGCCCCTTGCGTCGGGCCCAGTCGTTAAGGGCCTCTCGGTCCTCGACATAATCGTACAGCGGTACGGCCATGCCGCAGGAGCTTTGCACCAGGTCCACCGTCAACTCGAAGATCTGCCGCGCGCCCGACAGAGGCGGGAAGTGATCCAGCAATGTCTGCCAGTCCGGATCACGCGGGTGTATGGCCCGCGCCTCGCCATACAGGCGCAGGATCAGCGGCTTTCCTTCGAAGGCGCAGAACATGAGGGTCATACGGGGATTTTCGGCAACGTGAGCGGCGGTCTCGTTGCCGCTGCCGGTGACGTTGAGCCAGATCACCTGCTTCTCGTCCAGCACACGCAGACTGTCCATTCCCTTGGGCGAGACATTGACGCGCCCGCCATCTGCGGCGGTGGCGACAAAAAACAGCTTCTGCCGGGCGATGAAGTCCGCCAGTTCCGGTTCGATTTGTGGATATTTTCTGGCCATGGTCAGCATTCCTTTGACGGGTTAGTGGTCCATCAAGTTAGATTGACGAACGCCCACTAGATCCAATTCCCGGACCAGCGCTTCGACAGCTGCTGCCAGAGACTGGCGGTGTCCCTGTCGAAAATAATATCCGGATCACGGCGGATCACCCGCCAGTCGCCACGGTCGATCTCCGCCTGCAGCTGGCCCGGCGCCCAGCCCGCGTAACCCGCATAAGCGCGGCTGTCACCTTCGATGGGTTGGGCCAGGATCTGATGCCCAGGGGCGAAATAGATGTCCTTGATAAGGTGCATCATGCCCTTGGTCGGCTGCCGGGTGCGCAGCAGCACGAACACGGACTGGCTGCCCACGGGCCCGCCCAGATACAGTGCCTCATCGCTGTCGCGCAGGCGGTCGATCTTCGGAAAGGCTTCCTTCAGCGGGATGTCCGAGGGTCGGTTGATGGTCAGCCCGGTGGTACCACCACGACCACCGAAGTGAATCATCAGCACCACGGTTCTCTCGAAACCGCTGCCCCGCAGTTGGTCGGTGGCAACCAGGAAGACGCTCTTGCCGTCATTCTCTTCCGCCTTGCCCGCCCACGCCTGGCCTGCCAACAGCAGCGACAACAGGAGGGTAAGCAACAAGAGCCGAAGCGCGTGGCAAAATAAGAGGCCGCGTGAAGTTGTCCGGGCGGGCCCGGCATCCAGATTCTGATGCCGAGATCCTGCAGGTGATCGTGCTTGCGCAGTGCAAGATATTGATTTGTAGAGCGAATGACAACTTTGAGTGCAATCCTTATTGTGATTGCCGAAAAGTTTCATATCGCTATACGGATCAAGAGCTTGTGCTGAGTGAGTGCGAGCATTTGCAAGATCTAGGTGATAGTTGATAGTACGTCGCATAATGGTGCCAAGACAGGAATGTAGCCTGAAGTATAGCCCGGCGCTCAACCCCGGTCATCGGCCATATTCAACAGGCACCTGCGAAAGCTGGTGGGTTAGCCTTACGGACTGCATCGTTCGAGAACGGCAGCCTCTCTGATTAGCGGTACCCGAATTAAAAAGAGACACGATTGATGCGGTTCGCTACCGCTCACCAGCATCCTACCAAGTTGCGCCAATCCCAGCCCAGTAGGGTACGCCGCGCGCACCATTTCAAAACACTCGATTTCATTGCCGCCAAATCAATATCAAACATCACCGTATACAGTTAGCGTGTTTGGTGCTGGGTCCGCACCCTGCATAAACGGGTTCAGGCCAGAATTCAGGCCGTAACAACGCTGAACAGACCCGCCTCTACCGCCTTGACCAGGGCATCATTAGCCCGCTTGATCAGCAGATTGGCATCATCGCCACGGCGCCAGTTGGCGACGCCAAAGCTGCCCTCCGGACGCAGGTTGTCCAGCGCCGGGATGGTGAATTCGCTCAGTTGCCGGGCGATCTTGCCAGCCAGCGCCTCGGCGGCCGCCTGGTCTGTCTCCGGCAGCACGAAGATGAAGTCGCCCGTGTCGAGCCGGCCGACCAGATCGGCCCAGCGGATCTGGTCGCGCAGCAACTGGCTGACACTCAGCACCGCCTCATCGGCGGCGGCATCGCCATGCTCGTCACGCACGGCCTGCAGATTGGTGAACGACAGGGTGACCACGGACAGCGGATTGTCATAGCGACGACTGCGAGACACCAGTGGCTCCAGCCCGCGTCCCACCGCTTGCTGATTGAGCAGACCACTGACCGGATCGATGGTGTTGTGTTGCTGGAGCTGTTCATCCAGGGCATTACGCTCATTGCGCAAGGCCTCCTGCGCAGTGACGTCCTGGTAATAAATAACCCGCTGGCCACCGTCCAGATCCACCACCATCCGTTGTGCTGATTTGCCACCCTGCTCAAACTGCACGATGCCGGTGGGCAAAATCTCGTCAGTAACCAGCAACGCCGTTTCCGGCAGCCCGGCCAGTCCTGCCAGCGAGCGGCCCGCCAATTCCGCCAGCGCACGATTGCACCAGCTCAGCCGGCCATCGGCATCCACGGTGGCAATGCCAAAGGGCGCCTCGGAAAGAATGGACTGGCTCTGTTCGCCATGGGGTATTTGCATCGGACGTAGCTCCCTGAGTTGATCGGCTGCACAGCGGCGGCCCGGCCAGGGAAGAATCAGTGCCCCGCCGTGGCCAGGTGTCGGATTTTCGCCGCCTGTATTTTTAAGTGATTGATATTCGTTGGAAAATCTTCTCTTAGACAAATTCGTTAATCTTTTCATTGCTCTATCAACGACAGCTGGCAGGAAAACTTTAATCCCGTCACGCCGCATTGGCCAGCGTATATCCTCCGCGCATGTCTCAACAAATTCCCTTATATGCCGACACTAGGGGGTGTGACACAGTCCTCATCACCTCTGTGTCACACCTCTCACTCATGACCAATCACGCATCACAAAAAAGCAAGAAACCCCTGCTGGATGTCCGCGCGGCGCGAAAGCGTTTTCTCGCCATCAATCGCGAACGCCTGCGGCGTACTCAGGAGGTACTGCGCTGGCGCACGCGTGATTTTCTTGATCTGCTGCCTCTACTGTTTCACATCAATCACGCCATGCTGCCCGGTTTTGTCAGCAAACAGACCCCGGCCGGCATCTCCGACTGGTCACCGACCAAAAAAAGCACCGATGCCGGAAAACGGCTGGCAAAGAGTTTTGACTACAGAAAACGCGCCCTGCGCAATTTTGATATCCACTCCATTTTTCTCATGGGCAGTGTCGGTACCATTGCCCACTCGGAAAAGAGTGACTTCGATATCTGGATCTGCCACCGGCCCGACCTGTCCACGAAACAACTCCATGAGCTGCGTGACAAATGTCAGGCCATCGAGAAATGGGCCGATTCGGTCAACCTGGAAGTGCACTTCTTTCTCATGAATGCCGATGCCTTCCGCAAGGGTACGGTAGTGGAACTGAGCAGTGAAAGTGCCGGCAGCACACAACACCATTTATTGTTAGAAGAGTTTTACCGCACCGGCCTGCTGGTGGCGGGACGCTATCCAGTGTGGTGGCTGGTGCCGCCGGAGCAGGAATGCAACTACGATGAATTTGTCGATAATTTGCTGCACAAGCGATTTATTCCCGCCAATGAAGTCATCGACTTCGGCGGTCTGTCGGCCATCCCTGCCGAAGAATATTTCGGCGCTGCCCTGTGGCAGGTTTACAAGGGTATCGACTCACCCTACAAATCGGTACTGAAAATGCTGCTAATGGAGGCCTATGCCGCCGAGTATCCCAACAGTGACCTGCTTAGCCTGCGCTTCAAAAAGGCCATCTATGATGGCGTCACCGATCTGAATGAGCTTGATCCCTACACCATCCTGATCAATAAACTCGAACGATACCTGATAAGCCGCAATGAGCCGGAGCGGCTGGAACTGGTGCGTCGCTGCTTTTATTTCAAGGTCCAGCTGCCACTGAGCAAGCCGACGCGCAGTGGCCACAACTGGCGCTGGCAACGCATGCAAGACCTGACCCGACAATGGTTCTGGAATGAAGGACAGATTGAATTGCTGGATCAGCGCCGCAACTGGAATGTGCACCGGGTACTGAAAGAGCGCAAAATTCTTGCCGATGAAATTACCCACAGCTATATGTCACTGTCGCGCTTTGCACGTACCTATGCCAGTCTGGCGCGCATCGAACAAAAAGATCTCAATATTCTCGGACGCAAACTTTATGCGGCCTTCGAGCGCAAGGCCGGCAAAGTCGAAACCATCAACCGGGGCATCTCCTCCAGCATCACCGAACGCCACCTGACCATCCAGCAGGGCAGGGGCCGTGACGCAGAGGAAAGCTGGGGCCTGTATCCCACGGGCGTCGAGCCTGGTGAACCGGGTGGTTCGCTGAAACGCACCCATTCGGTGGTCGAGGTTCTCGCCTGGTGTCATTTTAACGGCCTCATCGGCCCGCGTACCATTATCTCGCTGGAAGTCTCACACGGTATTCTTTCCCTGCAAGAAGTGCGCGCCATTATCAATACTCTGGAAAGCCTCTTTCCCGGCGGACAACTTCCAGTCACTTCCATTGAAAATTTTTCCCGGCCACCAGGCGTCCTGCGCGGCACCGTGTTCGCCAATGTCGGCATCGACCCCTTGCCGAGACACTCACGGCGTGGCACGGACCTGGTCAGCGACCAGTCCGACATCATGAATTACAGCGGTTTTTCACTCAATCTGGCGATCAGCTTCGATCTGCTGCTGGTCAGCAGCTGGGGTGAAATTATCACCTATAAATACACCGGCATCAGTGGGCTACTGGATTGTCTGGCGCAATATCTACGCATGAATATCCATGCCGGCATGGATGAGCCCGCCAATCTTTCTGCCTTCAGTTTTTCCTCCAGCCACAGCAACGCCATCGCGCGGCGTATCGAAGAGCTGTATCAGGATGTTGCGCAGGTTTTCTACCACTGCCATGAAGACAGCCGGGTGCGTTATGTGCTACAGGTCGAAAAGTCCTATTATGTGTTAGAGTCTGATCAGGGATCTTTTGTCTATTCACAACAGGAAAACTGTGCTGATCTGATTGAATATCTGAGCGAACCACAGCCAAGCCTAAACAGCATCAAGGTCGACCGCAAGGCGCTGCTCGATACGCCGCTGCCCGCCATTCTGAAACGTAATCGCAGCGGCCTGATTCAGATGTTCTATCTGCAACAGGGTAGTGAAGTGGATATCTTTGTACTCGACCAGCATGGGGCTCTGTTTCATCAGTGTGTTGCCTACTTCGATGATGCCTCACTGATCAATCAGTACAGCCTTTTTTTTGATTCCATTCTCAGCCGGCAAAGCTATCTGTTTCATGATGACGGCGCCGCTCTGTTGCTGGATGGTCTGGAAATTTTCAAGGTAACGAAATTCCGTAACAAATACAGTTTTGAGCGTCAGTCAGTGCAGCAGGAAACGGGACGGCGATACTTCAATGTACAGGTGATTGGAGATCTGGTGGATCATGGCACCGCCTTCACCGTGTACTGCAACGATGCCGAATTTTCCACCCTGGATCACGGAAAAGATTTGTTCCGCGAAGTGGCGCACTATGTATTGGGCAAGCGCGGCAGTGGCCTGAAATATCCCATCTATATTACCGATGTCGATCTTTCACCCAGCCTGCTGGGCAACCAGCGCAACGGTGAGGTACAGGCGATCAGCTATCTGAAGTACAAGAAACGTATTGAAGAAAAACTGAACCGGGAGCTGGAGCGGCTTTAGCCCGGATCTTTCATAAATTTACAGAGCGCAGAACCGTAGGTTGGGGTGAACGTTTTTTGTGAACCCCAACATATCAGAGCAACAACCCACCTCCGAGGCCAATAACTGCTCACACTCGATTGATGCGGTTCGCAAGCTCACCACATCCTACATACTGGCACTCACCGACATCCTGCACCAAGCACCAATAATTGCCGGAGACATTTAATAACGCACCCGATACCAAAGATTGCCCAGATATTCATGGAAGGCATAGGCCGTCTTTTGCAAGGCCCGCGCATTGGGCAAAAGGTCCTGCACGATCAGGCCGCCATCGCCCCATTGCTCGAAGACCGTCGGCGCCGGCACCACCTCCATACCAAAATTCTCAAACGACCACACCGCTCTCGGCATGTGCCAGGCATGGCTGACCAGGAACACCCGCTTGATCTGTGAACTCTGCAGGATCTGGCTGCTATAGCGGGCATTTTCAAAGGTGGTGCGGCTGTCGGATTCCACCCAGCGAATAGGTACACCATATTCCGCTTCCATGACTTCCATCATCAACATGGCCTCGGGTGAGCGGCCATCCCTCGCCAGACCGCCACTCACCAGCACCGGCAGATCCGTGCGGCGTGCAATCCAGGCCGCATAGCGCAGACGCTCCAACGCCAGTGAATTCGGGGTGTCGATAGCATACTCCGCAGCATCTTCACGCCGCCCGGCACCGAGCACGACGATGGCCTGGGCACCCTGTTCATCCAGCGCCATGGGTGGAATCACCGGTTCGGTCTGCAACATGGACAACAACCCCTGGGCGACGATGGGCGTACTGAACAGATAGAGCAGGGCCAGTCCACCACCCGCCAGTCCAAGGCCCAGCCGTACCCGCTGGCGGTGATACAGCAGCCAGACACCGGCAAAGATCAGCCAGATAGACAGGCCGGGCGGCGCCAGCAGCAATTCCACGATGCCGGCAAAGCCAAAAGCCATGTCTAAATCCCCCGTCCACCGGACATCTCAGTCCACCAGTCGCGCCAGAGCGGCAAATTCCGCCAGACTCAGGGTCTCGGCTCGGCGCACCGGGTCGATGCCCTGGGCCTCGATCTGTTCACTGCTGAGCAGGCCCTTGAGAGTATTGCGCAGGGTTTTTCGGCGCTGGGAAAAGGCCTGGGCCACCAGCTTTTCCAGCAGTACCACATCGGGCACCTCTACCGGTGGCTCGTTCCAGGGGCGCAGGCGCACCACGGCGGAATTCACCTTGGGCGGCGGATTGAAAGCGCTGGGGGGCACGTCGAACAGGGAATCCACCGCGCAGTGGTATTGCATTATCACGCTGAGGCGGCCGTAGTCCTTGCCGCCCGGTGTCGCGGCCAGCCGAACCACCACTTCTTTCTGCAACATGAAGTGCATGTCGCGGATAACGGCACGGCTCTTCAGTAGATGAAACATCAGCGGGGTGGAGATGTTGTAAGGCAGGTTGCCGATGATGCGCAATGGCCGACCATCGGCGGCGAGGCCGGCGAAGTCGAATTTCAGCGCATCGGCACTGTGAATCCGCAGCTGGCCCAGGCTGCCGCAACGCTGCGCCAGTTTGGGGACCAGGTCACGGTCCAGTTCCACCGCGTCCATCGCCTCCACCTGCGGCAGCAGCGCCTCGGTCAGGGCGCCCAGACCGGGGCCGATCTCGACCAGGTGGTCATCGGGCCGGGGGGCGATGGCGTGGGCGATCTTCGCCACCACGTTCGGGTCCTGGAGGAAATTCTGTCCGAAACGCTTGCGTGGGCGGTGATCATTCATGGGTGTGCCTCTTGGTTGCCATCTCGGCGGCCAGTTCCACGGCCAGGTTCAGGCTGTCTATGCGGGCCCGGCCCGTGCCGGCCAGCTCCAGCGCGGTGCCGTGATCCACGGAGGTGCGGATCAGCGGCAGGCCGAGGGTGATGTTCACCGCGCGGCCAAATCCCCGATGTTTGAGCACCGGCAGACCCTGATCATGATACATGGCCAGCACCGCATCGGTGCGCGCCAGATTGCCCGGGGTAAACAGGGTGTCCGCCGGCAGCGGGCCCTCAAGTTGCCAACCGCGCCGGCGCCGTTCCTCCAGCACCGGGGTGATCACCTCGATCTCCTCGCGGCCCAGATGACCGTCTTCACCGGCGTGGGGATTGAGTCCGCAGACCAGTATACGCGGCTGTTCGATGCCAAAGTCTTTCTGCAGATCGGCGTGCAGGATGTCGAGGGTTTCGCGTAGGCGCTCACGGGTGATGGCGGCCGGCACCTCGGCCAGCGGCAGGTGGGTGGTGACCAACGCCACCCGCAGGCCCTCGGTGGCCAGCATCATCACGGGTAAACCACCACCGCTGCATTCAGCGAGATATTCGGTGTGGCCGTAAAAGGTCTTGCCGGCCGCGGTATCGGTGGATTGCAGGTAGTCATTGATCACGCCCTTGTGAATGGGGCCGGTGACCAGGGCGTCGAAACGCCCTTTGATGCAGCCATCCACCGCTACATCCAGCGTCGCCAACACATAGGCACCGTTGGCGGTGCACAATTGCCCCGGGGTGACAGGCGCCACCAGCGGTACCGGCAACACGCTCAACACCCCGGCGCGCTGTGGCCGCACGGGCGCCTGTGGGTCGAAAGGCTCGAGCTGCAAGGGCAGGCCCATGTGTCGTGCGGTCTCGCTCAGCCACTGCGGATCGGCCACCGCAACGATTTTCACCGGCAGGTCCTGCTGGGCCAGCTGCACGCAGAGTTCAGGCCCGATGCCGGCGGGTTCGCCGGGGGTGAGAGCCAGGGTTGGGACGAAAGTAGTCATGGGTGGATGCTACGGCCTGTGCTTGAACAGCTGCTGAAGTGTGTGAATGCTGGTTAGCCACAGAGGCACGGAGGTCACGGAGAAAACCGATAATTGTTTGTCATTCCGGGCGAAGCGCAGCGTAGATCCGAAATCCAGTGATTCGAACGCAGCCCGTCTCTGGATTCCGGCTTACGCCGGAATGACGAAACTCAATAAACAACCCCGCAGCAAGCTATCTCGCTGCGCTCGACTTTCGCTTCGCGAAAGCGGGGTA
>CAJVYS010000090.1 GCA_913009875.1 uncultured Gammaproteobacteria bacterium | reverse complement strand
ATTGAATCATGTTGAGTTCCAGTCATTCGCTGTGCTGTGAAGCCCTGCCTGAAGAGCGTAGTGCGGGAAATCCGCACGCTACGTTCTGTGGGAATCGGTGGCAGGCAACTGCCACCGATGACCCGGTGGGGCGTCGGATAACCGGCATCTCTACTGCGACGCCGCAAAACGACTACTCCAACTCGTGGCTAAAATTTGCATACTCGAAAAAGTAATACTATAATGGTATTACTTTTGTGGGTTGGAGATTATGATTATGCGAGTTACAACAAAAGGACAAGTCACGATTCCACGAGGCGTTAGAGAGGCCTTGGGCATTGCTCCCGAAACTGAAATTGATTTCATTGAAGAAGGTGGACGGTTTTATATAGTTAAAACTGATGAGCCAAAAAAACAAGGGAAATTCAAGAAGCTTAGGGGAATAGCAACAGCAAAAATGTCCACCGACGAAATTATGAATCTCACAAGAGAATCAACATGAATGGTGTCTTTGTTGATTCCTGTGTTTTGCTTGATCTATTCACTAATGATGATAATTGGGCTGACTGGTCTGAAAATATATTAGAAAAATATAGTCAAACCAATTCTCTTTACATTAATTCTATTGTTTATACAGAGGTATCAATAGGCTTTAACAAAATAGAGGAAGTAGAGCAAGCTATAGCTGGGTTAGGGATAAAAGTACTAGAAATGCCTAGAGAGGCATTATTCCTCACCGGAAAAGTATTTCTCAAGTACAGAAAGAATAAAGGATCTAAAGTATCCCCCTTGCCTGATTTTTTTGTTGGTGCTCATGCATCTGTTTCAAAGTTCGAGCTAATAACGCGAGATTCTGACAAGTACAAAACATACTTCCCTCAAGTTAGGCTGATACACCCGTATGAAAATTAACGAGGGTGTTCAAAATTCTGTGTCAGCGTAATTCACAAATCCAGATGCTGTTCTATCCGACCCTCGAAATGAATCGCTAATTGCGAGAGGGTGAGGTTCGATGGGGTATTTTCTCAGTCTTCACCAGGGTTTTGGTAGGGGTCCTGTTTCTGCCGGTGCAGTTCCATTTCCAGTTTGCGTCTCGCCTGGTAGATCTCGCGGCGTTTTTCGATGCGTTCCTCCAGCGCGCCCTCGCGCAGGGGGATGGATGCTTCGCCGAACAGCACCTGCATCATCAGGCGATAGCCGAATTTCAGTAGGGTGGCATCGTCGCTGAAGCCGGAAAATTCATCGTTGCTCAGTGCGTAGGTGTTGCGGAAGCTCTCGGTGTGGGTGAATTCGCGGAAGCGGTCTACGTCGTAGCTGCACAGAAAGAAGAACTGAAAGCTGGTGGGTGAGGGCTTGCCCACCGCCGGGCCGGCGGAGCGCCGCTTGAGGATGATCTGGTACCACTCGCGGTTCATGTCGTCATAGGTTTCGACGCCCTGTTCCTTGCGGTATTCGGCCACGCTGAGCTTGCGCGCCTCCTGATGGCCCTTGCAGTGGGGTTCTTCCACCAGACAGTAGTGGTGCTCTTCCCTGGGTGCGTCGCTGGGACGCATGGTCATCAGGCCCACCGGATAGTAGCGGCAGGCGGAGGGGCGGTCGTCGTATACCGAGCAGCCCTCGTCGGTCATCAGCAGGCACACCGGTTCTTCGTCGTTGGTGCGTAGCTTGACGCCGGGCATGCCGCTGGCGTCCATCTCGAAGGGCACGGTGTATTGCTTGAGGAATTCCGTGGAGGTCATGCCCAGGCGGTGCTTGAGACGGAGGATGTCGTAGGGTGCCAGGGTGATGTCGGCCTGTTTACAGCAGGCATTGAAGCAGCTGATGCCCTGGTGGCAGTCGAACTGGATGATGTCGTCGAGTCCCAGCAGGTTGGGGACGACGGGGCTCTGGACGGGAGGTTGTGCGTTATCCTGACTCATTGATGCTCCGAAGGTTGTTTATTGAGCCCTCACCCCAACCCTCTCCCAGTTTTGAGAGAGGGAGAAAATCGGCCGTATGCTCGATTAACCCGGCTTTAGCCGGTGGAATATTCACACGGGTGTCATAGCCAAAAAAGTCCGGGCAGTGGATTTGCCCGGACTTGGGAGTGACTACTTGACGTTACAGAAAAGAATCAAAAGCCCGGTTATTTGAACAGCTTCGACTTGTCCACTAGATCGACGTGGGCACGTTTGAAGCAGGTCCACTGTTTCGTCTCCTTGTCATACACGGAGTTGACGAAGCAGTGCCAGTTCTCCTCATCGACCAGGTTGAAGTCGGTGCGGTAGTAAAAGCCCGGGTAACGGGATTCCTCGCGGAACTGGATGTGCTTCATATGCGCCTCGGCGGTGAGGATGCGATGGTAGTTCTCCCAGGCCCGCAGCAGTTCGTGCAGATCCTTGGCGCGCATCTTCTGGGCGTCCTCCTTCAGCATCTCCAGCTTCTCTTCCGCTACCTTGAGCATGTGACCGTTGGTGTTGTAGTAGGTGGCCACACCGGCGACATATTCGTCCATGATCTTCTGTAGGCGGAACTGCAGCATGCGCGGCGTGATGTAGTGGGGGTTGATGTCGATGGCGGTGGTGTAGTCCTTGTGCTCCAGATAGGTCTTTACCGGCTGGTAGATTTCCGCCACCAGCTCGTCGACGGACTCCGCGAACTCCGGCTGGTAGTCCTGGTTGTCCATCACGTACTTGACCATGGACTTTGCGCACAGGCGGCCTTCGGCGTGTGAGCCGGAGGAGAACTTGTGGCCCGAGGCGCCGACGCCGTCACCGGCGGTGAACAGGCCGCTGACGGTGGTCATGGAGCGATAGCCCCAGTTCCAGCCGCTGGGCAGGTGATCCGGTACGCCGGCTTCGGTTTCTTCGGTTGGCGCGCCAACGTCGGTCGGGCCGGACACCCAGATGCCGCAGCAACCGGAATGTGAACCCAGCAGGTAGGGCTCGGTCGGCATCAGCTCGGAGTTCTTTTTCTCCGGCTCGATGTTCTCACCCACCCAGATGCCGCACTGGCCGATACACATGTCGAGGAAGTCTTCCCAGGCCTCGGCTTCGAGGTGCTTCACTTCGCGTGGGGACAGGGTTTCGCGCAGGGTCGCCAGGGCGGTCACGGTGTCCATATAAATGGGGCCGCGGCCTTCCTTCATTTCCTTGAGCATCAAGTGGTTGCGCAGACAGGATGCAGGCACCGCCGCCTGACCATAGGGCGGATAGTCATTCAGCATTTCTGCGTTGCGTTCCATGTAGTTCTCGCCATAGGCGTTGGTGGCCTTGGCCTTGAACAGCAGGAACCAGGCGCCCACCGGGCCGTAGCCGTCCTTGAAGCGGGTCGGCACAAAGCGGTTTTCCATCAGGGTCAGCTCGGCGCCGGCTTCGGCGGCCATGGCGTAGGTGGAACCGGCATTCCACACGGGATACCAGGCGCGGCCCTGACCTTCACCCACGGAGCGGGGGCGGAACAGGTTGACGCAGCCACCGGCGGCCAGCAGGCAGGCCTTGAACTTGTAGATCACGACCTTGTGGTCGCGGGTCGAGAAGCCGACGGCGCCGGCGACCCGGTTGGGGTCATTCTTGTCGTTGATCAGCTTGACGATGAAGATGCGCTCCTGGATGTTGTCCACCCCCAGCGCCTTCTTCGCGGCCTCGGCGACGATCCACTTGTAGGACTCGCCGTTGATCATGATCTGCCACTTGCCGGAGCGCACTGGCTTGCCGCCCTCGGCCAGCGGCGGTAGCCCCTTGGAGCCGTCGTGACGTTCGCCGTTTTCATCCAGCTTCCAGATGGGCAGGCCCCATTCTTCGAACAGATGCACGGACTCGTCCACATGGCGACCCAGATCGTAGGTCAGGTCGTCACGGGTGATGCCCATCAGATCGTTGGAGACCATACGTGCATAATCGGCCGGGTCCTGCTCGGTGCCGATGTAGGTATTGATGGCGGACAGGCCCTGGGCCACGGCGCCGGAGCGATCCATGGCGGCCTTGTCGACCAGTTTCACGCTGATGTCGGTGCCTGCGCCCTTGGCGGCATCGATCCAACGCATGATTTCGTAGCCTGCGCCGCAGCAAGCCATGCCCCCGCCGATGAGAAGAATATCAATGTCTTCTTCGACGACTTCAGGATTCCCAAATTCTCCGGCCATTTTTCTATCCTCTCACTTTCTTTTCATGCCTTTAAACCATTCTCAGCTTTCTGGTGCAGGGTGGGCAGTGCCTACCCTACAGCTAAGAGAATGGTGTATTTCGTGGCAGCAGATGCCTCATGAGCTATCTGGCGATCAGCTCGCTGGGATCACCCGCGCGATAGCCATTGCACTGGACGAAGAAACCGGTGTCTTCGATCTTCGACAGATCGGCTTCAGGCTTGCCAGCGTAAGGGTCGATAGAGCCTTCCGGGGTGGTGCGGATAGGGAATTTGAAACGTTTGATGTTGCCGTTGCGGAACTTGATGGTCCACATGATGGTATCGGAGCCTCGTAGCGGTTGCACGGAACCGCCCAAGGGGACGATGTCGGCATAGTGACGGGCCTCGATGGCCTGTTGCGGGCAGATCTTTACGCAGGAGTAGCACTCCCAGCACTGCTCGGGTTCCTGGTTGAAGGCCTTCATTGCGTGGCCGGTTTCGCTACCGTCCTTGTCCAGCTTCATCAGATCGTGGGGGCAGATGTACATGCAAGCGGTCTTGTCCTGACCTTTGCAGCCATCGCACTTTTCGGTACGCACGAAAGTTGGCATTTTTTTCTCCTTGTGGTTGCAGCGAGTAGCCTGGGTTGAGCGTAGCGAAACCCGGGTGAATCAATGTAATAAACCCCCGGGCTTCGCAGGCTACTTTTTATGTTATTTGGCCGAATGGCCGGACAGCTTTACCTCTACTTTTTCGTCGTCTTTCAGACCGGCGTAATACTTGCGCAATATGCTCAGCACCTCAGGCCGGGAAAATTTCGTGGAGACCTCTTCGCCTTCGGATAAGGCCTTGCGCAACTTGGTGCCCGACAGCAGCATGCGATCCGCGGCATCGTGCGGGCAGGTTTTCATGGATGCCATGCCGTCACACTTGTCGCACCAGAAGGTCCAGTCGATCTTCATCGGTTGGGTTTCCAGTGCGTCAGCGGGAATCTCGTCAAAGATATGATGGGCATCGAAGGGACCATAATAGTCACCGACACCGGCGTGGTCGCGTCCAACGATAAGATGTGAGCAGCCGTAATTCTGGCGAAACAGGGCATGCAGCAGCGCTTCGCGTGGACCGGCATAGCGCATGTCCAGCGGATAGCCGGCCTGGATCACGGAATTGTCGACGAAGTACTTGTCGATCAGGGCGCTGATGGCCTCGGAGCGCACATTGGCCGGAATGTCGCCGGGCTTCAGTTTGCCCAGCAGACTGTGCACCAGCACGCCGTCGAGCAGCTCAATGGCGATCTTGGCCAGGTATTCGTGGGAGCGGTGCATGGGATTGCGGGTCTGGAAGGCAGCGATGGTCTTCCAGCCGCGCTTGGCGAATTCGGCGCGGGTCTCTGCCGGGGTCATGAACTGCTCGCCGTATTCCTCGGGGAAGCCACCCTGGGAGAGCACCTTCACCGGCCCGGCCAGATTGACACCGCCCTGGGCCATCACCATTTTCACCCCCGGGTGCTCATTGTCGGTGGTCTTGTAGACCTGCATGCACTCGTGGGCCTTGTCGATGATGTATTTCTCGGTCACCGTCATGGTGGCGAGGATTTTATTACGTTCGGCATCGAAGAGGGCAATGTCGTCGCCTTCGGTAATGGCGGCGGCGGTGGATTGTTCGGTGGAGAGGGTGATGGGGATGGGCCAGAACAGGCCGGCGGTAGTTTTCATGCCGTCACAGACACCTTGCCAGTCTGCGTGGGTCATGAATCCATTCAGCGGTGTAAAACCGCCGATGCCCATCATGATCAGGTCGCCCGCCTCACGTGAGGAAATGTTGACTCGGGGCAGGTTCAACGCGCGGGCCTTCTCGGCTTCGAGTGCAGTACCTTCAAGCAGCAGCGGCTTGAGGTCTCCTCCCCCGTGGGGGTTAACTAAGTTAGACATAGCGTTCCTTCTCTTTAGGTAATGTGCGGAACGTTCGATTCTACCCTTTCCAAGGTTTGAATGGTGGTTTTCGACTGCCGCGCGGAACCTGACTGAGGGCTACACTAATCTCTTTTTTGCTGATTGAAAAACAGGTTTCCTTTTCAAGGGTATAAAATCCCTTTATTGGGTAAGGGCTAACGGCTAACGGCTTGAGGGCTGAGGACTGAGAGACACTACTTAGTCCTCTGCACTGAGACCTCAGTCCTTCATGACCCCGCTCGCCTGCAGGTCGGCATGGTAGGACGAGCGCACCATGGGGCCGCTGGCGACGTTGCTGAAGCCGAGCGCGTAGGTTGGGGTGAGCCTGCGAACCCCAACAATCTGAATTCAGGCGACCCTCCGCTGTTGGGCTTCGTTCCTCACCCCAACCTACGCACTCAGCGAACAGTGCCGTCGCTCGCCTGCAGGTCTGCATGATAGGACGAACGCACCATGGGGCCGCTGGCGACGCTGGAAAAACCCAGCTCGCGGGCGATGTCGCCCAGCCGGTCAAATTCCTCGGGGGTGACGAAGCGATCCACCGGCAGATGGTGCAGGCTGGGTTGCAGATACTGGCCGAGGGTCAGCATCTCGCAGTTATATTGACGCAGGTCGCGCAGCACCTCGACAATCTCGTCGTTGGTTTCGCCGAGACCGAGCATCAGCCCGGACTTGGTGGGTACCTCCGGGTACATTTCCTTGAAGCGCTGCAGCAGTTTCAGCGACCAGCCATAGTCCGCGCCCGGGCGGGCCTGCTTGTAGAGGCGCGGTGCCGTTTCCAGATTGTGATTGAACACGTCCGGCGGCGCCTGCTCCATGATTCCCAGCGCTACGTCCATGCGTCCGCGAAAGTCGGGCACCAGCACCTCGATCTTCGTTTTCGGCGACTGGTCGCGCACCGCCTCGATGCAGGCCACGAAGTGGCCAGCGCCGCCGTCGCGCAGGTCATCGCGATCCACCGAGGTGATCACCACGTATTTCAGTTTGAGCAGGGCGATAGTGTGGGCGAGGTTTTTGGGCTCGTCGGCATCCAGCGGGTTGGGTCGGCCGTGGGCAACGTCGCAGAAGGGGCAGCGACGGGTACAGATCTCGCCCATGATCATGAAGGTGGCGGTGCCGTGGCTGAAGCATTCACCCAGATTTGGGCAGGCAGCCTCTTCGCAGACGGTGACCAGCTTGTGTTCGCGCAGGAGTCTTTTGACCCGCATCGCCTCGCTGCTGGTGGGGGCCTTGGCGCGAATCCAGCGCGGCTTGCGTTGCACGGAGGTGCTGGGCTCCACCTTGATGGGGATACGGGCGACCTTTTCTGCGCCACGCAGGGGGATGCCGCGCTGGATGGGTTCAGGTTTCTTGCTCATGAGCTGGGCCGGGATGTTGCGGGGCGGGAATTATACACCGTCCGCCCTGCTGTCGCCCACGGCCAGCGCCGCAATGCCGATGATTGTGATGTGCCATTTTTCAGGGATTTACCAAACAAGTCGTCGGCCGCTCAGCATATCCGTCTCTCTGGTCTTTGAGCGTGATCGCCCGACCCGGAGGTGGCGTTTGCCGAGCCCAATTACCGGGTGTGGAAGTTGGATTGAAGCACAAGGCCTGGGTCGCTGGAAAAAATAATGTTTCTGCCGGCGATCAATGAATGGGAAAGCCATTGATCTGTGGGAGCGGCTTCAGCCGCGAAGCAAGGTTCAAGATGGCTTTCGCGGCTAAAGCTGCACTCACAATATTATTTTAGATTGTTGAATTTTGCCGCTTTTTTTCAACCACTTCCAGTTATGGAAATTGCTTCAGCAGGTGTCGCTGGAGTTCATCGGCGACCCGCGCCAGCTCGATGTCGGGTCGCAGCTCGCGCAGCTGGGTGGTCTCCAGTCCCTCGTAACCGCAGGGGTTGATGTGTGAAAAGGGTGTCAGGTCCATGTCCACGTTGAGGCTGAGGCCGTGGTAGCTGCAACCATGGCGCACACGCAGGCCAAGGGCGGCGATCTTTTTGTCGTCGACGTAGATGCCGGGGGCGCCCGCGCGGCGCTCACTGTCGATGCCATAGCTGGCAAGCAGATCGATCACCACCTGCTCCATGCGCCGCACCATTTCCTTCACGCCCAGTCCGCGGCGTTTCAGGTCCAACAGTAAGTAGGCGATAGACTGGCCGGGGCCGTGATAGGTGACCTGGCCGCCACGGTCGCAGCTGACGATGGGAATATCGCCGGGGGCGAGCAGGTGCTCGCGTTTGCCGTTGAGGCCGAGGGTGAAGACCGGGGGGTGTTCGAGCAGCCAGATTTCATCTGGCGTGTCTTTCTCGCGGCTGGCGGTGAAGTCCTGCATTTCGCGCCATATGGTTTCGTAGTCGCACAGGCCGAGACGGCGGAGGGTGATGGGCTTGTTCATCCGGGAATTGTCCGTGAGCGGAGGTGTGGCGGCAAGCCATCGGTGCAAGGTGGCGCTGAGCGCCACGGGATGTGTGACACCGCAGAGCGGTGTCACAAGCCAAGGTGGATTCATCGGCAGGCTTACAGGGCCATCAGTACCTGTTCAGAGGCGGTGAGGTCGGTGTAGATGGCGTCCAGCTGTGTCTGACTGGTGGCGTGCACGGTGACGGTCACGGAGACGTATTTGCCGTTACTGCTGGGACGGGTCTTCAGCGCCGTGTCTGCGGTGTCCGGGGCGTGTTTGCGCACGATCTCCAGTACCGTGAGGTGCAGGGTCTTGCTGGCCAGGCCCATGGCCTTGACGGGGAAGTCGCAGGGGAATTCGATGGCGCTGTCGCGGGGAGGTTTTGGTGTGTTCATGGGTGGGTATCTGGGGTGTGAAGGGGATATTTCAAGTCGTGGTGGGCTGGTGAAGGGGCCGAAAATGAACGCGAATCATTTTGTAATTATTCAGTTTACCACTGAGGCATGTAGCGAAGAGTACACGGAGGCATTGGGTCTCCGTATTGTTGTGCGCACGGCGCACACTACACGTACTTGTAGCGTGTGCCGTGCGCACGATGCTGTCTCAGCCGGCCTGCAGGCGGGCCTTGTTGGCTTGGTACAGCGCGTACATGCGCCGGAATACGGGGCCGGGTTTTCCATCACCCACAGGTTCGCCGTCCAGCGTCGTCACCGGCAGGATTTCCTTGGTGGAGCTGGTGACCCAGATCTCGCTGGCACGGGCCAAGTCCTCGTGGCGGATGTCGGCCTCGCGGTGGTCGATGCCGTGGGCCTCGGCCAGTTCCAGGATCACGTCGCGGGTGATGCCGGGCAGCAGGCGCGGCCCCTTGGGCGGTGTGATCAGCACGCCAGCGGGCTTTTCGTCAAAAACCACGAACAGATTGCTGGCAGCGCCCTCGGTGGCGTAGCCGTCACGGATCAGGATGGCCTCGGCGGCGCCGGCGTCCAGCGCGGTCTGGCGTAGCAGGATGTTGGGCAGCAGGCTGATGGCCTTGATGTGGCAGCGTGCCCAGCGGATGTCGTCGAGGGTGATGGCCTTGATGCCCTGTGCGAGGGTCTCGGTCGTCGCTGGGTGCAGCGGGTTGCTCATGGCGAACACCGTGGGTGCGGGATTTTCCGGCAGGGCGTGGTCGCGTGCCGCCGGGCCGCGGGTGACCTGCAAATACAGGGACTGGTCACCATCGCCGTTTTCGTCGATGAGGGTCTGGATCAGTGCCGCCCATTTCTCGCGCGTGTGTGGATTGGGGATGCGCACTTCATCGAGGCTGTTTTCCAACCGTTGCAGGTGTTCGGTCAGGCGAAAGGGGCGGCCGCCGAATACCGGAATCATCTCGTAGACGCCGTCGCCGAAGATGAAGCCGCGATCGAGCACCGGCACGCAGGCCTTTTCGGCGGGCAGGTTTTGGCCGTTGAGGTGGACGATGGACATGGATGTGCCCGCCGTGCTACTCGAACATCAGTCGGACTTCGTCCATTAGATTGCCGAACAGACCACCTTCGGCGACATCGGTGAGCGACACCAGGTCACGCTGGGCATATTGGGTCTCGGCAAGGCTGATGTTGACGGTGCCGAAGGCTTGCCCCTTGCGTGCCGGGGCGGTGATGCGGCTGTCGATGCTCATGTTGGCCTTGAGCTTTTTGTACTGGCCCCTGGGGATGGTGATGTAGAGGTCTTCGGCCAGACCCAGCGGCAGTTCTTCCTGCTCACCCTTCCAGATGCGTGCGGTGGTCAGCGGCTCCTTGGCGGTGTACAGACGATGGGTCTCGAAGAAGCGGAAACCGTAGGTGAGCAGCTTCTGGCTTTCTTCGGTGCGCGCTTCTTCGCTGCGGGTGCCGAGGATGACCGAAATCAGGCGCATGTCGTCGCGCAGCATGGAGGCCACCAGACAGTAGCCGGCGGCCTCGGTGTGGCCGGTCTTGATGCCGTCGACGTATTTGTTACGCCACAGCAGCTTGTTGCGGTTGTACTGCTTGATGCCGTTGAAGGTGAATTCCTTCTGTGCATACAGCTTGTAGTTTTCGGGGTAGTCGCGGATCAGCGCCTGGGCCAGCTTGGCCAGGTCGCGCGGGGTGGTGTAGTGCTCCTTGTGCGGCAGGCCGGTGGCGTTGACGAAGTGGCTGTTTTCCATGCCCAGCTTGGCGGCGTGCTGATTCATCAGCGAGGCGAAGGCATCTTCGCTGCCGGCCACGTGCTCGGCCAGCGCCACCGTGGCATCGTTGCCGGACTGGATGATCACGCCCGTGAGCAGGTCTTCGACACTGACCTTTTTGCCCACTTCCACGAACATGCGTGAGCCGGGCATCTTCCAGGCCTTCTTGCTGATGATCACCTCGTCGTCGAGGTGGATGTTGCCCTGTGCCAGCTCGTAATCGATGACGTAGGCGCTGAGCATCTTGGTCAGGCTGGCCGGCTCCAGGCGCTTGTCGGCGTTTTTCTCCGCCAGTACCTGGCCGCTGTGGAAGTCAATTAGCAGGTAGCCCTTGGCCTTGATCTTGGGTGCCGCAGGAATCAGCGTGGCGCTATTGGCGGCACTGGCGAGGGAAATGAGAAACAGACAGAGGAAAACGGCAATCAGACGACGCATGGTAGTGGTGTTCTTCACGGTTGGTAATGACATTGCGAGACGGAAAATGGCCGCCAGAATAGCCGTTTTCGGCTGGAATGACTACTTCATCTGCGCGGCAGAGGAAAATAGTTGTTCTTCTCTAGTGGTCTGTGACGCATCGGTTTTTGTCGTGGAAACCCGTTGTCTCGTCATACTGCTTTGCGGTGTGGGGCAAAGAAGCCAAGGTAATCCGTCGAAGCGGAGGTGGCGCTGAACGCCACGGGATGTGTGGCACCGCAGAGCGGTGCCACAAGTTCAATGAGGTGGATAGAGATGGCGTGAGGGTTTTCTGGCAGCCTGTTAAGATGCCCAGCCATGACTGTCGATATCTTTGCCGATAACCCTCCCGTATGAGTCTGCTCCGATCCACCGCTGTGGTCAGTGCCATGACGACCCTCTCGCGCATTCTCGGCCTGGTGCGTGATATGGTGTTTGCGCGCATGTTCGGCGCCGAGGCGGGCACCGATGCCTTTTTCATCGCCTTCAAAATTCCCAATTTCCTGCGCCGTCTGTTTGCCGAAGGGGCCTTTTCGCAGGCCTTCGTGCCGGTGCTTACGGAGTACAAGGCCCGGCGCAAGCAGGACGAGGTCAGTGAACTGATCCGCCACACTGCCGGCACCCTGGCCGGGGTGCTGTTCGTGATTACGGTACTGGCAGTGCTGGCGGCACCGATACTGACCATGCTGTTTGCGCCAGGCTTCATCGATGAGCCGGAGCGTTTCACGCTCACTGCCGACATGCTGCGGATCACCTTCCCTTATCTACTGTTTATTTCGCTGACCGCATTAATGGGCAGCGTGCTCAACTGTTACGGACGCTTTGCGGTGCCAGCCCTCACGCCGGTGTTGTTGAATGTGGTGCTGATTTCAGTGGCGCTGTGGGTGGCGCCGGGCTTTGAACGTCCGGTGGTGGCGCTGGCCTGGGGCGTGTTCGTCGCCGGCGTGGCGCAGTTGCTGTTTCAATTGCCCTTCGTGTTGCGCCTGGGCTTGTTGCGCTGGCCGCGCTGGGGTTGGCGGGAGTCGGGCGTGCGGCGCATCGGCAAGCTGATGCTGCCGGCCATTTTCGGTTCCTCGGTGGCGCAGGTAAACCTGCTCTTTGATACCATCATTGCCTCTTTTCTGGTCGCCGGCAGCGTGTCGTGGTTGTATTACTCGGACCGGCTGGTGGAGTTCCCTCTCGGCGTGTTCGGTATCGCCCTGGCCACGGTGATCCTGCCCAGCCTGTCGCAAAAACATGCCGATGCCGACCCGGCGGCCTTTTCCCGCACCCTGGATTGGGCTCTGCGCTGGGTGCTGCTGATCGGCGCGCCGGCCATGCTGGGGCTGGCCCTGCTGGCCGGGCCGCTGCTGGTCACGCTGTTCAACTATGGGGAGTTCGACGGCCATGATGTCACGATGTCGCGCATGAGCCTGGTGGCCTACAGTCTGGGCCTGCTGGGTTTCATTGCCGTCAAGGTGCTTGCGCCCGGCTATTATGCCCGGCAGGATACGCGCACGCCGGTGCGTATCGGCATCATCGCCATGCTGTCCAACATGGGCCTGAACCTGCTGTTCGTGCTGCCCATGGTATGGCTGGAGATGGTGGGGCCGCACAGTGGACTGGCGCTGGCCACCTCCTGCTCGGCGTTTCTCAATGCGGGCTTGCTCTACCGTGGCCTGCGCCGGGATGGCGTGCTGCAGCCCATGCCGGGCTGGGGACGACTGTTTCTGCAGGTGGCGCTGGCCAGCGCTGCGATGCTGGGACTGCTGTGGTGGGGCGCGGGCGGGCTGGATGTTTGGCAGGCGCGCGAGGCGACGGCACGCGTTGGCTGGTTGCTGTTCTGGGTGGTGGCCGGCGGCGGATTTTATCTTCTTGTCTTACTGCTTGCCGGGGTGCGGCCCCGGCAGTTTTTCCGTGTCTCGCATGGCGGCAAGCACTGACTTCAGACTGAACCCTCGGATTCAGATTCAGGATGGAAAACCCATTTCTCAGTGAACTTTGTGTCGCTGTGGTGAACTGAATAGTTTCCGCTAATTATGATAAACGGGAGATCGACCATGAAATATTCCTTATTACTGACCGTTGGCGCCGCCAGCCTGCTGGCTGGTTGTTCCAAGAACAACGACTTCACCCCCGCTGTGGGCATGGATGGCGAGGCCATTTTTCAGGCCGCCTGCGCCGAGTGTCATGAGGCGGATGACGGGGGTTATTATTTTGAATTGACAAAGACCACGGATATCGGCAAAACGGTGCGCGGCGGCGGCCTGATGATGCCGGCCTTCCCCAATATTCAGGGTGAGGCGCTAAGATCGCTGGAAGAGTATGTGGCGGCGCGCAGCCGCATGGCCGAGTAGTCCGGCCTGCTTCGTGCAGATCATCCGCGGTAGCCATAACCTGCGTCCCCGGCACCGGGGCTGCGTGGCCACCATCGGCAATTTCGACGGTGTGCACCTCGGCCATCAGGCGGTGCTGGGGCAGCTGGCGGAAAAGGCCGATGCGCTGCGTCTGCCGCTGACGGTGATCACCTTTGAACCACAGCCGGAGGAGTATTTCCGTCCCGCTGCCGCGCCGCCGCGTCTCACGCGACTGCGTGAAAAGGTGCAGGCCCTGCGGCGTTATGCCGTGGATCGGCTGCTGGTGCTGCGTTTCGATACGCGCTTCGCCGGGCAGGCACCGCAGGCATTTATCGACCGGGTGCTGGTGAATGGCCTCGGTGTGCGCTACCTGGTGATCGGTGATGACTTCCGCTTTGGGCGGCAGCGCGGCGGTGACTTCGACATGCTTAGCAAGGCGGGTCGGGAACACGGTTTCGAGGTGGTGAACATGCACACCTTCAGCCTCGACAGCGCGCGCGTCAGCAGTACCCGCGTGCGCGAGGCGCTGGGCGCGGGTGATCTGAATGCGGCGGAAAAACTGCTCGGCCGGCCCTATCGCATGAGCGGCCGTGTCGCCCATGGCGACAAGCTGGGGCGCACCATCGGCTTCCCTACCGCCAACATTCACCTGCACCGCAAGGCCACGCCGCTGCGTGGGGTGTTTGCCGTGGAGCTGTACGGCATCCACGGCGAACCCCTGCCCGGGGTGGCAAACCTGGGCACCCGGCCGACGGCATGCGGGCTGCGTACCCTGTTGGAGGTCCACCTGTTCGACTTCGAGGGCGATATCTACGGCGCGCACGTGCATGTGGAATTCCTGCACAAGCTGCGCGACGAACGTCGCTTCGACTCCCTCGATGCGCTGAAACAGCAGATCCTGCTTGATGCACGGCAGGCACGGGACTTTTTAGGCATCGATTGAGCCCGAACCGGGACACAGACCGGCGCAAGCCTGTAAAATAGACCGTTTCCGCGCCCGTCGCGCAAACCGCCGCCGATCAAACGAGAGAAGCCCGTGACCGATTACAAAGCCACCCTGAACCTGCCCCAGACCGATTTCCCCATGCGCGGTAACCTGGCCAAGCGTGAGCCGGAGATGCTCAAGCGCTGGCAGGCGATGAACCTTTACGGCCGCCTGCGCGAGCAGGGCGAGGGGCACGACAAGTTCATCCTCCACGACGGCCCGCCTTACGCCAACGGCGAGATTCACATCGGCCACGCGGTCAACAAGGTGCTCAAGGACATCATCGTCAAGGCCAAGACCCTGAGCGGTTTCGATGCGCCTTACGTGCCCGGCTGGGACTGCCACGGCCTGCCCATCGAGCTGAACGTGGAGAAGAAGGTCGGCAAGGCGGAGATCGGAAGAGCACACGTCTGAACTCCAGTCACACTGATATATCGCGTATGCCGTCTTCTGCTTGAAAAAAAAAAAAAAAACAGACCACTCT